>VAZM01000162.1 GCA_005883135.1 Alphaproteobacteria bacterium
CGCGCCCGTCGAGCGTGACGCTGCCCGCGTCGGGCGTGTACATGCCAGAGATCAGGTTGAACGCGGTTGTCTTGCCGGCGCCGTTCGGTCCGATCAGGGCGTGCAAGGTGCGATCCTTGACTGAGAAGCTCACGTCCTGAACGGCTTTGATGCCGCCGAAGCTCTTGGCGATGCCCTCGACTTCCAAGATTGCGCCGTCGCGATGATCCTTCGGCTTCAGGAAGGCGGGCAGTTCGACGGCGCCCGCCTGGCGACTCGCCATGGCCGCGTCCTCGACCGTTGCCGTCTTGAACGGCGCCAGCAGCCTTTCGCCAAGCCCGACCAGCCCCGTTGGCGAGAACACGATGAAGGCGACGAACAAGAGGCCGAAGTAGAGCAGCCAATCTTCGGTGATGCTGGATAGGTAGTCGCGGAAGATTACGAAAAAGAGCGCACCGAGCGCGGGGCCTAGGAAAGAGCGCATGCCGCCGATGATGACCATTACCAAGAGCTCACCCGAGAAGGCGACCGAGATCGGGTCAGCGGAGGTCATCCGGTTGTTGAACAGTAGGAGCGTGCCGGCGAGCCCGGTGATGGTTGCCGAGACCACAAAGGCTAAGAGCTTGTAGTGGCTGGCCTGATAGCCGATGAAGCGGACGCGGGTCTCGTTCTCGCGGATCGCGACTAGCACGTGGCCGACCGGGGAGCGGTGGAAGCGCCAGAGTACGTAAACGACGGCGAAACCGATCGACGCGACGAGCGTATAAAACGGCAACGAGGTATCGAAGGAGATGCCGGAGATCACCGGCCGCGTGATGCCGCCGAGGCCGTTCTCTCCCCCGGTGACCTCCGTCCACCGGAATGCGATCGTATAGAGCATCGCGGCCAGCGCCAGCGTCAGCAGCGCGAAGTAGACGCCGCGCCGGCGCAGAATCACATAGCCGAACATGAGCGAAGCGAGGGCGACGACGGCGAGGCCCACGCCGATCGGAAGCAGGATCGAGCCAGGAAACAGGTTCAGCTGAGCCAGTCCCGCCCCATAGGCGGCCAGCCCGAACCAGGCGCCGTGGCCGAACGAGGTGAGGCCGGTGTAGCCCACCAGGATATTGAGCGCCATGCAGGCGATTGCGAACACGACGACCTCGGTCGCCGAGGTGACGCCGAGCCCGATCGACGCCAGTGCAAACGGCAGGATTGCCAGCGCGGCCGCGGCAGTGAGGAGATCACGTGCTTGCGGCATCGTGCACCTCACTCGAACCGTTGAATGCGCTCGCCGAACAGACCGCGGGGCCTGACCAGCAGCATGAATAGCATCAACACATACATCGCCGCCTCCGAGAACTGCGGATAGCCTAAGGCGACGACCAGGCCTTTCACCAAGCCGACGATCATCGCAGCCACCACGACGCCCCAGAACGATCCCAGGCCGCCGATAACGACCACGACGAAGGCCGCCGTTATGATCTCACTGCCCATGGCCGGGTGGATCGAGAAGATCGGCGCGAGCATGACGCCGGCAAGGCCTGCGAGTCCGACGCCGAGGAGCGCCACCGCCGCCATGTAGGGCTCGAGGGAGATGCCGAGCGCGCCGACCATGTCGGGGTTCTGCACGCCGGCGCGCACGACGCGTCCGAACGCGGTCCGCTGCAGCAGGAACCAGAGGCCCGCGATGCAGGCCGCCGCGACCGCGAGCAACAACACCCGATAATACGGATAAACGAAGCTGCCGATGAACAGCTGGCCCCGGAGCTCCTGCGGGATGGAGTAGGAAAGCGGCGGTGCGCCGAAGATCATGCGCAGTGCCTGCTCCGCGACCATCGCGAGGCCGAAGGTCAGAATCAGCGACAGACTCGGATCGGCCTTGTAGAAGCGGCGGAATAATGTGCGCTCGATGATCACCCCGAGGATACCGACCACTATCGGCGAGGCGACGATCGACCCGCCAAAGCCAATCGTCGGGGAGAGCACGACCGTCAGATAGGCGCCGATCGCATAAAACGCGCCGTGGGCGAGATTGACGATGCCGCCGAGCGAGAAGATCAGCGACAGCCCGAGCGCGATCAACAGGTAGTACGTGCCCGCGAGCAGGCCATTCAACACGTGCTGGAGGAAGAGAACGGATTGCAGGGCGGCCACTCCGAAACGAAACGACGCTGCGGTTACTGAACCGTAAGCCGCTATTGCCGAGTGCGACTGGCACCCCCTCCCCGCAAGGGAAGGGGTACCGTCGGCATCCTGGCTCGCGACTCGCGATTTTATAATCTTAGGTATTGGAGAGTCGCTGACACGGCGCTGCCCATCATGGGCGCCGACGGATCAGACAAAGGTGCAGGCGTTCTCCTCCTTGGTCGGCGCGATGATCTCGAGGTCCTCATTCGCGCCCGGCACCGGCGGGCTCGGCTTGTAGATGTCCCACTGGTTCTTTAGCTCGGAGGCCTTAAGCGCCTCGACCGCATACATCTCATGCATGAGCTGATGGTCCCAGGCGCGGAAATAACCGGGCCGCGTCGTGAGGAGGTCGAACTTTGCACCTTTCTCCCAATGCTCAACCAGCTTGGCGGCCTCGGTCGACTTCACATCGTTCATGGACTGCGCGAGGATCTTCAAGGCGACGTAGTCGCCCCAGGCCTGGTTCTCGGGCGGCTTGTTGTACTTCTTGGTGAAGGCCGCGACGAAGGCCTTGGATCCGGGCGTGTCGATCAGGTGATGCCAGACCAGCGGCCAGGTCCCGAAGAAGTTGCCCTTGCCGGCGCCCCACGCGACCGCTGTATCGAAGCCGAAGCCAGCAACCGGGAAGTCGAGCCCGAATTCGGAATACTGCTTCAAGAAGTTGGTGATCTGCAGGCCGGCGAGATTCGAAACCACGAGGTCAGGCTTGGCCGTACGGATCTCGAGTAGGAGAGCCGAGAAGTCGGTCGCATCGGTCGGCACCAGCCTATCGGCTGCAAACTGCCCGCCGTTGCCCTCCATAAAGCGCTTGGCAACCCTCAAGAGATCGTGGCCGAAGGCATAGTCGGCCGTGAGCGAGAACCACTTCTTGCCCTTGACGAGGTTTTTGGCGAGAAGCGCGCGGCCGACCGTTTTGACGTACATCGAGTTGGCGGACTCCACGTGCGCCATGAACTTCTTGCAGCCCTTGCCCCTGAGCTCGTCCGAGTTGCAGCCCGTGTTGACAAAGAGCGTCTTGGTACGGTCCGCGACCTGGGAGATCGTGAGGCCGGAGGCGGACGAGATCTCGCCGACGATGCAGGCGACCTTGTCGCGTTCGACCATGCGCTCGGCCTTGGTCGAGGCAGTCTGCGGATTGACGGAGTCCTCCTTGATAAGATCGATCTTCCGGCCCATGACGCCGCCGGCGGCGTTGATTTCCTCGACCGAGAGGTCGACCGCCTGAACGGCATACTCGCCGAGCGTCCCGAGAAACCCCGTCCGCGGCGTCAGGTGGCCGATCTTGATGACGTCAGCTTGGGCGTAGGAAATCGCCGGAAAACCGGTGATGGTCATTGCGCCCGCGGCGCCAACGCCC
>VAZM01000163.1 GCA_005883135.1 Alphaproteobacteria bacterium
GACAGGTGCGTTGGTGACACCAACCTGCGCGTGTGTCGGGCGCGCTCCCAATGTTCTCGGATTGTTATTTACAATGAAAATACCAACTCAAAATTGTAAGCCGTCCGCGCGTGGTGCGGGAACCCGCAGGACCGGCATTTCTCGTTGCTGTGCAAGCGGGCGCGAGATTGTGCCGGCGCGCCTGATTTGTCGCGGAGAAAGCGCGTTTGAAAACGCGCCTCAGGCCTGCGCCTCTGCCTTCTTGGCCAGGCGCCAGAGCTGAAATCCTTTGGTGTCGATTGCCTGTTCGATCGCGTCGCGCGAGAATTTGTGGGGCGGAGCCTTCTCCGGCCCGACGGCGCCCGTTGCGGTCCAAGGACCCAGCTGCTGTGGAAGCCTGCTGCCCGTGAGATCGCCCGCGAAAGCTTGCAAACCTTTCCTCGTCTCCGATTTGAAAATATAAATCCGCATGACTCAACCCTTTCTGCAGTTAACGATACCAAGCGCCGCGCGCCGTGTCATCCGCGCAACCCTCGAAGATGTTTGCTCGCCGCCAGAGCAACGGCCGCCAGCACAAAGCGGGCGGCCGTGACCCGCGCCAGGAAAATAAGATCATGCACACGTCATGCTCCTCGGTCACAGGCAGGAGCGCGAGCGGTCTCTCTGCGACGGGTGCCTGCATGTTCGCGTGTATGGCCGGTGATGGCTGACCCTGCGCCTTATTCGGGAGATTGTCGAGGCGTCCGACCCGTTTGTTCTCGGCCGGAGCGCGTAGTTGAACCGCTTACCGGAACCGCGTACACTGCCGGTATTCGAGTTTGGCCTTGTTTTGTCGCGCACCTCGCGGTCCCATAGGCAACGCTGACTTCGGATAAGCGGTCGCACGATCGTCATGTGGCCGCTATTAGCTTCGTGCAGACAAAGGAGGCCATGATGGCTACTGGCACAGTGAAATGGTTCAACCCGACGAAGGGCTATGGATTCATTCAGCCGCAGGACGGCGGTAAAGACGTATTCGTCCATATCTCCGCGGTCGAGCGCGCGGGCCTGAGCTCCCTCAACGAAGGTCAAGTGGTCGAATACGAGCTCGTCAGCAACCGCGGCAAGCAGTCGGCGGAGAATATCAAAACCCGCTGACGCGACAACATCAACTTTTTGACCGCGCCTGTGGCGCCACCACCACGATTGGAAAAATTTTGCAGGTCATCGTTCGCGACAACAACGTCGATCAAGCTCTAAGAGTGCTCAAAAAGAAGCTGCAACGCGAGGGTGTCTTTCGCGAGATGAAGCGGCGCAAGGCGTACGAAAAACCCTCCGAGCGCAAGACGCGCGAGAAGGCGGAAGCCATCCGCAGGGCGCGCAAGGCGGCCAGGAAGCAGGCGCAGCGGGAAGGCTTGCTTCCCATGCCGAAAAAGCGGGAGCTTGCGCCGCGTCGCGCGCCGCCGCGATCGTTCTGAGTTCAGCACAACATATCGGTCTTTTTCCGCCTTCCCTTCCGAGAGAGGCAGCGCGCAAGCTGCCTCATCCTGAGGAGGCGCCTGAAGCGCGTTTACGCGCGTCTTCCGACGCGCTATGGCGCCGTCTCGAAGGATGAGGCGGCGTGCGGCCCTCATGCTTCGAGACGCCGCACGATGGCGTGTCGAAAACGCGGCTCCTCAGCATCAGGGCAGGAGAGAGGCCGGAGGCGTGCGGCCTACACGCTGACCCTCGCCTTCTCGGCAAGCGCGGGCTGCGGCGCGCCGGTCGCGCCAAGCGGCAGCGCGGTCGCGGCGTGGAACGCGCGGCCGATCGAAGCGAGCGCCGCGTCCTCGCCCGCAGGCGCGACGAGCGTGATGCCGAAGGGTGTGCCTTCCGCGCGCATCGCCGCCGGCAGCGCGAGCGCGCAAAGGTCGAGCAGGTTGACGAAATTGGTATAAGCGCCGAGTCGGCTGTTGAGCGCGACGGGATCGGCGAGCACTTGCTCGACTGTGTAGACCGTCGGCACGGTCGGCAGCGCCATGGCGTCCATCGAGCGGAAGGTCGCCTCGCAGACACGGCGCAGCTCCTCGAGCCGGTAGAAGGCGGTAAACGCATCCGCCGCGCTGATCTTGGCGCCGGCGAGGATGATCTGCCGCGTCACCGGATGCACTGCCTCAGGCGCCGCCTCGATCACTGTGCGCGCGGCGAGGTAGCGCTCGGCGACCCAGGGCCCCTCGTAGAGGAGGCGCGCCGCCTCGTAGAACGGCGCCATGTCGAATTCGCTGATGCTTGCGCCGAGCCGCGCTAAACGCGCGAGCGCATCGTCGTAAGCGGCGGCAGACGCTCTGTCGCCAAAGAACTCCCGCTGATCCGGCTTCGGCACGCCGAGCCGCGCGCCGCGCGGCACCTCTTTCAACGCGCCGGGGCTGCGCCGGCGGGAATACGGATCGGCGTTGTCGAACCCGGCGATGGCGGCGAGCGCGGCGAACGCGTCATCGACGGTGAGCGCAAGCACGGACACGCAGTCGATGCTGCGGCAGGCCGGCACCACGCCCGCGGTCGAGACGAGCCCGAGGCTCGGTTTCAAGCCCACGATGTTGCCGAGCGCCGCCGGCACGCGGCCCGAGCCCGCCGTATCGGTGCCGAGCGCGAGCGGCACGAGGCCTGCGGCTACCGCGATCGCCGAACCCGCGCTCGATCCGCCGGGGATCAGCGCCGGGTCGAACAGGTTGCGCGCGATGCCGTAGGGGGTGCGCACGCCGACGAGCCCGGTGGCGAATTGATCGAGGTTAGTCTTGCCGATGACGATTGCGCCCGCGCGCCGCAGCCGCGCGACGCAGGTTGCGTCTTTCGCCGGCATATAGGCAAAGGCGGGGCAGGCGGCGGTGGTGGGAAGCCCCTCGACGTCGATGTTGTCCTTGACCGCGACCGGCACGCCGTAGAGCGGCAGATCGGCGAGCGCGCGATCCGCCGCGCGCCGCGCGGCGAGCGCCTTCGCCTCGGCGAGCGCCTCGGCTTCGTCGCGCAGCGTGATGAAGATCGCGGGATCGGCGTGCGCACGGATGCGCGCGTAGGCGCGCGCGACGCTCGCCTCGGGGCTTGCGCCCGCCCGATGCGCCTCCACGATCGCCGCTACCGTCTCGTCCGCCACGCTCAGTGTCCTTTCGCTGTCACCCGCGCCACTTTAGCAAGGCCTGCGCCAGCCTGGTGAACATGTCAGCCCGGCGCGCCGCAGACTCAGTCTGCTCCCTCCCCCCTTGTGGGGGAGGGGGGTCGTTGTTGTTGCGCGAGGCGTGTCCACCGACTCCACCCCCCACCCCCGACCCCTCCCCACCCGGCTGCGGGCTTGCCCGCTTCCGGCAAGCTAAAAATGATCAAAGCCCGGCAGGCCGGGCTTTGATTGGGGAGGGGAGCACACGGAGTGCGTGGATTCTTTCACGCGTCAACCAGAATGATCCCACTACACAGCGGCGAGCTGCGCGGCGATGGGCGCGGGCATCCAGTCGGCGGCAAGGCCGAGATCGGCGAGGATCACTTGCGCGGCGTTGTAGGCGGGCAGACCGGTGATGTTGCCGCCGGGATGGCTGCTGGCGCCGCAGAGATAAAGGCCCGGCAAATGCGTGCGGTAGGCGCCCGCGCCGGGGAACGGGCGGTGATAGCCGACCTGATCGTCGGCGAACGCGCCGACAAGGAGATCGCCCTCGCGCATGTTGGGGAGATCGCGCGCGATGTCGAGCGGCGTACGGGCAAACGAATCGAGGATCGCGTCAGCCAGGTTGGGTGCGTGCGCTTGCCACATCTCGACCATTGCGCGGGCGTGCGCCGCGCGCAGGCCGTCCCAATTGGCGGCATCGCCGTCGACGCGATAGGGCAGCTTCTCCCACATGAACGCGGTGTGGCGGCCGGCCGGCGCCTGGCTCGAATCGAACAGCGTCGGGCATGCGCCCCACATCACGGTCGGCGGAATGGTACCGGCCTCGTGGTGGCGCACGATGTCGCCGAAGCGCGCGACGTGGTCGAGCCCGAGGATCACCATGAACGCGCGCTCGAGCTCGGGATGCGCGGCGCTCGCGCGATAGCGCGGCGGCTCGGCGAGGTTGAGGTGCACGGCAAACAGCGGCGCCAGCAGGTTGTAACGGAAGGCCCGCGCGCGCTCGCGGATTTCGCGCGGCAGAAAGCGCTCGTCGATGAGATCGAGAAAGGTCTGATGCGGGTTGAGCGACGAGGCGACGAGATGCTTGGCGTGGATCAATTCGCCCTCGTAGGTTTCGATGCCCACCGCGCGGCCGCCGTCGATCACGATGCGCGCGGGCTCCGTGTTGAGTCGGATCTCGCCGCCGGTTTCGCGCACTGC
>VAZM01000164.1:0-3461 GCA_005883135.1 Alphaproteobacteria bacterium
TCAAGCGCGTCGATATCGGCATTGCGGTCGATACCGAAGGCGGCCTGATCGTGCCGGTGTTGCGCAACGTCGGTGAGCGCGACGCGCGAGACCTGCGCGCCGGGCTCGACCGGCTGCGGGCCGATGCCGCCGCGCGCTCGATCCCGCCCGAGGAGCTGCGCGGCGCGACCATCACCTTGTCGAATTTCGGCATGATCGGCGGACGCTTCGCCAATCTCATCGTCGTTCCGCCCCAGGTTGCCATCGTCGGTGCCGGCCGCATCGATCAGCGGGTGCTGGTGCATGAGGGCAAGCCCGCCGCGCGGCGCGTGCTGCCGCTCTCGCTCACGGTCGACCATCGCGTGGTGACCGGCGGCGAGGCCGCGCGCTTCCTCGTCGCGCTCAAGGCTGACTTGGAGCGCCCCTCCTAAGGTGGCGCTTGACGCTCATCGCGATTGCGGCGCGCGCGATGGTCGACTTCCACGGTCACGGTCTGGCCGGCGGCGAGAACGATGCCCACGGGCACGTGATCGATATGGATGCGCACCGGAATGCGTTGCGCCAAGCGCACCCAAGTGAAGATCGGGTTGACCGTCGCGAGGCCTCCCGGGCCGGCTTCCGCGTTGAGAACGTTGATGCCGCGCGCGATGCTGTCGACGTGGCCGCGGATGATGTCGCTGTAACCCATCAGCTTGAGCTTCGCCGGATCTCCCTCGCGAATGGAGCCGAGCGCGGTCTCGGTGAAGTAGGCATCGACCCAAAAGGAATCGGAATCGACCAGCGTCAACTTGTTCTGCCCGACATTGGCGTAGTCGCCGAGCTGCGCGAGCAGGTTGGTCACCCAACCGTTGACCGGCGAGTGGATTTTCGTCCGATCGAGATTGACCTTCGCCTGGTCGCGCTGGGCGTTGGCCTGGGCCAGGTTCGCCTGCGCGCTGGCGAGCTGCGCATTCAAGGTCTCGATCTGCCGTTGCGCGAGCTTCAGGTTTGCCTCGGTGCTCTCGACCGCCGCCTGTTTCTCTAGCTGCTCGGCGCTGAACTGCTGGGCGCTCTGAACCGGGCCGTAGCCCTTTTCCGCCAGCTCCCCGTACCGCTTCGCCTGTTCCTGCGCGAAAACGAGCGAGGCCTTCGCCTGCTGCACTTGCGCTTCGTTCGCGTTCACTTGCGCCTGCTGCACCGCGATCTGCGCCTGGGCGTTCTGCACATTGGCTTGCGCCTGCTGCACCGCCGCCTGCGCCAGATCGACGGCAATCTGGTAGTTGGTCGGATCGATCACCATCAACAGCTCGCCCTTGGCGACGAACTGATTGTCGATAACCGGCAACTCGACGATGCGGCCGAAGACCTCCGGCGCCATCTTGACGGTATAGACGCGCACCGTCCCGTCGCGCGTCCAAGGCGTCTCCATGTAGGCCTTCCACGTCGCCCAGCCGAGCCCGACCGCGAGCGCGGTGGTGGCGAGCGTGATCAACAGCGGAACGACTCGGATCCGCGTCCGACGGATTGCGCGAATGGCCGGCTGGGCGGGGCCGACGACCCGCAGACCGGCACTCTTGCCGCGCTCCGATTTGGCTTCGACGTCGGACATGGCAAAACTCAGCGGGCGATGACGAGCACGATCGAGGATAGCACGATTATGTAGACCGCGAACACGAACAGCGAGGGATGCCAGACGTGGCGCAGCATCCCGAAACGATCCGCGATTCGCCGCAAGGTGATGGTAACGAACCATGCGGCGATGAGCAGCAACGCGATCGGCGCGACGTAGACGCCGAGCAGATCGATCTCGTGGAACGTCAAGCGCCTTCTCCTGCGTCGAAATACGCGCCATGCTGGACGAGAGCATCGCAGACGAGAAGCACCATCGCGCGCGTGCGCAGCGCAAGGAAAGCCTGCGGGCCCGACTCCGCAAGCGCGGCAAGACGGCTGTCGAGCTCGGCGAACCGCGCGGTTGCGGCGGCGCTCTGTCCTTGCGCCAAGGCCGCGAGCGCCGCGTCGAGTTCCGCGCCCACGCCGAGTTGCGGTGCAATCCGCCGCAGATTGATCACTTCGCTGCCGACCGAAAGCGCGGTCATGATCTGCGAGCGCTGCAGCGGCTCGGCCGCATCCGGCAACGCCGCGATACGGGCGTACATGCGGCTTTCCCAATCCTCTCGCGCCCGCCAGGCAGGGTGCGTCGCGAGGCGGCGCAGATCGCGCAACGTCAGTGCGAGCAGGCGGCGGGTCCGAAAGGCCGGCGAGAGCGGCGGCAACAGGCGAAACGACAGCGCTCCGGCCACGGAACCCGCAGCAATCGACAGGGCTGAGTTATAAAACTGCACGGTGTCGTAAGTCATCTGGTTCGCGGGCGCGAGCAGCGGAATGAAATTGTAGGTCATGCCGATGAATGTCGCGGTTTGCCACGGCTGGGCGACCCCCGCGCCGGCCGGAATCAAAAAGAGCCCGATCACGATGCAAAAGCCGAGGAAGGTCTCTACGGTGGGCAAAGCAGCAAATCCAATGATCGCGGCGCCGACCGTGCCAAGGCCGACGCCCACCGAGAAACCCAAGGCGACCGCGTAGGCCTGATCGGCGCGCGGCGCGAGCAAGGTGACCACAATAGTGGTAAACGTGATGGCAAAAGCGCCGTTCGGCCAGGCGGTAACGATCCAGAAAAGCTCCGCCGCACCGATCATGACGAACGCGCGCCCGGCGTTGACGAAAGCAGGCCACCAATCAGGCACGTAGAGCCTTATGCGCCGGCCCGCGTTGGAAGGATCAGCCTTTCCGGTCAGCAACCCGAGCGCATCGAGCGCACGCATCAAGCCGGTCATCATCCTGGCGGTCTGGTCGGCGAGCAGCCGCAGCGATGGCGTGCCGACCGGCATGGCGATCAGCGTCCGAGCCCCCGCGCCGGAGAGTCCTCGCATGCCTTCCGGATCGGCGATCCAAGGGGCGGGCCCGCCCAGCCTAGCGGCCGACCGCAACTGCAGCGGAATATGGCGCAGCACGGCATCAGCCTGTTCCCGAGCCACGCGCTCCGGCAATCGCGTGAGCCGCACCGCGACGATGCGCCAGGCCCTCAGCGCCGCCAATAGCCCCTCGATCGCCCCCTGCAATACCGGCGAATGGTAGCGAAGCGTCGAGGATTCGCCGATCGCCTCGTCGACAACGGGGTCGAGCGCAATGACCTTTCGCATGAGCTCGCGCCGAACCGGCTGTTGCGGATCGGACGGCGTCGCGCCTGCCTGCGTCAACGTGGAGCCGAACCCATCGACGATCTCGGCTGACACGGTCGCGAACACCCCTGCAAGCCGCCGCCGGGCGCCGCCGAAGTCGGTCCCGGCGAGCACGAGCCCGGCGCACACGATCCCGATCCAGATTTCGCTGACGCGGGTGATCGCAAGCATGAACGCGTCGCCGTTTGGCCCTCCGGTCGGGCCAAGCTGATCGCTGGCGATGATGGTGGCGGTGTAGCCTGCGAGCGCTGCCGCGGAGGCCGC
>VAZM01000164.1:3534-9390 GCA_005883135.1 Alphaproteobacteria bacterium
TGCGATTGCACCCACCACGGTGCCGATCATGCGGAACCAGCCCTTGCGCAGCGAGGCGCCGAGGTGAGGCTGACAAACGATCCCCGCCGAGGTGCCGGCCCAATAGGCGTTGTCAAGCTCGAGCCAGAAGGCGACGTAAAGGGCGAGACAGACCGACGCCCACAAGCGCAGGCCAAACAGCAACGGTGGCCCCGCCGCCCGGACCGCGTCGATCAGGACCGTGTCCCAGGTCGGGTGAGGTGTCCGCTCTACTCCAGCGCCGTCCGCCGACGACATTTGCAAGGACCTCTGTCGAGACCGGTTTCCTCAGGGCTCGTGCGCATCGGTTATCGCGCGGCGGCCCCCAAAAACAGCAGATCAAGAGATCGATTTCAGCGACGGGCCTGAACAACCAAAGTATAAGGCGCTCCGTCCTTCGTTTATGCAGAAATCCCAAAATATAGTTCATCCGCTCCCGGCGAAGCGCTTAGTTCTTGCATAGCCGCAAAGCATGTGCCGTCGGTCGGCTGCCGTGCAGGACCGTGACGGGCATCCGCAAGCATGGAGAGATACCATGAAGACGCTTATCGCCGCTCTCGCGTTGGGCACCCTGATCGCCGGCCCGGCCTTCGCACGGCCTGCCGCGCGGGCGTACGAGCAAGGCACCTTTATTTTCAAGTCCGATCGCGAGCTCTGTCAGTCCGGGCGAAGCGAGTTCTGCCACTGGCAGGGATATCCCCTGTGGCAGTGGTATAGCGGCGCCTAATTCGTCGCGCGTGTGCCGATCGGGTTGAGCCGTCTCCCGTCGGTCGCCATGATCTCCAGTTGCGCTGCGCCTCAGCGCCAGAGATTGGTCTTGGCGAGATCGATGATCTCGTCGGCGCGTCCGCTCAAGATCGCCTTCACCATGCTGAAGCCCTTTGCCATCTCGACGGTGATCGAGGGCGGCATGGCGAGCTCGGTGCGGTTGACCACCGCGTCGACGACGACGGGGCCGTCATGCGCCAGCGCGGCGGCGATTGCCTCGTTGACCTTGCCCGCATCTTCGATGCGGATGCCGCGAATGCCGACGGCCTCGGCCATGGCGGCGAAATCCGGATTTTTGAGCTCGGTGCGATGCCCGGCTCCCGTTTGCGCGGTGGACTAGCGCGTGTGTGCGGACCGCCGATTCCAAGCGCGCGGTCTTTTTTGCCGAGATCGTTCTTGGATTGCCTTCACGGCCGGCGTGCCGCCGCACGCCACAGACTCTTCGGCATGAGGCAATGAACGGCGACGTCGCCGCCGGCAGGCGGCGCGATTCGGCAATCCATGGCGACGCTCGCCAAGCCGTAGGCATCGAGCCGATCGAGCTGCCGCTTCTCGGCGATCAGGTTGATCATGGCCATCGATGCGGCATCCATCGCCTTGTTGAGGTCGGCGTTGCTGCCGACTGTGACGTAATCGCTGGCAGTTTCCTTGCTCGGCAGCGCCGCGGGCGGCCTTGCCCGTGCGTCCTTCGGATTGAAGCAGAACGTTCCCTTCACGATGTCGACGACTTCCGAGATGCGGCAATCCCAGCGCTGCATCATGATGCGCTGGGCGTCCGCCGCGGCGACGCGGCGCTCCTCGGTGATGAACTTCACCGTCTCCGCCTTGAGGATGTCGAGCGCCTTGTTGAGATCTTCATCGTAGCCGAGGGTGAGCCAATGCGTCGGCGTCTCGACGCGGGGCCATTCCAGCGAGCGGCCCTTGATGACGTCGATGGTGATGTTGAACTCCCTGAACGCGGTCTCGATGCCGGTGAGGTTTACCTCGCCGTTGCCTTGCGCGGCATGCGCGTCGCTCGCCCACAACAGCGCGCCCTTCACGAACACCGGCACATAGAGGGTCGACCCGGCCGTGAGCTCGCGCAGGTCCAAATTGCCCCCGTAGCGTCCCGGCGGCACCGTGCTGTAGCGTCCGGGCTCAGCGCGCGCCACGCCGAGAATTCCCGGAAACGGCCGTAGCGGCACGAAGACGCCGGGCAGGAACTCGGCCACCTTGTTGTCCCAATCGAGATAGACGTAGCGCACGCGCCCTTCCGGAAATTCCTTCGGGAATTGCCCGGCGATCCCGGGATAGTTCATGTTCACGCCGTACGAACGCGGCACGATCCTGTTGATCTTGACCTTGAGCACGTCGCCCGGCTCGGCGCCTTCGACATAGATCGGCCCGGTGAGCGTATGGGCGCCACTGCCCTGAAGCTCTTGGCGAATCTTGAGCAACATGTCCAACGTCGCCCCCGGCACGAGGCGATCGTGGAAATGCATCATTGTTTCCATGACCACGCTGTCGCCGGGCTTGATGGTGAGCACCGGCTTCTGCGCATTGTCGTACCAGCCTAACTGGGTGGTCTCCATGGTCGCGGGGAGCAGATGGACTTGTCCCGCAGCTCCGGTTGCAGCCACGACCGTCTGCGCCGTTGCCGCCGCGGGCAAGCCCGCGAGCAACGTGCCGGCGAAGATGACCAGCGCTGTCTTCGATCGCATCATTTCACCCTCCCTTGTCTCTGCGCCGAGGCCGCTCTCAACCGTTTGTACCGAAAGTCACAGTGGGTAGCGCCCCGGATGATCGTTGCGTGCGCATTCGCGGTATAGTCTCTCACTATAGCTCGGCGGCTTCATTGAAGAATAGGTTGCCGCTATTAGATCGACTGCTTTTGGTTTGAGAGCCGGCAGGGCGGAACGCGCTTCACAGCGGCAAGCACGGCTGCCCTGCTCCGCCGACACTTGCGGTTGCCGCTCTTTTCAATCAGACTTTCGCTTCGCGGGCGAGTTATCTGCGGGGAGGAGCCATGACACGAACTCCGCGCGGCGCGCGCGCATCCGCGTCGCAGGCAGCGACGGCACGCGCGTACACGTCACCAACGCTCGTGCTGCTGGCCATGGATTGGCCGGCCGGCAAGGATTTTGCCGACTTCTTGGGATTCGCGATCCTGCGCAGCCCGGGATTTCGTCCCGGCGAGCAGCAGGGCTTTCTGCGAAACAAGATCGGGTTCAACCCGCCGCAACCGAATTCGCAGCCACTGACCAGAGATGTGGCGCCGTTCCAAAAGTTTCACTGGTGGGATGGCGCGATCAGCGAGGCCGATCGCGGCAAGACATTCAAATATACGATTACGCCGGTGCGCGGCACGGGCCCCGACGATCTCGTGCTGCAGCACGATGCGGAAACGACGGTAACCCTCACGCTTCCGCAAGTGGAAGAAGACGGCATCGCAACCTGGTTCAACCGCGCCGTGGTCAGCTCGCAGGCGTTCTCGCGCGAGTTCCCCGATCCGAAGTCGAAGATCCCCGAGGTCATGGATTGGCTGGCGAACGGGCTCGAGGAGGCGTTCGCGCAGATCTTATCGGGCGCCGACAAGATCGAAGGCGCGATCTACCACCTGACCGACAACCACTGGGTCGTCCCCGCCTTCAAGGACTTCAAGGGCGAGCTCTCCCTGGTCTACGAGGACCGCAGCAACGATCGCACCGATCGGCCGGCGATCGATTTGCTTGAGTCGGACCGCTTCGAAGGCAAGCCGCGGTCCAAGACCAACATCATGCACGACAAGTTCCTGGTCGACGTGGAGGGCGGGCGCGTGCTCATGGGGTCGGCGAACTTCACGCCGGAAGGACTGACCAGCCAGGCTAACCTGCTGCACATTTTCAAGTCGCCGCAGCTCGCAAAGCTTTACGCCGAGCGCGGGCAGCTGATCGCCGACGATCCCACGATCGGCGAAACCGCGAAGACGACGGGCTGGTCGCAACCGGTCAAGGTCGGCAAGACCACGGTGCGGGTGTTTTTCTCTCCCGAGCCGACGAACAAGCGGGTCTCGATCGATACCGTGATCAAATCGGTCAAGGGCGCGAAGAGCTCAGTGGTCTTCTGCATGTTCGATCCGACCGACCCGAAGCTCATCACCTCGCTGCTCGCGACGAGCGACCGCAAGAAGCTGCTCTACGGGCTGCTCAACAGCATCTCCGACCCGACCGCAAAAACGAAGAATCGCTCCGATTCGGGCGAAGCCCCGGTCGACCCGAGCCCGGCCACGCAGATCAAGGTGACGCTGTTCAATCGCTCGCGAAAGGACAAGAAGGTGCTGGCGTATTCGTTCTTCCGTCCCGGCGCCACGCCCGCCGGCTTCCTGCCCGAGCTGAGCTCGGTCGATCTCAGCAGCGAAAGCACGCTGCCGCCGCCGAAGACCGGGCAAAAGAAACGCGGCCCGCCGGCGGTGCATATCCACCACAAATTCATCGTCATCGACGGGGAGACCGACGATCCCACGATCTACACGGGCTCGGCCAATCTCAGCAACAACTCGACCCACAAGAACGACGAGAACCTGCTCGAGATCAAAGGCAATCCGGAATTGGCGCGAACGTATTTCGCGGAATTCATGCGTCTCTACGAGCACTATCGCGCGCGGGCGCTCTGGAACGTGGCGCAGGGCGCAGGGGCCAAACGCCGCGCCAAAGGGCGGTCGAAGAAAAGCGCCGCCGGCGCCGTCGCCCAAACCTTCACCCTCAAGCGCAGCAGGGACGCATGGGCGAAGGGCGCCTACAAGCCCGGCACGGCCGAATTCAGAGCGCGCACGCAGCTCGCGGGCGGGTGAGCCTCGAGGTCGCCCGTTCGCCGGCGCGTGAGCCTGGCACACGCGTTTCGACCTGCAGCGCGGGGGGTTGCGGAGCGAGGAGGTAGGCGATGAGCGATCGTGATCAGATCAATCGGCGCGACTTTATCGTCACGACGGCGGGCGCCGCCGGCACCGCCAGCGCGCTCGCCGGCGCGACGCTCGGGCCGGCGCAGGCACAACCTTCGCCGCCTCCCGGGTTCGTGGATCAGCCGCCCTTCGCCAACAACTGGGCCAAACCGTTGAGCGAGGTCGTGCACATCGACTTGAGCGCGGCCGCGCCCGAATTAGGGAACGAGGCGGTCAGGGAGCGGCATCGCATCTATTGCCACCTGCTGATGAAACTGATGGTGCGCTTTTGGAACGGCAACAAACGCGGGCCGCTCGGTTCCTATCCGCGCCGGGTCAAGCAGATGGAGGCGGTGCAGCCGACGCAGCCGACGCAGCGCTACCGCGGCGACATGATCGCGGATCCCGACCGCCTGCGCCTCAATTGGGACCGCTACGTCGGGCACAACATCGCCTGCATCGCCGTTGACGGCAACGGCGAGACACAACGATTTCTTCCGAAGCTCGGCCGAGCATGCCGAATCGCGGATGGTGCGGCGCCTGTTCAGCCTCACCGACGTTTTCGACAGTTGGAAGACCGGCGAGCGCATCGGCGACAAATCGCGCGCGTTCTCGCTGCAGAACGTCACGCTCTATACGTCGCTTGAATCCTGCGCCCAATGCTCCGGGGTCATGTCGTTGGGCGGGGTGAAGCAGGTCGTCTACCTGCAGAACGATTTCACTGCCTACATGATCGGCAACATCATGTTCAATCTGGCCAACCCGGTCGCGGGGTTGCCGGGAGCGCCCAAGCCGATCCCAGCGTCGGCCGTCGAATTGGCGCAGTTCCAAAGGCTCAATGACGCGAACCTGGCCTTCGTCAAAGACATCCAGGATGCGCACGCGCGCAACGATTCCACCCGCGCCTTCTTCATTTCTCCGGACAAGAGCTTCATCGACTACGAACCGTCGATCACCTCGTTTCTGTGTACCGACGCGGCGCGCGACATCTTCGAGGACGGCGGCAAAGAGCTCGATACCCTGACGCTGAAATTTCCCGACGATAAGCACCCCGACGAACGCGACGTCCTCACCAACAAGCAATGTCTCGAGGAGGCGCGCAGCTTCTTCAAATACGCCGACATCGAAGGCTATCGCGGCTCTCCGCACAAGCTTTAGGGCAATGGGCGAGAGGT
>VAZM01000051.1 GCA_005883135.1 Alphaproteobacteria bacterium
AGGGTCTGTACCCACATAGTTAACTGATAATCAATGAGGAACGTGATTCACGCCTCGTCGGAGGGTGAGTCATGCGATTCGATCTGACCGACGAAGAATGGGCGCTGCTTGAACCGCTGATGCCTAAGCGCCGCAAAAGTGCGCGCGTTGACGACCGTAAGGTCTGGAATGCGATTTTCTACGTGCTGCGCACCGGCATGCCGTGGCGCGATCTGCCTGAGCGGTACGGCCCCTACACAACGGCCTATAATCGCTTCAACCGCTGGTCTCGGCGCGGCATCTGGAAGCAAATCTTTGACCAGGTCGCGGTGAGATCGCGCGTCGGCTTGTATTTCATCGACAGCACGGTCGTGAAGGCGCACCGCTGCGCTAGTGGCGGAAAAGGGGGGAGAAAAATCAAGCGATCGGCATCAGCCGAGGCGGGCGAACGACGAAAATCCATGCCGCTGTCGATCGCAAAGGCCGTCCTCTGAACTTCACCGTCACAGGCGGCCAAGTTCACGACAGCCAAGTCGTTGAAGAGGTGCTTAACACGCCGCGAGCGCCCTTGGCCGTGAGCGCGGACAAAGCCTATGACAGCGAAAAAGCGCGTCAGCAGATCAAGGATGAGGGCGCCCTGCCGGTCATCCCGAGCCGCAGCAATGCCACCAAGAAAGCCTATTGCCCCAAGCGTTTCTATCGCCAGCGACACAAAATCGAAAACTTCTTCTGCCGCGCCAAGGATTGGCGGCGCATCGCTACGAGATACGACAAGCTCGCCCGCAACTTCCTCGCCGCCACATTGATGGTTGGCACGCTCTACTGGATCAAGTTATGAGTCCAGACCCTAGACCGGATTATTCTATCTTTTCGAGCGGATTTGCGGTCGATCCAGGAAAAGCGCAACGTAATTGCAGCTTGGTCCGAAGTATCTGGCAGATTACCGGCGGGGACTTGGCATGTCATCGTAAGAACTGTATCCTTTGCAATGTTAGGGGCCGCTCTTTCGAAATCCAATGCCTGCTGCCACGTCTTTGTGAGATGGGACTGAGGGAGGCAACAATGAGTGAGAGGGAGAAACTGCAACAAGCCCAAGAGATACAACGGGAGCTGAATGACAAAGGGCTCTCGAGGCGCGCCTTTCTGGATCGTTTAAAGGTCCTCGGTGTTGGGTTCGGAGCGGCTGCGATGTTGGGTGTCAGGGATGCTGACGCCGATGTCCGCTCTGACGCATCGCTAAGTCTTAAATCTACCAATCTCGCCTTGAATAACATTATTGAAGAGGGACGGCAGGACCTCCTCGGCGACGGTCCTAACAGCCAGATGGCATATAGTCGGGGATATAGTCGGGGTTATAGTCGGCACTACGCTCGGTATAGTCGGCGCTACGCCCGGTACGCTCGGTACAGTCGGCATTACGCCCGGTACGCTCGGTACAGTCGGCACTATGCCCGGTATGCCCGATATGCCCGGTACGCTCGCTACAGTCGGCATTATGCCCGGTACTCTCGTTACTGATAAATCGAGCGAAGTTGCTGCGGTCTGATGTGAAATTCGGAGCGGGCCGCAGTTAGCGGATTTCGACGCGCTGATCGCTGAGCCTATTTCGGAAACTGGTGAAGGCGAGCGAGCGATGGTAAACGTCGAAGCCGAGGCGCCGAGTACCCGGGCGAAAGACGCGATACCGGTTGCAGAGGAAGTTCCCCCTTTCGCTTTCGTTTTGGTGAAGCTAGCGTCCCGCTGCAATATAAACTGTACGTACTGTTATTGGTTTCGCGATGCCGAGGTATATAACAAGCCGGCTGTCCTCACGGTTGAAGCCGAGGATGCATTTTGCCAACGGCTCGAGCAACACATTGAAGAGTTTGAACTGGACCACTTTGTACTAATATTCCATGGTGGAGAGCCACTGCTCTTCCCCAAACATCGGTTCGTCGAGCTTCAGGAGAAACTTCTCGATATCGAGGACCGCACTGGCTGCGAGATCTCGCGCGGGGTCTGCACAAATGCGATCCTCATTGATGGGGAATGGGCCGATATATTGAAGTCCTACAATGTGACTGTAAGCGTCAGCCTGGACGGTCCGCCCGACATCCACGATAAGTATCGGGTCGACTTCAAAGGCCGCGGTACCCATGCGGATACATTACGCGGAATTGAATTCCTGAGAGCAGAAGGCATCGAACCAGGACTCATCTCGGTTTGTAACCCGCACACCGACCCTGAACAGATTTTATCGTATGTAGTCGAAAAGCTCGGCATAAAGGAATTCGACATATTGCCGCCGGATGCAACTCACTCCGACAACCCGCCTCAGATTTCCGATTACTTCATCAAGTTGTTTGACGTTTGGTACGACAAGTACGCAGCACAAGGCGTTCGCATCAGGACCTTGGACGCGATGATACAGGGATTAGTGGGAAACTTCTCTGTTTCTGACACGGTTGGTCTCGGTCCCATCGAAACTGTGACGCTCATGACGGATGGCTCCTTAGAGCCGCTCGATGTGCTTCGGATCGTTGGTGATGGCAGCACTAAAACTAACTCTAGCGTTCTCAACAACGCTCTCCAAGACGTTCAGAACGACCCGCGGTGGCGCGAAGCGTTCGAGGCTAGCATGGAATTGTGCGAAACGTGCCAAAAATGCGAGTTTCTTGATTCGTGTGGCGGCGGTCATGTGGCGCACAGGTGGTCACCTGAGCGTAGATTCGACAATCCCAGTGTCTACTGCGACAGTTGGAAGAGCATCTTCAGTCATATCTGGAAACGGATTTCTCCGACGCTGATCGTCGAGTATGAGACGGATGCCGCCTCCTCACCAACAATGCCGAACGCCTGACACACGCGACCGCTCGTGCTCTGAGCGGAGCTAATTCGCAACAATATGCCGGAAAGGTTCGCCGTCTCTACGGCAGGTTGAGGGTGCGGTCCGGCGCCGGGGCGAGAGGAAGGTCTGGCATGATTGGCGCGGCTTCATCACCTTGCTGAGCGGCGCGTACACAGCTTGCCGACAAGAACAAGAACCGCGTCATCGTTGAAGCGAAGAGAACCTGGGCGCGTTTAGGTGTGTCATGTCGGCAATGCAGAAATGGAGAGATGCCATGGCCAAGAAGCGATCCAAGCGCGCCGCAAAGAAGTCGGCCGCGCGAAGCAGCGGGCGCAAGGCACGCGCGGTCTCTACGGAACGAGGGGCGCAGCCGAGGGGAGTGATCAACGGCTGGGAGGACGATCCCGGCGCCGGCGCCCAACCGAGCGGAGGTCAAGTCCTCCAAAGACCCGTTCCGGTTTTGCGGGATCAGCCGTTCCCGACCCGGATCGTCAACCCGTCGTCGGCGCCGGAGGCGAAGCCGCATCCGCCCGGAACCGCGGAGTTTCGCTACTGGGTTGCCGCCGAAGCATTGCGGCGCGGCTCCGATTTCTGGGGCGCATTGGTCCCGGGGACATCGTGGGAAGTGGGCGCGATCCTGCCCGTGGACCTCGATTTCGGGGTCGACCTCAACGCGTTTTATGACCGCGAAGGGTTGAAGTTCTTCCACGCTTCGGCCGCCGGCCGCACGGTCTTTTCCGGCGAGAGCCCGGACATCGTATGCCACGAGCTCGGGCATGCGCTTCTCGACTCCTTCAAGCCGCAGCTGTTCGACGCCGCGAGCATCGAGGTCGGCGCCTTCCACGAGTCTTTCGGCGACATGAGCGCGATACTGTCGGCGCTGCAGCTCTCCAGCGTGCGGGAGGGAGTATTGGCGGAAACCGGCGGCGTGCTGCGCCGGTCGTCGCGCCTCTCGCGCTTGGCGGAACAGCTCGGATGGGCCATCCGTCAATCGGTTCCGTCGGCGGTCGAGTCCGACTGTCTGCGCAACGCGGTGAACACGTTCTTTTACCGGGATCCCGATACACTTCCCACCACGGCGCCCGCCACCTCGCTGAGTTCGGAGGCGCACTCCTTTTCCCGCGTCTTCACCGGCGCGTTCTTCGAGGGATTGGCCGGCATGCTAGCCACGACGGCCTCGAGAGATGAACGGGCGCTGCTGCAAGTGAGCCAAGACATGGGCGCGATTCTGGTCCAGGGCATTCGCGCCGCATCGGTCGTGCCGACCTTCATGAGCCAAGTGGCCGCCAGCATGCTCGCGGTCGCGGCGGCTCGATTCTCCGCGCAAGGCTATGAAGCCCCGCTGCGGAGCGGGTTCGTCCGTCACGGCATTCTGCCGCCGTCGATGGCGGTAGCGGCGACGCATGCCTCCGCGCGCATCGCAGCCCTTGCGGCAACTCCCAGCCAATCGAAGACGCTGCCGACCCTGCAACTTTCCGTCGCCGAGTATGGCCTCGGCGTCCCGTCGATCGTGGTCTATGCCGCTGCGGAGCCCAAACGCCTGCAGGTCGCCGGCGCGGCCCTTGCCGTCGGCGCGGCGCCCTCGCCGGGCGAAGATCAAGCGGCCAAGTCCTTCTTCGAGGACTTGCTGCGCCGAGGCCGGCTCAAGATCCCTGGCGCCGGCAAGGGAGCGGCCGCGACCCTCCGTGCCGCGGCGCCACAGACCCACGAGACGCATACCCACGAGTTGCGGCGGGAAGGAAAACACATGGTGTTGCGCCGCGTGCGTATCGACTGCGGGCTCGCTCACCATTGAGCGCCGGGGTTCGGCGCCTGTATGATGCGCGGCGGAAATCGGGGGCCACACATGGCTGACCAATGCCGCGCATCAACCAACAGGCGCTGAAGACGGAGCTTGCCAAGCGCGGCTTCGAGTCGATCTCGATCAAACGCGAGTTGCCGGGCGGCCGCGTCGAGGTCGACGCCAACAAGCTCCACCCCGTGCATGACGAAGGCGGCGAAGCCATTTACGCGCCCGTGCCGGTCTCGTTATCCGTCGAGCTTGACGGGCGCGGCCAGGTGAAGTCGATCGCGGGCGACACTCCGAGTCCAACTGCGGTCGCCGACGCTCGGCGGTACATGAAGACGCTGCGCGACAGCGGGCAACTCGCTGTCGCCGGAGGAGGCACGCCGGCGCGTGGGGCCACGCATCAGATCGAGCGCGATGCACAGGGACGGCAAGTCCTGCGGCGCAAGCGGTTCTCGATGTATTGAGTCAATCGTTTATTAGTGAATCGTCATGCCCGCGCTTGGCGCGTCGGAAGACGCTGCGAGTCGGGTAACCCGACTCGAGGGACAAACCGCTCATGTCCGTAGGATCCACGTAGGCACGAACCTCTGCACCCACAGCGTCACCCGCGGGCTTGACCCGCGGGTCCATCACCTTCGCAAAACACTCTCGCGAAGAAGATGGATTGCCGGGTCAAGCCCGGCAATGACGGATCTCACATGGAGGCCGCCGTGCTGCTCACTGCGGTCCACGCGACAGCCGTTCGACGCGGAAACTGGTCCTACCGGCCGTCCGGGATGCGCACGCCGCCCCAGGCGTCACGCACCTGCTGGTAGTGAACCACGGGGTCGTAGACCTCGATCTTGAGCCCAAGGATTTGCGGCGAGAGCGCGCCGGTCGCCGCCAGCACGGTATAGGAGGCCACGACGCGGTCGCGTTGCGCGGTGACCAGCGCCACGCGGGCGTTGACGAGATCCTGCTGGGCGTTGAGCACGTCGAGCGTGGTGCGCTGGCCGACGCGGGCTTCCTCGCGCACGCCGTTGAGCGCGACCTCGGCGGCGGTGACCTGTGACTGGGTGGCATCGATCTGCGCCTTGGCGGCCTCGAGCTGCCCCCAGGCCTGGGTCACGTTCGCCTGCACCTGGTCGCGCGACGTGTCGAGATCGAGCCGCCGCTGACCGAGCGTCTCCTTGGCTTGCCGGATGGCGGCGTATTCGGAGCCGCCCTGATAGAGGGGTACGGTGAGCTGGGCGGCGATCGAGGCCTGCAACTGCTCGAGCACCGCCAGCGACTGCGTCGAGCCGAAGTTCTTCTGCACGGTGCCGACGGCGGCCAACGTCGGGACAAGCGCGCCCTCGGCGATCTTGACCTGCTGCAACGCGATGTCGACGTTGTACATCGCGGTGGTGATCAACGGGTGCTCGCTGCGGCTGCGGGCGATCGCGCCGTCGAGCGTGCGCGGCGAGAGCCGGTCGACCGGAGGCGCAGGGGCAAGCCGCGACGCCGGCGGCACGCCGATCACTTGCAGGTACTGGGCCTGCGCGGTGACGTAGTTGGACTCCGCCAACGACAACTGCGACCTGCCGCCGGAGAGCCGCGACTCCGCCTGCGCCACGTCGGTGCGCGTCACTTCGCCGGCGGTGAAGCGGTCGCGCGTCTGCCGCAGCGTCACTTCCAGCACGTTCACGTTGCTGCGCTGCAGCTCGAGGATGGCCGCCGTCTGCAACAGGTTCATGTAGGCGGTGGCGGCGCTGAGCAGCACGTTCTGCTCGGTGGTGCGCAACGTCTCGCGGGCGGAGAAGACTTGCCCCTCGGCTTGGCGGGTGCGGGTCGCCGTCTGGAAACCGTTGAACAACGTTTGGGTCGCGGTGAGCCCATAGGACTGCACCGCGATGCCGCCTGCGGCTTGGTTGTAGATTGCGCCGCCGCTTCTCGGGTCGTTCCCTCCCCTGGTCAGCTGATCCAAATACTGCTCGGTCAGGCTCGCCGTACCCGCGACGCGCGGGCGATAGCCGGCGAGCGCGGTGGGGACGTTCTCGTCGATGGCGCGCGTGGCGGCACGCTGGGAGTTGAGCTGGGGATTGCTTTGATAGGCCGACACCAGCGCGGCATCCATGCTGCCGGCTCCCGCGCCGCTGCCCACCAGGTGCCAGCCGTTGCCGGCGGGCTCGGCCGAAAGCGGCGCCGTCACGAGGCTCACGGTCGCGGCAAGCGCTGCAATCCGCGCAATCGCCCGCTCGGTTCGAGCCCCCCGCAACATGCGCAGATTCCACCCCCCGCCGTCCCGCCCCTCGCGGGCCGCGCCCCTCATGAATCGCTAAAGCCCAATGTTAGCCATAATGGGGCTGGCAAACCCCCAGGACGGCAGGGAAATCAGGAGTTCCACGGAAAAGAGGGGCTTTGGTGCTTTCGCGCCACACCCTGTGGAAAAGTGGCGTAAAGATTGGCCTAGAACACGAAAGCGGGGGGCGCGGCAAATCCCGGCAGCACGGGCGCGGCGGCGTCGAAGATCGGCCAGCCGCTGATATCCCCGCCCACGCGGCGGTAAAGCATCGCCTGGCCCGCGGGTGATCGGCCCACCACGGCAACGAGCCGGCCCCCCGCCTTGAGCTGACGGGCGAGCGCGTGCGGCGCGATCTCGGTTGCCCCGTTGACGAAGATGACGTCGTAAGGGCCGGCGGCCGGCCAGCCTTCGGTCAACGCGCCGGTCACGACGGTGACATTGGCGGCCCCGACGGCCTCGAGGTTCTCGCGCGCGAGGCGGGCCAAGGCCTCGTCCTCCTCGAGCGCGACGACCGAGGCGGCAAGCCGCGACAACAGCGCGGACGAATAGCCGGTGGCGCAGCCGAGATCGAGCACGCGGTCGCTTGCGTCCACCTCCGCGGCTTGAACCATCTTCGTCAGCACCATCGGCTTGAGCAGCCGCCGGGCCGGCGCGCCGGCGGCCGCCTCTTTGACCACAATGTCGAAATCGAGATAGGCCAGATCGGCTTTCGCTTCGGGCACGAACCGTTCGCGCGGCAATTCCAGCATCGCCGCGACAATGCGCAGATCGGTGACGTCGCTGGTGCGCACCTGGCCATCCACCATCATGCGGCGCGCCGCGGCAAAGTCGGTCATATCGCAATTCCGCGCGGTTGAGCGGCGTCCTCTTAGCGGCAACGGGTGCGCAATGGCAAGGCGGGGCGTAGAGGCTGGCGCCGAGCAAGAGGTTATTATGCCCTCTCCCCTTGCGGGAGAGGCAGCTCGCTGTTGCCAACCGCAATGAGGGGTATCGCGATGCCCCTCACCATTCGAAGCGCGCGGCCCGGCAGCGTGCAGCGTCAGTCACTGACAGTTCACACGACTCATCACTAATCAAACGAGGCGATGGTGCATAGACCTGCAATGATCAGGGATCAGGGCAGAGTCGAGATCCGGCTGACGCGCGAGGCCGAATACCGGCTTCCCTTCACCTTCATCGAGGCGCTGAACGAGGGAACGCTGTTCGACCGTCCGGCGCATGTATTCCGTGATGCGGCACGGCAGCACCGGTTGTTTCACGTCGTGAACCGCAGCACCGAGAACATTCTCGGCACCGGGGTCGTTCAACCGGCATCGAGCGGACCCACATCGGCCACCCAGGCCGAGGTCGGCGGCCTGATGGTTCACCCGGCCGCGCGCGGCTTCGGCCTCGCTTCGCTGCTGCTGAAGGTGATGATGGTCTACGCGGTCAAGGAAAGCGGGCGCGATTTGCCTGACGAGCAGTATCTCGCCCACGTCGTCGATGGGAATGGCGCCCCGATCCACGCGCTGCTCGAGGCCGGCTTCAGGCCGGCCGGACATGTTGATATCCGCCGCGGCGACATCGACGCGGTGTTCGATCACATGCTCATCAGCGGGGCGTCCGAGGTTCGGCTGCAGGCCTTCGTGTTCGACCGGCACGTGGTGGGCAACCTGGTTCGGTCGCTTTGGACGTTCGTCCGCCAGGACCGCGGCCTGATCGCGCGATCCGGCGAAGCAGGCGAGACTCGGGTGGCGGTCGATTTCTCGCACGTCATCCCGTCCGCCCATCTGGACGCGCAGGTCGAGCGGCTCAAGCTCGATCAAGCGGGACACGTTTGACAGCCGAGCATTCACAGCGGGACTCTTTCTTTGCCGCGGACTCACGAAGCGTGCGGCGTCGCCAAAAAATTCTGCTGTGACGTGTCGGCACCGAGCGGAGCAGCATTCAATGCATCGGCTGCGCCGCCGGCGCCACCGAAACCCGCCATCGCTTGTACGAGCTGAGAGGTTGAGTTGTTCACCATGTCGGTGGTGCCGGCGTGTGGCGACGAGTTCTGCCCAGACGGTGGTGCGGTGGGAGCGAACACCGTGATGAAATCCTGCGGGCTCAGTTGATGTGGTGTAACCCCCGCGAGCGTGATCTGATCGTCGCCGACGTGGATTACGGTATTGCCATTGACCTCGTTAACCCGCAGGTCGCCGCGACGTAGGTGCTGGAGGCCATCGAGTTCGATCTTGTCGGTGCCAGGCCGGAAGTCGGTAATTGTTGCGTCGGTCGGCCCCGCCTGGTCGAACACGAATTTGTCGGCGCCGTCTCCGCCAGTCATCGTCTGCTGACCGGTGCCGGCGACGAGGATGTCGCCTTTCGGGCCGCCAGTGAGCGTATCGGGCCCGGCCGAGCCGATGACGAGCTGGGGCGCGTCGGGATTCTCCGACGGTACGCCGCCAGCAGTCCCGCTGTGCCGGTCGTAATATACAAACGCGTCGTCCTGGATGTGCTGGGTATCGGTGTCACGCTCGATGATGTCGGCCAGCGTCGTGTGCTCGATCTGAGCGAGGGTCTGCGCGTCAAAACCCTGATTCTGAAACCACAGCCGGTCGCCGTCGCGCAGGTTCTCGAACTGCGTAGCAATGATGGCTCCGAACGTTTGTCCCACCATGGCCCCGGGAAGATGGTTCTCAGAGAGGCCGCCGGTCCACAGGTCGACGTTATCGACGCTGCCATAAGCCTCCTTGAGCGCCTGCAACGTTCCTGGGTCGCTCGTGATCTGCTCGAAGCTGGAATACGGCTCAAGGCCGAGCGCCACGCGCGTCTGGTTGAGCGTGCCGAGGCCGAGATCGTGGCCGCGTTGGATATTGATCGCCGCCAGGTCTTGCCCGTCCGGGGGGTCGAACAGGAAGTTGCGCAGGCCGTCGACGATGCGCGCGTCCAGCGCCTGCGACGGGTCGGATCCGAGATGGCGCAGGAATCCGTCGGCGCCGCTGTCGGCGGTGAAATCCGTCGGCGACATAAAGAACGTATCCTTGAGCTCCAACGTCGCGCCGTTGACCGCGCCTTGCTCGTTGAGACGCTCTGTGTCGTCCGACACGATGGAATGGCCGAAGCGATAGGCTGCGCCGGCGAACTCCTCGGTGATACGCGGGTCCACCGTCGGATCGTAGCCGTGATAGGGCGCAATCGCGTTCGGGCCGAGCAGGTGCGGCAGGAATTCCGAATAGGTAATGTTCTGGATTTCGGCCGTGACAATTGCCCGAGCCTGCTCGTAGAGATGGTCGCCGCTCCAGGTCGGATGCTCCTGGTGCAACTGGTCGACTTGGTAGTTGTGCTCACGCACGAACAGGGTCTGCAGCGCGGTCAGCGACGGGTTTTCCTGCGCCCGTACGTCTCCGGCGAGAAATGCGCCGTTCTCGATTGGCAGATTGCTGCCGTCCGACGTCTTCATGTGACCGTCGGCGAGGCGAAGGCTGTCGCTGGTGGCCTGATCCGAACCATAGACCATCGAGGCGTCGAGCCAACCGGTGATGGCATTGACCGCGGTCGCCGGTGTGCCGTCGTGCCCAGTCGCCGGATCGATGACGGCGCGGGTCATCGAGATGACCGAGCCGTCCGGAAAAACCGGATCTCCCGCAGGCACGGGTATGTCGATATGTGTCGTACCGTCGCTCGGTGCGAGATCGAGATCGTGATCGATGAACTGGCCCCACGCGTACATGTAGGCCGAGAGCCCTTCGGGGTTGGGCACCGCCGCGTCGCCCTGGCCGACGACGACATTGCTGATCGTGCGCGGATTGGGGCCGTCAGTCATGGCATCGACGCCGTCCGCGAAGTTCGCCGGTCCGATGCGGGTGAAGTCGGTGCCGGCCGCGTTCAGGTCCGTCTGCGAGAGATTGTTGCCGGAGCCGTCGATCGAGCGGTACTCGAGTTGCGGGTGCGGGGCGTGCTTCTGCGAAAGGGAAGAGAGGCCGTCGAACAGGTTATCTGTCATCGCGTGCTCCTCTTGTCGCGCAATTTGCATTGGCTAACAGCTAACAGCGATGAACCGCCACGCAGTAGTAGGAACGTACAGTGGAGAAGTTTTTTTTGACTGTATATGGATGCCACAAAACAATTCGTTCGTATCCGCGTCGAGTAAACAGTCACAAGCACGTGGACGTGTACCGACATTCTCACACTCGGCGTTCGGTTGGACGCAGAGGGCTTCGTCGTCGCGCAGCCTGAGGCAGCCCTATGCCCCGACAGCATTTCCAAAGAGTCGCGCCTGCGGATCGTCAAGAGCGGTTTGCCGCGCATCCGGTTTCATGATCTGCGGCACACCAAGCCTCGCACATGCTCAGCGCCGGCATTCATCCGAAGATCGCCTCGGAGCGGCTTGGCCATTCCCGCGTCGGCATTACATTAGACGTGTACGACGCCGTGGCGCGGGTTGACGCGGCGATGACTAGAGCCTTAGAAAAACGCCGCGGAGAAATGGTAGCAAAGCGGTAGCAAACGGGGGTGGCACCGTCAGCCCATCCCTAACAATATCAAAGACTTGGCCACGTGGCGGAGTGGTTACGCAACGGTCTGCAAAACCGTGTACCCCGGTTCAATTCCGGGCGTGGCCTCCACCAACGATTTCAATAACTTAGTTAGGATTTTCAGGAGGGCGGCTTGCCCTCCATTGCGGCTCCTGGGAACCCGCTGGGAACCCTTCTTGGCCTGCCGCTAATCTCAATGCCTGAAGCATCCGCTGAGCGCGCCAGCGGTTACGGTAAGGCAGCGCGGGGCGTCGTGATGATGAGCGTTGATCTTGAGCGGCGCGCGCCCGCGCGTACTGCGCGGGGACTCACCCTCTCCGCTCGACGAGCGTGATCTCCCAGAAGGGTTTGAGCGGACGAGCTTGACGCCTTTGCACCGATTGTATGACGCCGGTCACACGGTCCCACCCGCCCGGCGTTTCATAATGCACAGTAATTTGCTCGCCGCTGGTGCGCGCCTGCTTGCATTGCAAAGCCAAAGTTCGGTCGAAAGTTCGAATAGTCCTCATGCTTGGGGATTAAGATGTAATTCTTCAAGAAGCTTTAAGCCGATGTGCTCGAGGCCGAAGGCGCAACGTTTGCTCCCGACAATGCGTCTTCCTACAGCGCCCAGCGATGGCGGCCACGGTCTTAGCTTCGAGAGTTGTCGCAATCTTTCGCTGCATCAATTTGTTGCGCAAATATGCGGGCGCAGAAGCGCCTTTGACGCAAATAGATTATTTTGAGCCCTTCAACTTGAGTCCGGATCCGCTTTACAGGCCGCTGAAGGGCGTTCCCCACGCGCCCACGGCCACGCCAAGGGCGGCGCGGGGCCTATTTTTGTCGCAGCTAACCGCCCCCCGATGGCTTGCTTCAGCTTGCGGAAGAATTCCGCCGAGCCCAAAAGAAAGTCCGCCGTGCGGTGCGGCTTAATTCCCGATCAACGATCGGCCGGCAGAGTGCCTCAATTCGTGTTCGAAAAACTTCCAACTTCTCGCCCACCCTATCGCCCTCCTTCGCCGTCGCACCCGTACCGCTCCAGATGTCGCGCCGCAGTTGCACCCATAGTTCCCGATCCCCAGGGACGCGTTCGGGCTCCTTCATCCATTCGAGTATCTCACATGCCACTTCGATATCTCTTCTGGCCTTATGCACGAGCAGAAAGATATTCTCCGTGTCCCGGCCGAAGATCGCCATGAATTTCGGTTGTAGTTCCCACACATGGTCAAAGAAGTCTTTGTTTTGTTCGATGCGCCTCCGGACCACGAATAGACTAGCGCGTCCCCCTCTCGGATTCGCCGGCAACTTCGGGCATGTCCAGATATTCATAGCCGCGCGATAGCGGCGCACGGATGTGTTCGAACACATCTTTCGACTTGTATGCCGCCGCCAGCGCGTCAACGGCTACTTTCGCGCTACCGGACTTACTGCGAGCAGTAAAAAGTTTGTCATATTGATGTTTTTCATTCGATCAATGAAACCTCACTATGTCGCTACCAAAGGTCACAGGAAACTTGTTTCGTGCTGGCCCTGCCTTGGCTGGTCTCACACGCGATGATCTCGCCAATCATGCCGGCCTGTCGCGCGATATGCTGCGCAGTTGGGAGATTTCCAGCGACAGCATCGTTCCAGCGCAATATCAAATGCTCTGCCGCGCGATCGAAGCACTG
>VAZM01000165.1:0-3920 GCA_005883135.1 Alphaproteobacteria bacterium
GTCATCGCCGTCGTTGGTGCGCTCGTGTTCGCCTACGGCAAATGGGTGACGGGCATGGATTTCGTGGAGCTGTTCCAGGCGGTGGTCGGCATCGCAGTATCGGTCATTCCCGAGGGTCTGCCGGCGATCATCACCATCACGCTCGCGATCGGGGTGCAGCGCATGGCCCAACGCAACGCCATCATTCGCCGGCTGCCGGCGGTGGAGACGCTGGGCTCGGTATCGCGCATCTGCTCAGACAAGACCGGCACCTTGACCTTGATGGAAATGATGGCGGTGTCCGCCGTCACCGCCGAGTCGATTTATAAGATCAACGGCAATGGTTATGCCCCGGAGGGTGAGATCACGCGGGACGGAAAGCCCGCGGGGAGGGAGCCGGTGCTCGAGCTCATGGGGCGCGTATCCATGCTCTGCAACGATGCGGAGCTGTTTGAGCAAGACGGCGTTTGGAAGGTCGAAGGCGACCCGACCGAGGGGGCGCTCTATCCGCTCGCGACCAAGCTCGGGATGGAACGGCGATCGGAAGTGGCGCGTCTCCCGCGCATCGACGCCATCCCGTTCGAGTCGGAGCACAAGTTCATGGCCACACTGCACAAGCCCGCGGACGGCAAGGAACTCCTCTTCGTCAAGGGCGCGCCCGAAGTCATCCTTGAGCATTGCGACCGACAGCAGACCGCCGGCGGTGAGCGCAAGGCGATCGATCGGGCACACTTTATGAGCGCCTCCGATAAGCTCGCCGGACAGGGCGAGCGCGTGCTTGGGCTCGCTTGGCTCGAGAGTCCCGGCGTCAAGGCGGGCGGCCTCACTCCCGGCGACCTGCCGAGAAATCTCGTTCTCCTGGGCCTGATCGGCCTGCTCGACCCGCCGCGCAAGGAGGCGATCGAGGCGGTCAAGGAATGTCATGGCGGCGGCATCCGTGTGACGATGATTACCGGAGATCACAAGATCACGGCCGCGGCCATCGCCAAGATGCTCGACATCGGCGATGGGAAGACGGCGCTCTCCGGCGCCGAGATCGAGGACATGAACGAGGCAGCGCTGCAGGAGAAGGTGCGGACAATCGACGTATTCGCGCGCGCGAGCCCCGAGCACAAGCTGCGCCTGGTGAAAGCGATCCAGGCCAACAGGCAGATCGTAGCGATGACGGGCGATGGAGTGAACGATGCCCCGGCGTTAAAGAAGGCCGACATCGGCGTGGCGATGGGGATCAAGGGCACCGAGGTCACCAAGGAAGCGGCCGGAATGATCCTAACCGACGATAACTTCGCCTCGATCTCGGCTGCGGTGAAGGAAGGGCGCACCGTCTATAACAACATTGAAAAGGCGATCCTCTTCATGTTGCCGACCAACGTCGCCCAGGCGCTGGTCATCATGGTAGCGATCTTCTTCGGCTTCACCATGCCGATCACTGCGCCGCAGGTGCTGTGGGTCAACATGGTGACCTCCGTGGCGCTCGGCCTGGTCATCTCGTTCGAACCACACGAGCTGGACGTGATGAATCGGCCGCCGCGCGCGGTCGACCGTCCGATCCTCACCGGCTTCGGCATCTGGCGCGTGGTCTTCGTCGGCTTGGCGCTGCTCGCTGTCACGCTGTGGGCGTTCTTCTGGATGAAGTCGCAGGGCGCCTCGGACCAGATTGCCCGAACCGTCGCAGTCAACATGATCACCATCGGCCAGGTGTTTTATTTGCTCAACAGCCGCTACCTGCTGGACAACTCGGTCTCATTCACGGCACATCTCGGCAACAAGTACCTGCCACTCGGCATCGGCGCGGTCGTGGTGCTGCAGCTCCTGTTCACTTATGCGCCGCCGCTACAACGACTTTTCGACAACGAAGCCATCCCGCTTTGGGTCTGGCCATGGCTTATCGTGGCAGGCTTGGTGTTTTTCCTCGTCGTGGAGGCGGAGAAGCTATTCATTCGCTCATCAGGCTCCTTGCGCAGCCTCGTCACCGCCGTGGAGGCGGGAGCGTGAACAGTTAGCCTCGCACATCGCTGGAAGCGCTGCCCTCGTCCTGAGGAGCCGCGCTGAAAGATGTAGCCCTCGTTCACCCAACGTGCGTACGCGGCGTCTCGAAGGATGAGGGCGGCCTCATGCTTCGAGACGCCGCACTTCGTGCGGCTCCTCAGCATGAGGGCGATCGAGCTTTCGCTCATCGAGCTACTTCTCGCGGGCGAGCGCCGCCCGCGCCGCCGCCAGCTCTTTCTTCTTTGCGGCATCGATCTTCGGGTAGCTCAGGTCAAGCTTCTCCACCGTTTCCACAATCGCGGCTGCGACTATGAGCCGGGTAAACCACTTATTGTCCGCCGGCACGACGAACCAGGGTGCTCGCGGCGACGCGGTGGCGCGGATCGCTTCCTCGAAGGCGTGCATGTAGTCGGCCCAGAAGCCTCGCTCTCGGATATCGGCGGCAGAGAATTTCCAGTGCTTGTGCGGTCGGTCCAGTCGCTGCATGAAGCGCTTCTTCTGCTCCTCGCGCGACAGATGCAAAAAGAACTTGAGGATGATCGTTCCCTGTCGGGTCAGGTAATCCTCGAAATGCGCGATGTCGGCGAGCCGCTGATCCCAAATTTTCTTGCCGACGTCCGCCGCGGGCAGCCGCTGACGTTCCAGCACCTCGGGATGCACGCGCACGACCAAGACCTCTTCGTAGTACGAGCGATTGAAGATGCCGATGCGCCCGCGTTCGGGCAGGCACTTGACGTAGCGCCACATAAAGTCGTGGTCGAGGTCCTCCCGGGATGGCTGCTTGAACGAGAAAACCTGGCATCCCTGCGGATTGACGCCTGACATGACATGCTTAATCGTGCCGTCCTTGCCCGCCGCGTCCATCGCCTGAAATACCAGCAGCAGAGACCAACGGTCCTGCGCGTACAGCATGTCCTGCTCCTCAGCGAGCCACTGGGTGCCGCGAGCGAGCAGCTCGGCCGCCTCGCCCTTGCCCAGCTGCAGGCCGCAAGTGTCTGCCGGATCGACGCTGTTCAGGCGAAAGCCATTGCCCGTGGCCACGCGGAATGGGTCGACGTATTTCTGGATGCGGTCGAGAATTTCTCGTCTTGGCATGGCGCGGCTCCCGTTCCCGATTTGACTTGGTCGGATGTATGCGGCGAGAAATGATCGCAGTATTCAGGAAAGCCAGCCAAGGGTCAGATTCGCCGTTCTTGCCGGCTCCAACACCTGCAGGCGCAGCCGCAGGCGTCCGTCGGCAATGGCGGATCGTGGGATCGGCACGGTGGCCGTATTGGACCGGCGGCCCCTGCGGGTAAGGCGCCGCGGCCGGCCGGCGGTCACAAAAGAGCCGCACCGCGCTGGCAGGGCTCAAGCGCTGGAAAGGTATTCAATGGGAGGTTGGGTATGGGTAAAATTCTAGCTTCGCTCGTATTCGGCGCCGCGGTGCTTGGGGTTGCTTCCTCCGAGGCCTCGGCCATGAATTTCGTTTGCCAAGCTGTCGGCCCGCGCTCGGTTGCTTACGGTCGCGCCTTCTTTGCTGCTGATGCCAAGTGGCAGGCCCTTCTCCGCTGCGAACGGTACAGCGGAATTTGCATCATCACCTATTGCGTTCCGTCGTATTGACGGGTGATTTCGCCCGGTCATACGCAATCGGTTTGATCGGCATGGTCGAGCCGGACTGGGCTGCAGCCAAGCACTTTGCCGTCTGAGGCATCCGGGACCTCAAGGACGGACGCGCTACATTCGCCTCGGTGTGGGAAATCATTCGCTGCGAGGCGCCACGACAAGCTCGACACGTTGAACCTCGCTGGGCCGAGGCGCGCGCGCTGGCGCGCCCGGCTCCAACACCTGCAGGCGCAGCCGCAGGCGTCCGTCGACAATGGCGGATCGTGGGACCGGCACCGTGGCGGTATTGGACTGGCGGCCCGGCGGGTAAGGCGTCACCGCGCCCAGGCCTTCACCTCCCTCGG
>VAZM01000165.1:3933-8219 GCA_005883135.1 Alphaproteobacteria bacterium
CTCGGTCGACAGCGTGAGCCGGGCGCCGCGCGGCAGCGGCCCAGTCGTGATCTGGAGCTCGACGGAGTCGCCGCGGCCGGCCTGACGCGGGGCGGCAAGTTCAATCATCGCCGAGTCCTCGGCGACCAGCATGTCCATCCAGGATGGAAGAACGCCCACCGCCAGTGCCGCGATCAATAGGTACTGCCGCATCGATCGTCAGTTCGTCCGCACGGTAATTTTGGCGACCTGGGGCGACGTCGCCGTCGCGCGAAAACGCGTGCTAGGGGCCGCGCCGGGCGCCGGTTCGAGCGGGACGACGCGGATGTCGAGGGGAACGTTCGCCGCGGGCGCGGCAGCGGTAACGACGAGATTTTCCGGCAGCGGCACGGTGAACGTTGTGGGGCCATGCACGTGATGGCTGAATATCGTGATCCCTCCCGCCTCGATCGGGGCGCCGCCCTCTGGCGAGACCAGGACCCGGAAGCGACGGCCCTGATCGGTGGGTCCGATGTTCAACGTGACCTCGGCAACGCGCGGCGGGGCCTGCGGCGCCGAAGGCGCGAGCGCGGCCGCGGGCACCTGCACCACGCCGCCCGCGGGGGCGCTGGCGCCGATCGTTGCAGAGGTGATCTGCGCGCTGAACGCTTGCGTCACCGGCAACGCCGCCACCGCGGGGCCGGCCGCCGGCACCTGATCCTCGCCCGAGCCGGGTGAATAGTCGTAATCGAAGACGCTCATGGCGGTGTAGTCGCCCGCGCTGGTCTTCGCTACCGGCTGGCCGTTTGGATCGCTGAAGAACAAGAACTGCTCGCTCGACCACGCCGTGAGATCCGCTCCTTGCGGCAGGGTCGGACGTCCCAGCGCGGCTTGCCTACGGGTCCACACGTCCCACAGCCGATCGAGGTTGCCATGATGCAGGAAGAAGATCGGGTCCACCGGGGACAGGAAGGACACCATGAAGGCATTTCCTGCCGGACCTCCCATGGCGCCGTGCACGTTGTCATGCGGCTGGCTCTCCAAGATGCCTTCCCGGCTTTGGTCGTTGTGGCTTGATGCCTTCGCACTGGCGAACCCGGCAGCGTCCGTTCCACTTTCACTTCCGGCAAAGTTTGCCGTTCGCAATGCGCTCCTGATGGTGGGAAGCGAAACCGTCCCCTGTGTGGTTCGATCGAGATCGGGGCTAACGCGACTTAGGCCGCGCGCCGCCGGCTGCTCGAAGAACATGCCCGCCGGAGCGGCGGCCACGGCACTCCAAAAATCCGCTGTGCTGCTCAGGCCCCGTTGCGCCAGCACGTCCTTCTGCTCCTGAGAGAACGTCGCCCAAAGCGCGGTGACGGGGGCATCGAACTGCGCGTTGAATTGCTGGAAGGTGGGGATGAAGGCAGCGTTGTTGGGATCGAGCACGTCGTCGAACATCGCCACCGGCACCCGCGGCGTCTTGGTCCAGTCCCAGTACGGCAGGGCGAACTGCGTGTCGCCGCTGAACTCACGGATGGTCGCCTCCAACCATCCGATATAGGCGCGGTGCCAGGCGAGAAACCACCAGTTCTGGTGCGGGCAGTCAAAGATATGGATGAAAGCGTTGCGGTACCAGTTGCGGGGGTCCGTTGCCGGTCGGTTCAGCATTTCACGTATCCCCTTCTTGTAGCTGTCGAGGATGCGCGGCGGCATTCCTGGATCGGAAATCTCCCATCTGCGAAACTTCGCGCCCTGCGCCGGCGCGCCGGACGACACTGCATTTGCGGCGAGGGCGGCCGCGCTCGTGCTGAGGAAGCGGCGTCTCGTCATGGTCGTGTAAAACGACTGCGTCATGACATGCCTCCATCTGATCTGATCGCAGACCAACTTGATCGAGATTAGCACTTTGATTTGGCCGCAACGTTGCACAGAATGCGTGGTCTCCTATGCGAGCCCCCTCCACCTCACCCATGCCGCCTGAGGTACTCTTGCGAACGCGAGGCGGTGAGTAAATGAGCAGGATCGGTGTCGATCCAAAAAATTGCTGCGCTTGATGCGACCCAAATGGACGAAGTTTCAAAGCGACAGGTAGAAAATTGCCCAATCGTCCCGGTTGCGCTTGTCCGCTCGCAAAATTGAAGATACACGATCAAAGTTTCCATTACATGACGCTAGCTGCCATGATCCGACTGCGCGACCGACGATAGACGAGGAAGACCGACATGATTGGACAAGCCGCAATTAGAAAACCTCTCCGGTTTATGACCTTTGCCGCCGTAGCCTCAGCGTGCATTTCCGTGACCATAGCGCCGGCGCAAGAGCGTATCCCGGATTACTCCGCAATCATTGCTGCGCCCGACCGGACCGATGCCGACCTGCAGGCCGACAAGCGGCGAGACCCTGTCAAACTGCTAGCCTTCACCGGCGTTCGTCCGGGCATGAAGGTGCTGGATATGGGCGCAGGCGGCGGGTACAGCACCGAACTGATGGCCCGCGCGGTTGCCCCGACCGGGGTCGTCTACGCGCAAAATCCCGCGGACCTGGGCGAGCGCGCGAAGACCCGGTTCGAAGCGCGACTAAAAACGCCAGCCGGCAAGAATATCGTCAGCTTGATTCGACCGTTCGACGATCCGCTGCCCAACGACGTGCGCGACTTAGATCTCATCACATTTCTCTTTTTCTACCACGACACGACCTACATGAACGTCGATCGCGCGGAGATGAATCGCAAGCTCTACGCCGCGCTCAGGCCGGGCGGGTTGCTTGTCATCGCCGACCATTCCGCAAGGGCCGGCGACGGCGTCTCGGTCGGCAAGACCTTCCACCGCATCGAGGAGAGCGCGTTGCGCCGCGAAATCGAAGCGGCTGGATTCAAGCTTGTCGCCGAAGGTGATTTCTGGCGCCACCCTGAGGACCCGCGTGACTTCTCGATTCAACCTCCGAGCGGCCGCGCAGTCGATGAATTCGTGCTCAAATTTCAGAAGTCGATGTGACGCCCGCGACTTCCAAGAACTCGGATTTGTGCATATCGATGGTGTAGCCGCCGAGGGTCGGTTGCGCGGTCAGTGTCGGACGTCCCGCCTAAAGTGTAGTCGTCATCGGTTCATTTCAGATCTCAATGAGGAGGGAAATAATGCGAACGCTTGTGTGCGCGGCACTGGTACTGATTGCCTCGGCTGGCATTTGCGTCCGGGCGGAGAGCGGTACGGCGACAAAAATTGCCCAGGCCGATTCCAACGCGCCGGCTGCAGCTCCCGCGCCGGCCCCGTCTGGCGCAGCCGAGCAGAAGCTCGTCGGCCTCGCCGCCTGGAACAAGCTGGTCGGTAATTCGATCAGCGGCACCGAAGATGGGCAAGCGCTGATTGAATATTATGCGCCCGACGGAACGGCAAAATCGATGTTGGGCAGCGAGATTTCGACGGGGAATTGGATGCTCGTCGGCGAGGTGATCTGCTTCAAGTACCCCGACGACGATAAGCCCGAGTGCTACAAGCTCGAAGTCGCCGGCGACACGGCAACCATGTATGACGAAAAGGGATCGGGCACGCGCTATCAAATTCTAAAGGGAAATCCAAAAGGCTTGTAGCGGCCGCTCTCGGGGGTGCTTCACGCCGCTAGCGCAACTTCGCGCGCCAACGGATCGGCACCAAACCGATTGGGACCGCGCGTCCCGCGCAGGAATCCGAGCTCCACCAATGCCCAAATAGAAACCGCAAACGCGCCGAGGCCGAGGAGTATTGACGCGAGCGTTCCGCTTTCCGCGGAGTGTTGCGCAGCTTGGAGAACCGCAGGCCCGAAGTAAAACAAAACGATCCACCACCCGCTCCGGTCCCGGTCGTGCAGCCGCTTGACACCGATCGCGAGCGCGGAAACCCAACTCACAATCATGAACACGAGAATAATGACGGATAGAGCGCCGTAATCGCGGACCATACGCCAAAATGCGTCGAAATCTTCCGGGCTCGGCAGCGAACCATCCTGCAAATTTCTATCGAAAATCGCGAGACCGCCCAGCACAAACGCGATGATGGCGACGATCCAAATCAGTAGCCAAATCACCAGCGTCAACCAATACTTGCCGCGATTGATGCGGCCGCTAAAGCCAAAGAATAAATGAAGTATTCCCATGCCTTGCTCTCTCGAAAGAAAGTGAACGCAAATCGGTTGGTGTGTCAATCGTGCTAAGCCAAGCCGCCCACTGACCCTCACGCGCGCCGCGGTGTGGCGCCTAACCAACTCCGCTGCGCTTTTGCTTCCGGACGGCGACTGCCGAGTTGATCGCGATACGCGAATAGGCGCTCAGATCGCGGTGTAGCCGCCGTCGATCAGGAGATCGGCCCCGGTCA
>VAZM01000165.1:8231-8753 GCA_005883135.1 Alphaproteobacteria bacterium
GGCGAGATAGACCGCACCCGCGGCGATCTCCTCCGGCGAGCCGAGCCGGCCGACAAGCGTATGATGCGAGGCGCGCGCGGCGTCGAGCGTCTCGAAATTGCGCAGGTAGCGCGCGGTCTCCACCGGTCCCGGCGACAGGCTGTTGACGCGAATATTCTGCCCGGCGTGGTCGAGCGCCATCGCCTTGGCCAGTTGGATCAGCGCGCCCTTGGCGGCGCAGTACCAGGGCCGCCCGGCGCGCGCGACCCGTCCCAGCTGCGAGGCAATCAAGATGATGCTTCCGCCGCCGCGCGCTTCCATGGCCGGAATGGCATGCTTGCAGAATAGGAAAGCGGCATCGAGATTGACCGCCATGGTGCGTCGCCAGTCGGCGAGCGTAAGGCGGGTCACTGGCGCGAGCGGCAGGTCGCGCACCGCGTTCGACACTAGCACGTCGAGCCCGCCGAACTCGCGCTGCGCGCACGCGACCGCCGCCTCGGCGCTCGCCTCTTCGGCGACGTCGGCGGCCAGCGTCTCGACGCG
>VAZM01000165.1:8845-13040 GCA_005883135.1 Alphaproteobacteria bacterium
AGATTGCCGCCCCGATGCCGCCGCCGGCGCCCGTCACGATCGCCACTTTGCCCTGCAGACGCATGGCTTGCTCCCTCGCAGCGCACACCCGACTACAGTGAGGAGGTCGGTCGCGGCAAAATTAGCACGGGTCGTCAGGAGTATGGGGCGCTTGCGAAAGCGACACCTGAAGGATAATAGCCGGCACTTTCACTGGGACGTCTCCAACGGTCATCAGCAGGTGAGGAAACGATGCGACATCTCGTCTTTACATTGGCGCTGCTTGGCGCGGCGACGACATCCGCGCGCGCACAAGACGCAATTCCCGATTTCAAGGGCACGTGGTCGGGAAAAGGCAAGTCGATCGTCTTCGGCACCCATGAGCATCACCCCGGATCGCAAACCACCGCCGATCCGCCGCGCGTGCGCGACATCGAGGCGACCCACACGGTGGAAGGGCAAGAGGGCCGGCTTGCTTGGGGACGCTCCTCTTCGGCCGTCGCCGACAACAAGGAGCCGTTCGCATGGGCCATCGCCAGCGACAACAAGACCATCATCGGAGCGGACATGGACGGCTATTTCCGCATCACGCTCCTCGGTCCCGACCGCATGGAGAAGTGCTACGCCCATAACGGCACGAGCCCGAGCCGATCGATCGTCGCGACGTGTTACACCATGGATCGCGTGAAACGATAGGCGTCTCGCGGCGGCAAACGAGCGGCGCGCTGACGCGCGCGCTATTGCGCTTCCATCTTGGCGCAGATCGCGACCAGCGGGCTCGTGGCGGCACGCCGGGACGGGCAAGACACCGATCGTTCATTGACGAGCGTCACAGCGGTCCTGCCCGGGCCGCAATACGCGCTCACCAGCACCTCGTCCTGGTTACAAGCTGCCGAGCAGGCCGCGCTCTCGCAACTCACGCGCATGACCCGCACTCCGCTGGCCGCGGCCGCCGCGGCAGACGGACCAGCCGAGCCGGCAGGACCCGCATCCCCTTTCGGCCCGGGGGGCCCGGCCGGGCCGGGCGGTCCCGCCTCGCCCTTCTCGCCGGCCGGACCGGCGACGCCTTGCTCTCCCTTTGGTCCTTGTGGGCCCTGCCCGCAATTCGCCAAGCCGAGGCAGAGCGCGACGACGAGCGCGATTCGTTTCATCCGCGTGTCCCTATTCTATGCTCGAGCGAGCGGCGTAAGACGGATTCAGGTCATCTCGACGGCAAGCTTGGCGTCGAGCGCGAGCTCTTCGAAATACGGGAAGGCCAATCCCGCGCCCAACAGGCGCCGGCCGCGGCGCAACGCCGCCGCGGCGACGCGCGCATCAAGCGCGGTGCGCGCGAGGGCGGGAAGTTGGCTCGGCTGCCGCGCAAGCGAGCGCAAGACCGCGATCACGTCCGCGGTGCCGTCGTGACGCAATCCAAACACCGCCGCCGGCGGGAGCACGCTGTGAGCCGGATCGATGACCGCGCGGCAGGCGGCAAACGGAATGCGATGGGCGGCGGCGATGCGCGCGGCAACGTGCGATTCGGTGTCGACGGCGACGGCGCCGGTACGCAGATGCAGCCGGCGCTTTTCCGCCGGCTCGGCGACCGGGGCATCCGCTCCGACGATCTCAGCATGCACGGCGCCGGGAAGCGCCTCGAGCAGTGCCTGCGCCCATCCGCCGTCGCTCGGAAAATTCCCCTGCGCCGTTCTCACGCCCGATGCGACCACCCAGTCGCCCGCCGCGAGGTGGGGCGCCAATCCGCCGGCAATGCCGAAGCTGATGATTCCCGCCGCGCCGTGCTTGGCCGCCGCCTCGAGCGAGGCGACGAGCTTGGAGGCGTGATTGCAGATCACCGCGACGCCCGGACCGAGGGCGATGCGCGCCTCCAAAGCAAGACAGGTGACTGCGACTACGTGCCCCCTAGTCGACATTCAACGCTCGTTCTGTTCGCGTAGCGCGGCCGGAATCGGCCGGTAATCTTCCCCAGAATGTGAAATTGGTCAACGGGTTTGCCCATCCCTCCGCCAATCCGTCCGCATGCATTAAATGCGCATGCGGCGCCGGGTCACCGCGCATTCCCCCTCCCGTTCCCGTATCCTGTTCGGAACGGTGTTGCTTCTGTGGCGGCCGGTGGGGTGTGCCAGCCGCGTGGCATGGGCACAGGAACGGACCGGGTACAGGAATCGGCCGTATGACTCAAGGGGCGCACTCGGCCTACAATGCCGCAAATGCAGGCGACCGGCGCAATTTCCGGCGCGCGCAACGAGCGGGCGCTGCGCGCACGCGCGTCGTCGCCCACTCGCAGAGTCGGTCAGCCGCATCCCGCTTGCACAATGCTCGCCCGAATCGTGGCGGTTTCCGAGAGGAGAATTGACATGCCTACCTGGACCCCTGATCCGAGCTTCTATCCCTCCCCGCGGCAAGCCGCGAAGGCCCCACCGGAGACGCTCGCCTACGTCGCGGCCTTCGATCCGGATCGCAAATCGCCTGACCGTATCGCGATCGTCGACGTCGATCCGAAATCGTCGTCGTATTCCAAGATCATCGGCAATGTGGCGGCGACCGAGGTCGGCGACGAATTCCACCATTTCGGTTGGAACGCCTGCTCGTCGTGCCTGTGCCCGAATGCGCCGCATCCGCACGTGGAGCGGCGCTATCTCGTCGTCCCCGGTCTGCGCTCCTCGCGCATCTACATTCTCGATACCAAGCCCGATCCGCGCGCGCCCAAGATCGTCAAGACCATCGAACCGGAAGAGCTTGCGGAGAAAACCGGCTATACCCGTCCGCACACCGTCCATTGCGGACCTGGAGGCATCTACGTCGCCGCGCTCGGAAACAAGGACGGCAAGGCACCCGGCGGCGTCTTCGTCATGGATCAGGAGACGTTCGAGCCGCTCGGCCGTTGGGAGGTCGACCGCGGACCGCAGCGGCTCGGCTATGACGCATGGTGGCATCTCGGCTACGACACCATGGTCACCAGCGAGTGGGGCACGCCCGATACATTCGAGAACGGTCTCGTTCCGGAAATTCTGCTCGGCAGCAAATACGGCAGGCGCCTGCACTTCTGGGACTTCACCAAGCGCAAGCATCTGCAAGAGATCGACTTCGGCGAGGAATATCAGCTCGTGTTCGAGCTCAGGCCGGCGCACGACCCGACCAAGGCGCATGGCTTCGTCAATTGCGTGGTCAGCCTCAAGGATCTGTCCTCTTCGATCTGGACCTGGTTCCGCGAGGGCAACAAGTGGGCAGTGAAGAAAGTCATCTCGATCCCGGCCGAGCCGGCGGATGCGGACGACCTGCCGCCCGTGCTCAAGGGCTTCAAAGCGGTTCCGCCGCTTGTCACCGACATCGATCTGTCGATGGACGATCGCTTCCTCTATGTCGCGTGCTGGGGCACCGGCGACCTGCAGCAATACGACGTATCGGACCCGCTCAATCCGAAGCTGACCGGCAAAGTGCGCATTGGCGGGATCGTGTCGCGCGCGAGCCACCCGGGGGCGAAGAACGGCAAGCTCAATGGCGGACCGCAAATGGTCGAGGTCAGCCGCGATGGCCGTCGCGTTTATTTCACCAACTCGCTTTACGGCGCGATCGACCCGCAGTTCTACCCGGAGGGCATCAACGGCTGGATGGTCAAGCTCGACGCCAACCCCGCGGGCGGGATCGCGTTCGATCCCAAGTTCTTCATCGATTGGCCGAAGGGCCATCGGCCGCACCAGGTCCGGCTGCAAGGAGGTGACTGTTCGTCGGATTCGTATTGCTATCCGTGAGCGGCCAAAACGGCGGCGGCGAGCATGAGCGGAACGTCTACCGAGGTGTGGCCGTGGTTGGCCCTCGCGGGGCTGGGACTTTTTCACGGTCTCAACCCGGCGATGGGCTGGCTCTTTGCGGTCGCCCTCGGCTTACACCGCGGCAATCGGCGCATCGTGCTTTTATCGCTCGTTCCGATTACGCTCGGACACGCGGCGGCAGTTGCGGCGGCGCTCATCGCCGTGCTCACCCTCGGCCTCGTCATCGACCACACGGCGCTCCTGCGGCTCGCCGCGCTCGTGCTCATCGGCTGGGCGGGCTGGCATGCGCTCTATGGCCATCAGCGGCGTGTGCGGGTCGGAATGCAGACCGGCCTCTTAGGCCTCGTCCTTTGGTCGTTCCTGATGGCGAGCGCGCATGGCGCGGGGTTGATGCTGATCCCGGCGCTGGCGCCGATCTGCAGCTCCGCGTCGCCGGCCGGCGCAAC
>VAZM01000166.1 GCA_005883135.1 Alphaproteobacteria bacterium
TGCCCTGGTAGACGAGCCGCGCGATTGTGGTGTCATCCCGCATGCCGCTGCGAATCGGAGCTACAGCACCGGCACTTGCGGTCGCGTCGACGAAGAGGTCCACGCGACTGCCGGGTGCCAGCCCGACGCGGCTCTCGCGGGCGAGAAATGGCTCCACTGGCTGGCCGTCAAGCGCCATCACCCAGGCGGCGTGTCCCTCAAGCTTCAGGGATAGTCCACGCGCGGCGGCTGCGTTGATCATGCGAAGCCGTAGTCGTTCGCCCGGCTGCACCAGAATATCCGGCTGCACGACGCCGTTCAGCACAGGCAGCTGCGACCGCTCCCCTGCATCGGGCAAGCCGAGCACGAGCACCACGTCGCGATCGGCATCCACGGCCTCACGCTCTTCCACGAGGAGCGCCCCGTAAAGGCCGGCATCGGCTTGCTCCGCCGAATGCGCGTGATACGAGAACGTGCCGGCGTCCGGCGGGCGGAAGCGATAGTCGAAGCTTTCACCCGCCTCGACAGGCGGCTGCGTGAGGTGCGCTACGCCATCCATCGCATTCGGCAGGCGCAGCCCGTGCCAATGCACAGTCGTTGCCTCGGCAAGCTCGTTGACGAGCCGCACGCGCAGCTCCTCCCGCTGCCTTACCCGCAGCACTGGACCCGGGGCGCTGCCCTCATAGCGTAAGGGGTTGCCGCGGCCTCCTGGGGCGGCAGAAGCCGCGCGCGCATGCAAGGTTCGCAAGAGAGCGCTCGTTTTCTCTTGCGTTTTCTCTCGCGCGGTCTCTCGTCCGATTTCTTGCGCCCGCGCCGACGAGAGAACGCCCGCTGCTGCCAGAATCGCCACTGCGCCGCGTCGCGATAACATGGCTCTTTTCTCGTGCATGGCGCGGAGGAGGCGTGCTATACGGCCCGCCGCCCGGCCGCGGCGCGGTTCTAGACGAGCTTGCGGCGTAAACGATAGGAACTCCAATTACAACAGGAGTGGACCGCTGCGGGTCAAACCCGCTATGGGTGGGCGCAAGGCGCCCCGCGCGGGCGTGGCGGAATTGGCAGACGCGCGGGATTTAGGTTCCCGTGACGAAAGTCGTGGGGGTTCAAATCCCTCCGCCCGCACCACTCGCATACTGGCGTCTCGGTCCGGACGCTTTCGCTCACGTATCTGTTCGCCACCGCCGCACAAATAGATTTCCGCCATGGAAGTGACTGAAACCCTCTCCGACGGCCTCAAGCGCGAATTTCAGATCCAGGTCCCGGCGGCTGACCTCGAGCAACGCGTTTCCCAGCGTCTCGGCGAGCTAAAAGACCAGGTCCAGCTGCGCGGGTTTCGGCCGGGAAAGGTCCCGGTCACGCACCTCAAGAAAATCTATGGCAAACGCGTAATGGCCGAGACTGTCGATGCGCTCATCCGCGAGCTCAACGGCAAGATCGTGAGTGAGCGAGGCCTCAAGCTTGCCACCGAGCCCAAGGTCACGCTCCCGGAGGAGCCGGGCGATAAGCTCGTCGAGAACCTCATGGGCGGCCAAGCCGACCTTGCCTACACGCTGGCGCTCGAGCTTTTGCCCAAGATCGAACTTGCGGACTTCAAGGGTATCGCGCTGGAGCGGCTGGTAGCGCCGGTTGCCGACGCGGACATGGACGAGGCGGTGGCCAAGCTCGCCGAGCAGAGCAGGCCTTACGTCGCAAAGCATGAGGGGGCGAAGGTCGAGACCGGCGATCGCGTGGTAATCGATTTCACCGGCCGCATCGAGGGGAAGCCTTTCGAAGGCGGCACCGGCGGGGACGTTGGAGTGAACATCGGCTCGCGGACCTTCCTGCCCGGCTTCGAAGATCAGCTCATCGGCATGACGATGGGCGAGAAGCGGCTGGTGACGATCACCTTTCCGTCCGCCTACGCCAAGTCCGAGCTTGCCGGCAAGGAGGCGGAATTCGAGGTCACGGCAAAGTCGATCGAGGCGCCGGGCACAGTCACGCTCGACGATGATTTCGCAAAATCGCTTGGCCTTGATTCGCTCGACAAGCTCAAGGAGGCAGTTCGCGCGCGGCTGCAGCAGGAGCACACCGCCGCAAGCCGGCAACGCGTCAAGCGCCAGCTCCTGGATAAGCTCGACGAGATGCACAAATTCGCGCTGCCCCCCACGCTCGCGGAGGACGAGTTCAAGAACGTCTGGAGCGCGGTCGAGGGCGACCTCAAGTCGCAGGGCCGGACCTTCGCCGATGAAGGCACGACCGAGGAAGAGGCACGCGAGGAATATCGCGCCATCGCGGACCGTCGCGTGCGGCTAGGGCTCGTCCTCGCGGAAATCGGCGATAGAAACAATATCACTGTTACCGAGGAGGAGATCAAGCGCGCCATCCTCGATCGCGCGCGCCAAGTCCCAGGACACGAGCAGCAGGTGTGGGACTATTACGCCAAGTCGCCGCAGGCGGTGGCCGGGCTGCGCGCTCCCATCTATGAGGACAAGGTCGTCGATTTCCTGCTTGAGCTTGCCACGATCAGCGAAAAGCAAGTCACGCGCGAAGATCTCTTCCGCGATGATGAGGAGGAGGAGGACAAGCCCGCGGCAGGCTAGCGCGATCGGAGCACTGGCAGCTTGTGGCCGGCGGTTGGGTGTATATCTCAGCGCAGGGGAAAGTATTGCCGGGCGTTTCTTCGCCGTCACATTAGCGATGGAGCTTGTCGAACATGCGCGACCCCCACGATACCTACATGAACACGCTGGTTCCGATGGTGGTCGAGCAGACCAACCGTGGCGAGCGGGCCTATGATCTTTTCTCGCGGCTGCTCAAGCAACGCATCATCTTCATCAGCGGCGTGGTCGAGGACGCCATGTCCACGCTCGTGGTCGCGCAGCTCCTATTTCTCGAGGCAGACAATCCGAAAAAAGAGATCGCGATGTACATCAACTCGCCGGGCGGGGTGGTGACGTCGGGGCTGGCGATCTATGACACCATGCAATTCGTGCGGCCCGCGGTATCCACGCTTTGCATCGGGCAGGCTGCATCCATGGGCTCGCTCTTGCTTGCCGCCGGACGCAAGGGTATGCGCTTTGCCCTGCCGAATTCCCGAATCATGCTGCACCAGCCCTCGGGCGGCTTCCAGGGGCAGGCCACCGATATCATGCTGCACGCCCAGGAAATCCTGAATCTCAAGAAGCGGCTCAACGAAATCTACGTCAAGCACACCGGCCAAGCGCTCAAGAAGATCGAGGACGCGCTCGAGCGCGACTACTTCCTGACCGGGGAAATGGCGGTGGAGTGGGGCATCGTCGACAAGGTGATCAACAAGCGTCCGGAGGAACCGCCCAGCAAGCCTTGAACTGATCGCCCAGTCGAAATTCCACACACCCAAACGGTCAAAAAGTCGCCATGGGGCTGAATTTTCATCATTAATAGAATCTTGATTATCGCCAAGCTACCGTGCTTCGATATGACTGATTTGGCTAGGGACGGCCACAAAACCCAGGAGAAGTGTGACTTTCGTGCTACGGACTCTTAGGGGTACTCTTGTTATGCTTGCGCAGATGGTGACCGGTGCGCGATTGCGGCAGCGGACCGCCGGAGACATGGAATGAGCAAGGTCGGCAGCGGCGATTCCAAGAATACGCTCTACTGCTCGTTCTGCGGCAAGAGCCAGCACGAGGTCCGCAAGCTCATTGCCGGCCCGACCGTATTCATCTGCGACGAATGCGTCGAATTGTGCATGGACATCATCCGCGAGGAGAACAAGTCCTCGCTGGTGAAATCGCGCGACGGTATCCCGACCCCTAAGGAAATACGCAAAGTTCTTGACGATTATGTGATCGGGCAGGATCACGCCAAGAAGGTGCTCTCGGTCGCCGTCCACAACCACTACAAGCGGCTCAACCACCAGACCAAGCACAACGACGTAGAGCTTGCAAAATCCAACATTTTGCTGATCGGCCCGACCG
>VAZM01000086.1 GCA_005883135.1 Alphaproteobacteria bacterium
ACATGCGTCGGGTCGGTGGAAATGATGACGTCGGCATCCTGATCGCACGCAGCGAATACCTTGTTGCGCAGCTTTTCGGCAATTGCTCTCAAGTCGTGCCTGACAACCATGCTTTCATCTCCCGATGGATGCGCCTTGCGGGCGCATCAAGGCGAGCACGCCCTCAATTTGCTGGCGTTCATGCATGCCGTAGATCACGATCTCGTCAAGCCCTGCATCGCGATAAGCCTGCAACATCGTCATCGCCTGCTCCGGCGTGCCGCTGGCGCAATGACGCATTACCACGTCGTCGCCGGTCAATTCGTCGACCCGCTGCCAGTTCTCCTGCGCAAAGGCCTCGGCCAAAGCGCTCCGGTCCAGACGGGTTCCAGCAAGCTCCAGGTTGCGGGCGTGATGGCTGCCGCGCAGGATGTACGCAAGGTGCCGCCGCACGCGCTCGTGTGCACGGTGCGGATCCGCATCCACCGAGCAGACCACGAGCGCTGCCTTGCGCACGGCGCGTCTGCCGCGTTCCTCGCCCCGCCGTACGCTCTGCAGGGACCAGCCGATGAATGCCGGCGCACTGCCGGCACTGATCACCACGCCGTCGGCTGTTTCGCCCGCAAGCTCGAGCATTCGCGGTCCGGAAGCGGCGAGCCAAACGGGCAGCCGATGCGCGCCCATGGCAAGCCGACCGGACACGCGATAGCGCCGGCCCGAAAACGTCACCGGCTCGCCGGAGAGCAGGAGGCGGGCCACTGCCATCGCTTCGCGCAACGTCTCCATCGGATGCGGCGCGGTTATGCCTACTGCTTCGAGAGCACCGGGTGCACCCACTCCGAAGCAGAGTTGCACGCGGCCGGGAAAAAGCTCGTCGAGCGTGGCTGCCGCCATAGCGGCGTAGACCGGATGCACCGTATAGGGGCTCATCGCCATCAGGACGACGCCGAGCCTGCGGGTTTGCGCCAGCACCGCCGTGGCGCAGGCAATCGGCTCGCGATTGAAGAGGTGCGTAGCAACCCACAAATTGGCCGCGCCCGCTCCCTCTGCTGCTTCCGTCAGCGCACGCAACAAAGACGGAGGCTCGTTCCCGTCCACAGACACCCCGATTTGCATGGGATGCGCTCTTACGCTCGCAGCAGCGAGACGATGACGCTGTCGAGTGATGGCAGAGCCGTGGCGTGGGATAGGACCGAGGGTGCCGGCATCTCCTTCAATCCAGTCGAGGTCAGAACGGTCACGACCGGCTCGGCAAAGACTTCGCCGCGCGCCCGCGCCTCGTGCAACGCCGCCAACCCCGCCACCCCCGAATATTCCTGCCACAGCCCCTCGTGCGCAAGCTCGCTTGCGGCCTCAGCAACCACATCCTCATGAAACGTGAGCGGACGCCCCTGGCTGCCGCGCAGCGCCATCACGGCGCGATAAGAGCTCACGGTACAGGCGATGCCGGCGGCGCGCGACGGCGGCCCGCTAACCTCGGTCGCCGCCTCGTTGCGCGACATGGCGCGAGCGAGGGGCGCGCGCACGGCCGGCTCCGCCGAGAGCATTTGCGGGACCGTATTCGAGAGGCCGAAACTTTTGAGTTCGCGAAATCCTTTCGCCACGCCGAACAAGAGCTCGCCATAGCCCGTCGGCAGGACGACGGTGCCGGGCACGCGACCGCCCAGCTGACTGAAAATCTCATAGGCAATGGTCTTGTAGCCTTCCGGCCCGAACGGATTGCCGGTGTGGAAGCGGGTGAGATTGCTCGCGGGCATGAAGCCGGTCGCGTCCACGATGCGGTTGAGCGTGGGCCAGCGCTCTTCCGGCGATACCAGCAGGAAGTCGCTGCCGAGCGCCGTCTGAAAATGCTCGAAGGCGCGCTGCGCGTCGGGCGTGGAGATGACAACGCAGCGCAAGCCGGCGCGCCGCGCGTAGGCCGCGGCGGACGCGCCGTGGTTTCCGGTCGATGCAATGGCGATGCCGCGTGCGCCGTTTGCCACGGCCGTGGACACGATGCAGTAGTTCAATCGGTCCTTGTGGCTCCAGGTGGGATTGCGGCTTTCGTCCTTGAGCCAGATAGGGCCGTCGAGGCCAGCCCAGCGCGCGATGCGATGACTGGAGACGAGCGCAGTACCGCCCTCGCCCAACGACAGCTCCGGCATGAGCGGCGGCAGCAATGGCGCCCAGCGCTGCAGGCCCGATAGCGGCGGTTGATGGAAGATGTCCCTGGAGACCTTTGCGTAATCGAAGTCGATCTCGAGCGGATATTGCATCTCCGCCGTGCTGGTGCGCGGGCAGCCGCGCAAGAGCGGCGGCTTTAGCGGGAACAGCAGGCTCGGGTCGCCCAGGGAACGCTGCCCGATCGCCGCCGATGCATCGGCTGCCATTACTGCGACTCATACCTTCATGTCGGCGGTCATGCGATTTTCGGCCTGACCTCTTCCGCGAACATCTGCATCTGATCGAGCAGCTCGGGGACGCTGTTCGCGGCGAAGAACAAGCCGAGGAAATGCGTCACGCCAGCTTCGCGCAACGCCATAGCGCGTGCAATCACGCTGTCGATGCTGCCGACCAGATTGACGTCCTCCGGGTTGACCGAAGCCTGACCGCGCAGCGTCGATCTCTTCAGCGATTCGAGGTGCTTGAACATTTGACTCTGGCGGAAGCGCGCCACGGCCTGCTCCTGATTGCGGCCGAGATGCACGATGTACTGCGGCGCGATCTGCAGCTCGGAAAATTTGCGCCTCGACGCCTCCGTCATCTCTCTGAGCTCAGCCACCATGCGCCGCAAGGTAGGCTGCGGCATGGCGGCGGGAATCCAGCCGTCGCCCGAGGCGGCCGTGCGCCGCAGATGCGCGGGGTTGTTGCCGCCGAAATAGATCGGCAGGCGTTGCTGCTTCGGTTTGGGAAACAGCTCGACGTCCCTGAATTTGTAGTATTTGCCGTCGAAGGACGCCGCGCGCTGGGAGAACAGCAGTCGCAACGCCGTAACGCCTTCCACGACCATGTCCCCGCGATGCACCCTGGCCTGCGGATTGAGCGCCTCGAACTCCTCGCGGTAGGCGCCGATGCCGACACCGATCTCCACGCGGCCATTGCTGAAATGATCGAGCGTGGCGATCTGCTTGGCCATCACCACGATGTCACGGCGCATCGGCAGCACCAGCACGCCGGTGCCGAAGCGCAGCCGCTTTGTATGCGCCGCGAGGTACGCGTACGTGACCAGCGGCTCCCAGAAGCGCGGCGGAACTGGAAACTCCGCACGCACGTAGTGCTGCGTGGTCATATGATCGTTGCCCCACACCGAATGGTAACTCAGCGCTTCCGCGTGCTGGGCGATCCGAACCAGATCCTCGGGATTGGAAAACGGGATCGGATAGGTCAACCCTTCCATGCCCGTAGGGAAACCAATGCTGAACAATGCAGTCATTCGTCACGCTTTGCGTTCTTTGCACGCAGGCAACGGCGCCGCACACGCGGTCGGACCCCCTTTTCCCGTTACACCCCGCCTTACCGGGAGAGGAAGCAGGTCGAGCATGTGGCGCTGCTGATCAAAAATACCGAAACGTGCTCTGGCTGTACTGTGTCACAAAATCATCCCTAGGTCATTGCCGGAACCATTATGATCACCGTCATATCCATCCCCGAGGACGCTGATTGCCGGGACAAGTCCGGCCATGACGAACTCTTGCAATGCTCTTCATGAAACGCGCCCATGCGCGCCGAAGTAGACACGTTCGGCTTCGTTTCTTGCCATAGCTTCCTGCATCGAGCCGGCCCAAGCGAGCCGGCCGGCACGGAGCATGCAGCAGCGCTCGCCGATCGCCCGGGCAATTGCCATGTTCTGCTCGACAAGGAGAATGGCCACGCCGCTTTCGCGGATGCGGTTGATCGCCCCGATCAGCGTGCGCGCGATGCCCGAGGAGAGTCCCGCCGACGGCTCGTCCAGCAGCAGGAGCTTTGGATTTGTCACCAAAGCGCGGGCGATGGCCAGCATCTGCTGCTCGCCCCCCGACAGTGACCCTGCCGTCTGCCGGCGCCGCTCCCGCAACACCGGAAACAGCTCGTACACCGAGCTAAGCGGCGTCGGCGCGCGTCCAACGGCCGCGGTGG
>VAZM01000087.1 GCA_005883135.1 Alphaproteobacteria bacterium
TCTTTGCTTCGCCAACCCGATCGAAGGGTCGGTGGAGCGAGACTGTCGAATCCTCTAGCTAAGCTTCGATATGTAGTCAATAGGAGAATTCACTTTGCGGTCGAAAAATCCAACGCTGATGGAATGGGCTTGACCGGCATGTGCCGACTGCGGCCAGGGGACGCCGCTTGAATCCATGCCTCGGCAGCGCTTGAATTCATTCTCCGCACACGCCGGCAAACCAAATAGGGAGGAACGCCATGGCCAAGGGTCAGATGCGCAGCAACAAGGAAAAGAAGAAGCCGAAGGCCGAGTGGAACAAGAAGAAGAAGGGCAGCCCCACCACCTCGCCGTTCGCCCTGACGCGGGAGCCAATCCAGCCCGGGCAGAACCCGTTCGGCAAGAAGACCTAGCCGCGCCCGGCGCGGCCGCCATTACTCCGCGGCGATCATCCGCACCGCCGAATGGTGGGCGTAGGTTTTCCACGTCGGGCGGTAGCCGTCGTCGGCCTCGTTGCCCCACGTCCTCCATCCCTTGCGCGTGCCGCGCGCGAACAACTCGAGATAGGGTGCCGGGCTGCACGCCTCGATGAGCTGGTACTGCTCGTCCGGCTTGCGCGAGTGTTCGCGCTTGCGCGTCGCGAGCAAATTCACCTGGCGGCGTCCCGGCGCGAGCGTGCGCGCGTTCTTGCCACGCACGCCGAACAGCACGAGCTCGGTGACGTTGCGGAAATAAAAGCCGACGCCACGCCCGTCCGACCCGCCGTCCTTGCGCACCTTGTGCCAAACGATGTTGGATTTGTAGATGAAGCCCCACGCCTTCATCACCGCGAGCCCCTCGGGCAGTAGAGCATTCGGGCACCACAGATAGAGGTGCGCAGTCGACGCCGCGATTTGCTCGACCGGCAACGCAATTATCGCATCGAGGCTCAGCGTCCCGTAGCGCGACAACCGCCGATGCTCGGGAGCAATCTTGCCCGTCTTATTGGTGAATCGCCACGGCGGATCGGCAAGAATAGTCGCAAAGCGATGTCTGCCGACGAAGGTGAGCAAGTCGCGTTGAATGTCGTGCATGCGTGCGCTAGGCCAGGAATGCCACGATTGATTCGTAGGATATTAAACGCTCTTGGATCGCGTTCCAGCTTAGATGAAGCTTTTGCACGATTGCGCGTTTCCTTGGTGCACTGTCGCTACCGCCGCTCGCTGCCCTCCCCAATCGTCTCCGCCGGCGATCCCCGCTCCCCGCCGCCATCCGTCAAAAATCCCAGCGGCGGCGCCTGCGTGTCGTCGAACACCGCGGCGGTGAGCGGGCCGCCCATCACCGCGGCGGTGTCGAGGTTGACGCGGCGGCGGCGCAGATCGGGGATGCCGGCCGGCAGCGGCGTGTGGCCGTGCACGACGAAGCGGCCGCAATCGACCGCGTCGCACTCGCTCAGGAACGGCTCGCGCATCCACACCATGACCTCCGGCGCTTGCGCGGCGAGCGGCACCGTCAGGTCGATGCCGGCGTGCACGAAGAAGCGCAGCCCGTCGTCCTGGCAGAACGGCAGCGCCTCGAGCCAGGCGAGATGCTCCGGCGAGATGCGCCTGCCGTCGTAATTGCGCAACGTGCTCAGCGCGTTGTTCGCCAGCCACAGCGGCACCGCGCTCGCGCGCGCATGCGCGTCGACCGCCATCTGCTCGTGGTTGCCGCGCAGGCACACGACGGTGCCGGGCCGCGCCGCCTGCTCGGCCATGAGCCGCTCGATCACGCCGCGGCTGTGCGGCCCGCGATCGATATAGTCGCCGAGAAAGACGTAGCGCGCCGGGCGCGCGCCGGCATGCGCCTCGCATGCCGCGAGCAGGCGGTCGAGCTTGTCGAGGCAGCCATGAATGTCGCCGACGGCGAAGGTCAGCGGCGAGGTGGCATCAGCGGACATGCGGCGGCTCGAGACAGGCGGACGGTCGGCGGCGTCGGCGGCAAAGCATCACCGGCATGTTACAACCGCCGAGCGCGGTTTCGAAATATGCTGGAACGGACCGGGCGCGGACACCGCGCGCAGGGCACGCCGGGCCGCCAGCAGAGGGGGAGACACCATGACGATCCGCAGCTATCTCATCATCGCGTCCGCCGCGGCCGCGCTCGCGGCGCTCGCCATCGCCGCCCCGGTGCGCGCCGGCGGAGACAAGATCGCCTTTCCGGAGAGCCACGAGGCGGGCGTCCTGTTCACCACGGTTGATCGCGCCGACAACAAGCAGTTCCGCGAGTTCTACGCCAGCGCGGCGGCGCTCGACGCCGCCAAGAAGGGTGAGCCGCTGCCGAGCGGCACCGTGATCACCATGCGCCAATACGCCGCCAAGCTCGATGCCCAAGGCAATCCGGAAAAAGACGCCAACGGCCGCTTCCTCAAAGGCAACCTCATCGGCTATGCGATCATGGAGAAGCGCACAGGGTGGGGCAGCGAGTACCCGGATAACGTGCGCAACGGCGAGTGGGAGTACCAGGCTTTCAAACCGGACAAGACGGTGAACACCGCGGCCAACCTCGGCGCCTGCTTCAACTGCCACAAGCCGCTCGACAAGCAGGATTACGTCTACCTCTACGACAAGATGAAGGCGGCGGCGAAGTAGGCATGCGCCGATCAGGCGGCACGGCGGGCGCGCTCTGCTGCTGTCGAGACCAACAGCCGTCGGCGTCGACCTAATCCGTCATTGCCGGGCTTGACCCGGCAATCCATCTGCTTCGAATGAAGCACTTTTTTCGATGGATGCGCGGGTCAAGCCCGCGCATGACGAGCCGGAGAAATGCCGCATCGACCGCGTTTACCGATGCGGCAGGATCGCGCAAACGCCACGGCGCGGATTTTATTTGGCCGTGAAGTCGTCACATTCTCGTGCGGAAAGTAACCTGTGGAGTTCTACCCGACGGGGTGGGGCGATGAACGGGGGTACCCATCATGAGCTTTCTCAAGACGCGTGAGTCCGCCGAGGTCGATACGTTGCCGGAGCTGGAAGTGGAAGGCGAGATCCGCGAATTCGTCCGCCGTGACGTCGTCGGCATTCGCCGCCAGCCGGAGAGCGACAGCGAGCTCGTCGCCAACAACATCAACCAGCTGTTAGGGCGCGTGGCGGGCACCTCGGTGCAGGAGATCGACCGGCTCATCACCGAGCTGCAGACGTTGCGCGACACGCTGCAGAGCGAGGCCGCGCGGGTGCAGCGCGAGATCGTCGAATACGCGACCTTGAGCCAGGCGGCCCTGCAGTCGACGAAGATCATCGCCGAAAGCCTGACGCACTGGAAGAAGGTGCCGGACGCGCCGAGCCTTCGCGACTAAAGAATTCACCACATGCCAGGTGGCGCGCGCCGGCTTGCCCGGCGCGCGATTTTTTTAGGGCTGGACGCCGGCTCCACATGACGTCGTCCCCGCGAGGGGCACCCCGCGATGCTTGCATCGCGGGGACCCCGTTGCGGGGACCCATATTCCAGAGGCGGTGGTTATGGGTTCCCGCTTTCGCGGGAACGACAACGGGCTAAATCAGTCTGATTCGACGCACTAACGAAAAGGGCCCCGCCGGCGGGAGCCAGCGAGGCCAAGTCGAGGGAGGAAACGCCCAAGCGGGCGATGGTAGGACACCTACCATCATCACCGATCGCTCGGTGACCTCGCCAGCATACGAGGGCCGTGCTGGAACGAAGGTGAAGCAGCTCACATTCGAAGGCGAGTTCGCAGGGCGTTCAGCGTCATTGCCGGACCTGATCCGGCAATCCATCCGCTTGATGAAGCGCTTTCAGTTCGATGGATGCCCGGGTCATAAGCGCGCTTGCGCGCGTCTTCGACGCGCTTCTGCCCGGGCATGACGAGTTGTGGTGCTCTGGGCGACTCAAAGTCTCAACGCGCAGGCGCGTTCAGACCTTGACCTTCTCGTCCTCGACCACGCGTTTGACCGCGGGGCGCGCGACCATGCGGTCCTTGAACGCGGTGTAGTGCTTGAGCTCTGCCATCGGTAGCTCGCGGCGCACGCCCCAGGTGTAGAACACGAAACCGTAGGGATCGACCACGGAGTATTTGTCGCCGAACCACTCGCGCCCGGCGAGCCTCGCGTCGATCTGTTTGAGATAGCCGTGGAAGGTCTTGAGTCCCATTTCCTTGAGCGTGGGGTAGGCCGCCGGGTCCGCGGCGTAGCGCTCGGGCCGGCCGACATGGGCGTGCGCGGGGTGGACGCTCGCGGCGAAGAAGCCGATCAGCGACAGCGCCTTGGCTTCCGCGAGAGGATCGCTCGGCCACAGTCCGAAGCGCTTGCCGAGATAGGGCAGGATGGCGGTGTTCTCGGCGAGCGGCTCGCCGCCGTCGAGCTTCAGCGCCGGCACGCGGCCCTGCGGGTTGATCTTGAGGTAGGTCTCGGAGCGCTGCTCGCCGCCGGCGAGGTCGACCCGCTGCGGCTGATACTTCTCGCCGCTCTCCTCCAGCACGATGTGCGCAGCCATCGAGCAGGCCCCCGGGGCGTAGTACAACGTCAACATCGCCAATCCCTCCTTGTCGGTCGCGGTCCGTGCCGGCGTCATGTCGCGAAAGCACGATGTCGCGATGATAAGATGCCGCTTTGGCGGATGCCAGCGCGACCACGCTGGTGTCCCGGGCGCAGCGCAGCGTGAAGCGAAAAGCGTAACGGTGCGCTGCAGACCCGGGACCGTTCCGATCTATGGCGATCCCGGATCAGCGGCGCACCGCTTCGCGCTGCGCCGCATCCGGGAAACGGTGGAGGGAGCCTACGGCAGCAGGCGGTAGCGCGGAATCATCGCCACGACCAGGCGGCTCGCAGGATCGACCACCACGATGCGGTCGTCGAACTTCACGAATTTGTGCCCCTGCACGGGCGGAACGTCGCGGGCGACCGCGGCGGGCAAATCCTGCATCGGCACGCCCGGGGGCAGCGCGTCGGCGACCGCCGGCGGCGGCGCCTGCGCCACCGGCGCATCAGGCATGCGCATCACGCTGTCATAAATGCGGCCGCGCTGCTCGTCGCTCAGCGCGAGTTCACCCGACGCGGACTTGTCGCCAGAGGGGCCGGCGCGGCCCGTCGTCTCGTCCATCGCCCACGCGTCCTGATCGCCGAGCCCGCGACGCCCGCTCTCGGCCACGGCGAGCGCGCACGCAACGAGCGTGATCACCATTATACCGCGCGCTTGGGGCCGCGTTCCACGCCACATGCCACGCTCCTCCGCAGCCGAGAGCGGTAAAGGCTAGAGTTGACACTCTGCCCATGCGCTTAACGCATGAGCCCTCGCTTGCGTTTCATGGTTGAGTGTGGCGCGAAAGCCGCACCACGCGCGCAGCGGCTTTGCACGACGTGAAGATTTTCAACGCATTGGGCCGCTCCAGGCCGTTAACCATCGCGCCAATCGCGAAATTGTGTCCCTGCCCGCCGCGCGATCTTCGCGTTCGGCAAGTTCGCCCAGAAAATGCCAAGGCCATGGGATTCGATGGGAGCAATCGAACCTGCGGATCGGCCCGATGCATCGAATGCGAGGACTGCAGCTCTGCGCGCTATCGCTGGCGCTGACGTTGCTGCCGGGCGCGGCACGCGCGCAGACGGTGGAGCCCTCGAGCGACGCGGCGCCGGCCGAGCTCTCCGCCGACGCGCCGCTCGACCCGTCGATGCCGGAGCTCGACCTCTCGACGCCGGAACCCGACTCCGGAAAGCTCACCCCCATTCCTCCGTCCGCCGACAAAGCGTCCGCGGCCGACTGGTCCGGCAAAGTCGGAGTCGATTACACCAAGCCGGCGATTCCCGCCGCGACGTTCCAGCCGGACCAGTTGACCGCCGGCGCCGTGCCGGATCAGTCAACCGGCGTCGCCTGGGCCACCGTCACCGCGCCGGGCATGCAGGCCCCGCTCGGCTGGGACCAGACGTCGATCGAGACGCGAATCGATCCGTCGCAGGAGCGAAGCAAGCTCGGCACGACGCTGAGCCGGTCCGTGCCTCTTGGCGACGATGTCGCGCTGACATGGCAGAACGGCATCTCGATGACCCATTCGCTGCCGAACGCGAGCGGGCAAGTCCACGGCTGGGCCAGCAGCCAGGCGCTGCGTTTCAACTTCCTGCCGACCGACACCAGCGTGTCGCTCGGTGCCGATATTTCGAGCAGCGACGACAAATGGCTGCGCACGCTGAGTGCCGAGCAGAAGCTGCTCGGCGGGCCGTTCAGCGTGACCGGCTCGGTGAGCGAAACCGCGGCCGGCGAGTTCTCGAAGAGCCTCAGGGCCGGCTTCAGGCGCAGCTGGTAAGCGAAGCGAGCTGCGGGAGCGCCCGCGCCTCGCGCCATTCTTCTGTCCACTCTCGGGCGCAAAGCCGCAAACGTGCTGCGGCGTCACCAGCAACAGCTGCTGGGACATGGCCCCCCTTCAGCGGGGCTTCTCTTTGCGCCAAAAAAAGCCCGCGAGAAGGCGCGTAAGCTTCATGTAAGCTTCGTGTAAGCTTCTTCGGAAGCTGGCGAGCCTTTTTAGGGATCGTAGAGCGGAGACTATCGTCGCGGCGCGCTCATGTGTGCTACGGTGCCCTTACTATATTTCATTCCTAGTCAGCACACTTGTGTTCAAGCCAAAGCTCAAGGAACTA
>VAZM01000052.1:0-1089 GCA_005883135.1 Alphaproteobacteria bacterium
AACGGTCGAGCAAACTCCAGCGTAATCAAGATCTCGGCCTGCGCCGCCTTGCCATCGGCGCCGGCGTAATTTATGCCCGGCATCATGAGCACCAGCACCACCTCCGCGACGGCCAATGCAATGAACGCGAAGACCACCAGAGGGACGCTTCGGCTACACTGCGCCGGCAGGTCGGCGCTCGCCGCTGGCGCAGCGGAAGATACGTCCTTCGATTCGTCAGTGAGTGCCCCGCCTCTCATAAGCCCCCTGCTTCGCTTCATCACAAGTCTCTGAATTGTGCCAACCCGAACCTCGGTCGGCGTGAGTTTCTGGCTTTTTGCTTCTTGCACATTGTGTGGGTCAAGCCGGTTAGCTGCGCGCAGCGCGCAACAACCGTTGACAGCGCCCATCGGCCTTGGCCTACTTGGCCGTTGGCCCGCGCGGTAGGGATCTTCCCGGTCGAGCAGCGCGCGGCTCGGTCGCTCCCAGAAAGATGGCCTGCCGCCTGCCGCGCGGGACAGTCAGCTAGCGGTTCAAGGCCGTCAACTCGCACCAGGGAGGGGCAGCCTAGTCGCTGTCCCTTGCCCCGCGCCGCCCATGGGCAGGACAGCTGATGCGCTGAGATGGTGCCTTGTTGCCGTACATCCCGCTCGCCATCTTCGCGCTGTTGATGTTCATAATCATCGCGCGGGGATTTCTTAAGGAAACATGGTTTGATCGGCTGCTGATCGTCTTGGCCGCCATCATGGGCATAGCAATCGCGCTGTTCCTCAGCTTTCTGCAAGTGGCGTCGAGCACATCATCCATTTGTACTGAATAGCCTCGCGCCACCCTTGGCGAGGCCGCTGGCGCGCTCAGCGTTATTGGGCACCAGCGGGGTAAACCACCGTTCACTGCGGATTGACCGCGCGCCACGTCGCTGCCAACGTTCGCGTGATGAACGAAAGCCTCGGACTGACATCTCACAACTCGAGTTGCAACTGCACGGGTTGCGGGATGCTCCGCGCCGGCGTGTGCATCAACTGCGCCGATAGAGTGGCGGCGCTCATCCTCGAGTCTGGCCTGCAAGAACTCGCCGTCGAGCCGTGCTCGGGCGCCTGCCGCGAAGCG
>VAZM01000052.1:1120-27137 GCA_005883135.1 Alphaproteobacteria bacterium
CGCAACGTAGCCGTGACAATCTGGGCGGACGTAGTGCGCATTGCCTCGCCCTCGGGCAGCGCGCGGCTCGGTCGTTCCCAGAAAGATGGCCTGCCGACCTGCCGCGCGGGAGAACGGCATACGCGGTCCAAGGCCATCGACTCGCGCACCAGGAAAGGGGGCAGCCTAGTCGCTGCCCCTTTTGAATGGGGGGTAGGAATGGACGCCAATTAACCGCTCGACCTTGCTTTACTCGCCGCGCTGTCCGTGCTCTGCGCAATCTTTGCTTGGCAGTCTGATCGTGATGTTGTTGGCTCGCTCTTTGCTCTCGGTGCAGTAGCGATTGTCGGCGCAAGGTTAGGGTCTGGCCAGTAAGCACGCGGTAAAGGAAAGACCCCGCAGGCGCGGCCACGCGCGGCGGGGTCTCATCGACACCTCAGTTTTCCATCGAGAGCACCGGCCCAGCGCCATAGGAAGGAAATAGGCCGGCGCGTTCCCCGCTGAGATGCCGGAGCGATCTTGCACCCAAAGCGAGGGCGTGTCGGCTCGGCCCCCGACTCAATGAGCCGCCTGCTCGCCATTTGCCCTGGGCCGCCCTGGCCGAGGCCGACCAGTAGATTTTGCAAGTCCTTTGGGTGGCGACATAGCGGCGAGGCTCGGGCAACCTGCCCAGAACCTTCCCGAGATGAAATCCTGGGCAGGTGAGCATTCCCGATATTTGAGCTAACTGATTGATGGTCGGGGCAGCAGGATTTGAACCTGCGACCTGGAGTACCCAAAACTCCCGCGCTACCAGGCTGCGCTATGCCCCGGAGCTATCGCGTCGCGGCCTCGATACACGCTTCGCCGTGTGCCAGCAAGCCGCGCCGCATCCGCGCCAAATCGACGCCGCACCGACCCCGCATCACCGCACGAAGCTTAGCGGCATGTGAGATGCTAGCGCCCGTCGAAGATCGGGTGTCCTACCCGATCGCCCGGCGCGATGCCGAGCCTTTTGGCGGTGCCGGCGATCACTTCAAGCACCGCCCGCACCGGGCCGCCGGAAGGAATGAGCGTCTCCGAGAGCGGCACCGTGTTCTCGGCGATGCGCAGGATGCGCCCGTCACCGCGGATGAAGATCATGTCGAGTGGGATGTAGGTGTTCTTCATCCAGAAACTGGTCGGCTGGTCGCGGTGGAAGTCGAACAGCATCCCCCGCCCTTCGGGGAGTTCTCGCCGGAACATGAGTCCCGTGGCCTGCTCCTGCGGAGTTGACGCGAGTTCCACCGCAAAAACATGCACGCCGCTCTTGCTGGCGATCTCGAGCGGCTGCAGTTCGGCCGCCGCAAGCCGCCCGGCGGCTCCCGCGACCGAGAGACCAAGGACGCAGAGGGCGGATAGGAGAACAAGCAGGCAACGGCGCATGGGGATACGATCTCAATGGGGAGCGCCGATGATAGCAAGACTGAAGGCTTTGGGGTTTGCGCCGCTGCGCCGACCGCTCGGACCCGCCAGGGGGGCCCGGAGGCGTGTGACAGCGGGCCTTGGCTTAACTCAGTGCGACGCCGGGCCGCCCGGCGCCCCTTCCGGGCGCACCTCGGCCGCCATCAAGCCCTTGGGCCCCGGTCCAAAGCGCACGAGAACGTACTGGCCCGGCCGCAGTTCGGTCAGGCCGAAGCGGCGCAGCGTCTCCATGTGGACGAAAATGTCGGGCGTGCCCTCGCCGCGGGTCAGGAAGCCAAAGCCGCGCAACCGGTTGAACCATTTGACTTGCGCCCGCTCGAGCGCGCTGGTCGGCGTTACCGTCACGTGCGTGCGCGGCGGCGGCATTTGCGCCGGATGCACCGCCGTCGAATCATCCATCGAGAGAACACGGAATGCCTGCAGGCCACGCGGACGCTGCAGCACCTCGACAACGACGCGCGCCCCCTCGTAGGCAACTTGGAAGCCGTCGCGCCGCAGGCAGGTCACGTGCAGAAGAATGTCGGGCATCCCGTTGTCGGGGACAATGAAACCGTAACCCTTGGAGACATCGAACCACTTGATGGCGCCGGTGAGCTCGATGACGCTCGCAGCTTCGGCGCCGCCCGGCCCTTTCGGTCCAATTCCGTCCGACGTCATGACGCCCCAACGCCGCCGCTCAGTCCAGGCGCTTCTTGTGTGCGCTTCGAATCTTGGCCGTCCTAGAAGATATCATTCGGCGGCGAACGGAAAAGGCCAAAATGCATTCGCACGCCAAAAGAGGTGGAATGGCTGTGCAAATCTCGACCGCCGCCCCGAATCAGTGGACGACGAAAGGAGATAGCACGGTTCCGATGTCTTGCCGTATCACCAGATCGGCAATTTCATCGAATTCGGTCGCTTCGCGATTGATAATCACCAATCGAGCGCCGTTTCGTTTGGCAAGCTGAGGGAATCCAGCGGCCGGCCACACGACCAGTGACGAGCCGACCGCGAGAAAAAGATCACAGTCAAGCGTCAACTGCTCGGCGCGCCGCATTTCCCGCTCCGGCATCTGCTGTCCGAAGGAAATCGTCGCCGTTTTGATGTGTCCGCCGCACTCGCAATCGGGCGCCCGTTCGCTGGCGGCGGTGAACTCCCTGCGCACCCACGACAGCTCGTAGCGCTTTCCGCAACCGAGGCATAGAGCATAGCTATTGTTGCCGTGCAGTTCGATGACGTGTTCCGTTGATATTCCGGAGCTTTGATGCAGGTTGTCGATGTTTTGCGTGATTACGGCGGGCGCCTTGCCGGCGCGGTAGAAGCTCGCGAGCGCAAGGTGGCCGCGGCCCGGCTGGGCGGCGGAGAATGGCGCGTCCATGGCAAATCGCCGCCGCCACGCCTCGTCCCGCATCTCCTGGCCCGCGAGGAACTCGTCGAACGGGATCGGCCGGTTCTTCGTCCAGAGCCCGCCGGGCGAGCGGAAATCGGGGATGCCGCACTCGGTGGAAATCCCGGCACCGGTGAACGGGGCTATGACGCGCGCGCGCTCCACCAAGTCCTGCAGTTCGTCGATGGCGGTCTCCAGATCCGGCGCGATCATGTATGCTGCATCCGTTCCATGCCTAGTGTGGCGGTTCAGAAGTCCGCATCATTGTTGCAGCGAGTCCGAAATGCGGACTTCTGAACCAAAGCCACACTAGATCAATAAGTTGCTAGTGTCCTTCGATTCCGAAGTTCGCAAACGAGGCTGCGGCACGATGATGCGAACTTCGGAATCGGGACACTAGCCGATGCAAAAGAGGTCACACATGAGATATCTGCACACCATGCTGCGCGTGCGCAACCTCGATCAAGCGCTCGACTTCTACTGCACCAAGCTGGGGCTCAAGGAGGTGCGACGCCGGGTCGACGAGAAAAACCGCTATACGCTGGTTTTTCTGGCCGCGTCTGAGGACGAAGGGCTGGTGGAGGAAAGTAAGCGTACCGGCCGCGACGCCCCTTTGGTCGAGCTCACTTACAATTGGGACAGCGAGGACAACGGCGAGGCGCGCTATTTCGGTCACCTCGCCTACGAGGTCGACGACATTTACGGGCTGTGCGAAAAATTGATGAAGGCCGGGGTCACGATCAACCGTCCGCCGCGCGACGGGGTGATGGCGTTCGTGCGCTCGCCCGACAAGCACTCGATCGAGCTGTTGCAGAAGGGCAGCCCGCTGCCGCCGAAGGAGCCGTGGGCCTCCATGCCGAACACCGGCAAATGGTGAGGTAAGCCTCCGCTATGCCGGCCTTTCACCGTCGGTCTTGCGCGCTCGGCCCTTCCTTGCGGCACCGCGCAAACGCCTCTATATGTCGCCGCGCCTCAAGCGCCCTTCGTCTAGCGGTCTAGGACATCGCCCTTTCACGGCGGTAACACGGGTTCGAGTCCCGTAGGGCGCGCCATTTCGGTACAAAACTGGGAACGTCAAAACCCGCCATTATTGCGCTTGAAGCGGCGACGAGCGTGCGCAGGAGTACGTTCTTCGATCCCATGATGCGAACTTCTTTCGCGTCCACTTCGACGCGCTGAGCAAGGGCGCGGAGAAGGTTGCGCCGGTAGCCGCCGCATCCGCTTGTCTCGAACCAGTTCCGCTTCCGACGGCGTTTCCGACTAAGCTCACTCTCTCGGAAGAGCGCCGGCCGGATGGTAGGTGTTGACAAGGACACCTCTAGGCGTGCTTCGCGCCTCGACCAGAGTGAGGCCACGCGACGGCACACCGTTCTCGAACAGCCGCTTTCCTTCGCCGAGCACCAGCGGAAACACCCAGATGCGATACTCGTCGACGAGTTCGGCGGCGATCAGCGTCTGCAGCAATTCGCTGCTGCCCCAGATATGCAACGCCGGCCCGTCCGATGCCTTAAGCTGGCGGACCTCCTCAACTACGTCGCCGTCAATACGCCGCGATTTTTCCCAGTCGAGACGGTCGAGGCTGCGCGTGACGACGTACTTCGTCGCCTTGTTGAACGCCTTGGCGATCGGGTTGTCGCCCTGGTTCGGCCAGTAGGCGGCGAAGATCTCGTAGGTCCGCCGCCCCATAAGCATGTCGAACTCACCGGCGATAGTCTCGCCAATGGCCTGGTTCAGGCCATCGTCCAAGAACGGCATGGCCCAGCCTCCGTGGGTGAACCCGTTGCTCGGATCCTCCTCGGGGCCACCGGGCGCCTGCATGACGCCGTCGAGAGTGACTTGCGTGATTGCGATGATCTTTCTCATGGTTTCTCTCCAGCTTCTTGGCTTCGTACCCCAAGCACGAACGACCGACGCGTGACGCGGTTGGCGGATGGAGGTGGTCGGCGGAGGGAGAGGAACGCGAAACTAACATTCTCCAGGGTCGACAATGGTGAAGACTTTGCGCGTGACGGCGCCATCGCAAAGCTCTATTCGGCCGAGACCGCTCAGGAGATTGTCGACGAGGCACTGCAAAGTTTTGGTGGTCCAGGCGTTGTGCATGACGGTTCACGGATCTCTCGCAACATCATTCACAGTTATTCCGTAAGACCGCCGATCGCCGATCGCTACGGGGCCGGATCGCCTCGTCGCTCGGTTGCGAATTCCACGGTGAAGGCACGCGGCGCCGACGGCGGAACGAAGACCGAGACGTCGCCCGACCATTCGTTCTTGGACCACGCCGCCCGCGCGCCGGCGCCGCTGTCGGCGTCCGCCTCGGCGATCGCCTGGCCGTCGAGCCGGACCACCTTCACCGCGCCGTCGATGCCATGGAAGTGCAGGCGGTAGCCGCGCCTGGCGACGCTCTGGAACTTGCCGTCCCCGTTTTGGAGGCTCACATCGAACCGGACTGCCTCTGCGGTCTGGCTCAAGCGCAGCTCGGTGCGTTGGAACTCGCCGCTCCGATAGGCGATGCTCAGGCCGTCGTCCTCGTAGAGGGAAAATGCGCTAGTCCTTGTTTCGCCGGCGAGGTCGAGGGGGGCAAAGCCGAAGACGTGGACGGACAACGGATCGACCGGCTTCTGCCCGGTATATTGCATTGCCGGTCCAAGCGGGATCACCGCGCCTGCGCGCACGTAGACGGGCAGACGATCGAGCGGAACGGCCTCCCGGTCGATTTTTCCACCTCCTTGAACCGGCTGCAGCTCGCCGAAGAAGTCGTACCACCTACCCTCGGGAAGATAGAGCTTGCGATTGCCTTCGTCGTTGAACACCGGCGCCACCAGGATGTTGTCGCCGACGAAGAACTGATCGTCGATCCGAACGCCGATTGGATCCTGGGGTTCCTGCAAAGCGAAGGGGCGCAAGATTGGGATGCCCGTTCCATGCGCCGCCTCGTGCAACGAATAAAGATAGGGAATGAGGCGGTAGCGCAGGTTCAGGAACGAGCGAGCCGCACTCTCGACCGCGTCGCCGTGGGAGTACGGTTCATGATCGTCCTTACCGTGCGACCACATGAAAGGATAGAACGTCGCCGCCGCAAACCAGCGCGCGTAGAGAATGTCCGGTGACTTTCCGTCCCAGCCGCCGATGTCCTGTCCGACATTGGAAAAGCCGGAAAGCGTCAGGTTCAGCATGGCGCGGGTGTGCGCGCGGAAATTGGCATAGGTCGGAACCGAGTCCCCGGTCGTGGTCCAGCCGAGCCGCTGGGTTCCCGCAAAACCGGGTCGCACCATCCCGGTGCTTCGTCCGCCGACGCGATCGACCATGCCGTTGACGACCGCGAGCGGATAAACCAGCCCGAACAGGTTGCGCGTCTCCGCCACCGACATGCCGATGCTGGGCCAGAACTTCTGATCCGCGTTGCGAACGTGGTCCAGCTCGCCGAAATCGACCATGCCAAGGGCCGCGCCATTCTTGAGCGCGTCGCTCCATTTGACGGCAAAGACATGGTCCACCGCACGCGTCGAGAAATAGTCCAAATACGCCACCGAGCTCTTGTCCTCGACGTCCTCGACGCACGCGTCTCGGCCGATGGCCGGGCGATTGTTGCGATCCACCATCAGGAAGCCGCGCGCAGCAAGGTCGTTGAGCAAATCGGAGTCGTCGTTGCCGTGCCAGATCCCGAACATCGGCATTCCAAATCCGACCGTCAGCCTGCCGCGGTAGCGCTCCCACAGCGAATCGATGAAAGCCCTGCTGGTGGCCTCCTGGTCGAAGGCGTCGTAGTAGATGACGTCGAACGGCAGCTTGCGCTGCCGCATCTGCTGCGCGACCTGCAAGCCTTCGCGGCCTCGATAGCTGGCCTTGCCCTGGTGGTAACCGAAGGCCCAGAGCGGCAGCATGGCGGGACGGCCGGTCAGCTCGGTGTATTGCGAGAGGACCTCCTTCATGCCGCCGACGAATACGTAGAAATCCATCTCTCCGCCGGTCGCCTTGAGCTGCAACCGGTTCTTGACCGACGCGCCGATATCGAAGGTTGAAGGCCGGTAGTTGTGGAAGAACAGACCGTAGCCGGCGCTGCTCACGTAAAAGGGCACGCTCTTGTAGCTCTGATTGGACTCGCTCGCGAAGGCGTCGCGATTGACGATGGCGATCTTCCGGCCGCGCTGGTCCAAGGCCGCACGCTTGTCACCAAACCCATAGATGCGCTCGCCATTCTGCAAATCGAGGCGGCCGACACGTTCGCCGTCGTCGATCTCCCAATCGTCGATCAAGACATTGTCGCGACTGCGCAGCTCAAGCGAAAGAACCTGATCCTCCAGGGATAGATTCAAGGTGGCCGCGGACGTGGTGAACGTCACTTTGTCGGGCTGCGCGTCGAGGCGCACGTCGACGGGTGGGTAGGACGAGTCGGATTTGATCGTCACATACTCGGGAACACTCGAGGTTGCGGGCTCCGGCGGGAGGATGCGCACGCGCAACGTCGTCGGGGACAGAACCGTCACCAATGCCTCCGCCGACTCGGCGCGGCCGATCCTGAATGAGCGATCATCTTCCCGCGTGACGAACATGCGATCCGCGCTTTCGCCGTGCTGAGCGAGTGCCGGAGATGTCTGCGGGCCGGAAAGCAGAAGGCCCGCGACAGCCGCAAGGCAGCCGCCAATCCGCAATGGCAGGTTCGACTTTCGCACGAAACATTCCCTCTGACATGACTGGGCACGCCGGTTGCCCATCGGCGCATGCTGACGAGAGCGTGATGAGTTCAAAAACCGGTGGCGACCCCGGATCAACTCTGGGGCAGGTTTTCAGGACCGTGCTCTTGCGCGCGGGGAGACAACATCGCGGCTCGCACGTGAGAGCGGCGAAATGCGGATATTTTGTTGCAGATGTCAGGTCATTTTGCCGCAACGGAACTTGGTTCCGGCGAGGTCGACGGTGCGGATCGCTGCCGGAGATCCACGCGCGCGGCTGCCAGCCGTTGGGAAAGAGTTCTTTGTCGGGGCATCGCAAGCGGCCGGAGCTGCCTAGGGCACATGCATGACGGCAGCGCGATGCAAGGGGCGTTCCTCGCCGGCAGCAACAAAGAGCCCCGCACGAGGCGGGGCTTAATTCAGCTATTCCCTCTGGCGTATTCCGGATCGGCAAGGGCTTGGCTTGGTGAAACCGTCCAGCTCGCCTTGATGACCACCATTTCACATCGCGAAGGCGCGCGCTGTGACGGCCATCACATTTTGGCGCTTTCCGAACCGTCCGGACCGGTCACCAGTGGTGGCCGGAACGCAGGGAAATCCGACGGCAGGCCAATAGCTACCGGAGCCCAAGGCTGATCTTAGAGGACGACCCCGGTTACGGCTGCTTGGTCATCTCGGCGCAGGACGCGAGACGCGTAGCCTGCGACAGGTGCATGTAGCAAAGCTCGATGCGGTTCGGGGCCAGGATCGAGCCCACCGTATAGCCGTCGTCGTCGACCAGCAAAATCGTGTTGTTGCGCGAGATCACGGCGACGAACTTGTCGTTGGCGCGCGCCGAGGAAAACGTGCCGGAGAATCGGCGGCCGTCCTGCTTGTCTATGGTCATGGTGAAAGGGACGTTGTCGAGCCGCGGCTCGGTCGATGACGGCGCGACATGATGGGGATTCCCGGGACCGAGGATGATCGATTCGCTCTCGCCCTTCCAGGTGCCTCGCACGTCGGGGATCGCACTCTGCGCCGCCGCGGGCGCGGCGGAAAGCGCGGCGAATACGACAATCCAGGCAAGCTTAGACATGGCCGAGGTCCTCCAGGCGTTCATCGTCTTTCACTTTCGGTAAAGGCCCCACACCGCGATCAGCGCGGTTAAGGTTGCGAGCAGGAAGAGGCCGGAAAGAAGGCCTCCCTGAACATCCCACTCAAAGAGCCGGGCGAGATCATAGAGCACGTAGGCGCCAAACGTAAATGCAAGGCCGTAGATGTACGGGTTGCCTTTACGCGCCGCCAGAATTGCCACAATCGCAACCGCGGCTTCAAGAACGATGGAGATTACCAGCATTGGGCGGGAGTCTATGTCGGGAAAATTATCAACCGGCAACTTTGGAGTTTTAGGACGATATCTGCCAACAAAGGACCACTCTTTCATGAAACCCTTACTTTGTCACATGCACCGAGCTGCAATTCGCGATGATCGAAAAAGCTGTCGATGACGAGAACCCGCGATGACGCTTGTCCTTTACGGTCACCCGTTCTCGTCATACACCCAGAAGGCTCTCATCGCCCTCTACGAGAACGCGACCCCGTTCGAATTTAGGGGGCTTGGCCCTGCGACGCCCGAGAACTTCGAAGCCCTGAAGAAACTTTGGCCGATTGCGAAGTTCCCGGTTCTCGAAGACGAAGGCGCCGCGATCTTCGAAGCGACCACTATTATTGAGCACCTTGCAGTTCATCATGCCGGGCCAGTGCGGCTGATCCCGGCGGATCCCAAACTCGCCCTCGACGTGCGGATGATGGATCGCATCTTTGATAATTACGTCATGACGCCGATGAACTGGATGGTCCAGGATGCGTTGCGGCCACCAGAAGCCAGGGACGCGCAAACCGTCGCTCAGGGCCGCACGCTCCTCGACACGACGTACCGTTGGCTCAATCAACGCATGGCGGGCCGCGTGTGGGCATCCGGTGAGACGTTCAGCATGGCCGACTGCGCGGCCGCCCCATCACTATTCTATGCAGATTGGGCGCATCCAATCCTGGACGAGCTCTCCGATCTGCGGGCGTACAGAAATCGCTTGTTGGCGCGCCCGTCATTCGCACGTGCTGTGGACGAGGCACGGCCCTATCGTAAGCTTTTTCCCCTGGGCGCTCCTGACCGAGACTAGGGCGTGTACTGTGATCATTGCTGCTGTACAGCAGAAGTCTCTACTCAAAATCGGGTAGAGTTAGAGCGGGTACGCTTCGAAACGCTGGAGAAGATTTGCGACGTGCTGCATGTCAGCCCGGCGACATTCTCGAGTACCGCGTGGAATGAAGGTAACATTCCAGAGGCTTCATATACCATCTGCTCGCGCCCAAAGCCCGCACCGCCACTAAAAACGTCCGGAGGACGCTCCTCCATGCCCAAATATGTCGGCCTTTTTTGCCCCGGTCTTTTTTCCATGATTGCCGCCATTTTGACGGCGAATCCTTCAGCCAAAGCCGAGTCGTACACGCTCCCTGGCGAATCCTCTCAGCCTTCGGCTGAGGAGTTTATTGGAGCGCGGGGGCTGGTGGGAATCTACTATGGACATTTGCCTCGCGATGGACATCCCCGCCAGAAGGTTACGCTCGTCCTGTTAGCAGATCCGGAGTCTGACGCTCCGAAGGCATACGTGCTGGAAAGAATCGGAGTCGCAAAGATGCCCAACGCGCGGGTTATCACCAAGGGAAGTTGGAAGCTAATACAGGACCCAAATCGCCCGGCAGCAGTCATCTACGAACTCGATTCAGAAGCTCCACCAGAGCTCAGGGACTTCTGGGAAGTCGACAAGTCGACGCTTCTTGTCTTAGAAAAAGACCTAAGAGTTCGGCGAAGTGGATTTGGCGACCCATACACAGTGGCCTATGCGCTTTATGGCTTTCATTGTAACCCGGGCCAACGAATGCGGGACTGTTCACAGGAGTAGTTTCCGATCTGTAAGCGCAGCGTCGGGCGCTGTTTCTGCCAGGGTGCACCGAATACTCGAACAGGACGATGCGCTGCAACGGGAGGGGAAGCTCACATGTTGAAACCGATCGCGGTGTTCGCGATGACCATGTCGATAGCCGCGCCGGCCCTGGCGGACGGCATGGACTACACACCGCGCCGGCACTATCCCGCCCGCTTCTATCTGCCGGCCGAGCGGCATGTGATTGAGGTCGTGCAGCCCCCCTACAGCGGCAATTTCATCATCAACGGCGCGCGCTTTACCGCACGGACGCCGGCCTGCTTCGGCTGGGTGGCGGGCGAGCGGATCGCGCTCGTTGCGGGCGACTGGAACGCTCGCTGCGTGGTCGCGGTCTTTTACAATTTTTATCGCCGCAACACCTGCGAGACGTGGTGCGGCGGCGGTTGGTGGTGAGCAAGCTTCCGCCGGGACGTTGTCACGATCCGGGATTTCCAGCGCCCGCAACCGGCGGGTAGATGTGGCGATGGCCGTTAAAATCCTCGACCTCGTAGCGCGCGGTGCCGTTTTTGCCGCCGACGCCGGCGAGGTAACTCGGCCCAATCGGCGACTTTCCGTGGCCGCCGGGAATGTCGAGCACGTAGGTCGGCTGGCAGAGGCCGGAGAGTCGGCCGCGCAGCGCGCGCATCAACGCCTGGCCTTCGCCGATGCTCGTTCGCCAATGCGCCGTGCCGGGCGCGAGATCGCCGTGGTGGAGGTAATACGGTTTGATCCGGCATTCGACCAAGGCACGCATCAGTTCGCCGAGCGCCGCGGCGTCATCGTTGATGCCGCGCAAGAGTACGCTCTGGCTCAACATGGGAATGCCGGCATCGACTAAGCGCGCACAGGCCGCCCGCGCCGCCGGCGTCAATTCGCGCGCGTGGTTGGCGTGGAGCACGACGTAGGTGGCCTTCCCGGACGCCCTGAGCGCGCGCGCCAGCGCGGCCGTCACCCGCGAAGGCTCGGCGACGGGCACGCGACTGTGCACGCGGATGACCTTGACGTGTGCAATCGCCGCGAGCGCCGCGACGAGCTCTTTGAGGCGGCGCGCGGAGAGCACGAGCGGATCGCCGCCGGTGAGGATCACCTCCCAGATCTCACAATGCGCGCGAATGTAGGCGATCGCGGCGTCAAGCTCGGCGCGCGAGAGCGCGCGCTCCCGGCCAACCACTTCGCGGCGGAAACAAAAGCGGCAATAGGCGGCGCAGACGTGGACCGGCTTGAGCAGCACCCGGTCGGGATAGCGATGCACGATGCCCTTGACCGGACTGTGGACGCCGTCGCCGATCGGGTCCTCGCTCTCCTCGGGCCGGCTTGCGAGCTCGGCCTCATCGGGAATGAACTGGCGCGCGATGGGGTCGGATCGCTCGGCGGCATCGACGAGGTCGGCGAGGTCGGCGGTGAGCGCCAGCGCGTAGCGCGCGGCCACCGCTTCGATTCCGGCGCGGCGTTCAGGCGAGATCAATCCCGCCGCCAGGAGATCGTCGACTCGGCGTAATGGCTTGCGTTTGCGTCTCATGGCAATGTTCCACTCGTGATAGGCCCCGCTTGGCGGGCCCTCGTCTCGCGTTTCGCTGATGGTGCGCGGCCGGCAAAATGTCAATGCGCGCCCGTCACGCGCTGGCGAAACGGACGGCGGCTTCCCGCTTGCGAAGCGCGCAAATTCCGTGTCGTATGCGCCACGCATTCACGAGCGAGGACAGGATGAAAAACTATCTGGACGGCGGCGAGGCGATCCTCGAGGCGTTCCGCAAGCTCAAGATCGACTACATCATGTCCTCGCCCGGCTCGGAATGGTCGCCCGTTTGGGAGGCGCTGGCGCGTCAGAAGCTCGAGAACAGGGCTGGCCCGACTTTCATCGAGTCCTGGCACGAGACGCTGGCGGTCAACATGGCGGCCGGATACACGCTGATCACGGAGCGGCCGCAGGCGGTGCTGCTGCATGCCGGTGTCGGCATGCTGCAGGGAAGCATGGGCATCCACGGCGCCCTGCAGAACGAAGTGCCGATGGTGGTCATGTCGGGTGAATCGCAGACGCTCGGCGAAGACCCCGAGCTCGACATCGAACAGCAGTGGTATGGCGGGCTGAGCGTCGGCGGCATCGAACGTTTCGTCGAGCCGGTTGCGAAGTGGGCGCGCGCCGTGACCAGCCCGTATACGCTCTACGAGAGTGTGATCCGCGCCGGCGAAATGGCGCAGCGCCTGCCGAAAGGCCCGATCTATCTCAACGTGGCGCTCGAGCACATGCTGCACGACTGGACGCCGCCCGCGAGCGCGCGTGAGGTGCCGCCGGCGCCGAGAATGCAACCGCGCCAGCAGGACGTGGAGAAAGTTGCGGAGCTCGTGCGCAACGCCAAAAGCCCGGTCATCGTCACTGAAACCGCCGGGCGCGACCCCAAGGCGTTCTCGGCGCTGCAGGAGCTCGCCGATCTTCTCGCCATTCCGGTGATCAACGGGCGGGCCAATTCCTACGCGAACTTCCCGACCGACCACCCGCTCTACCTCGGCGTGGGCCGCTACAAGGCGGTGGACGACGCTGAACGCGCGGCAAGATCGTGGCCATCCACGACCATCCCTTAAAGGAACACATGGTCTATCAGAACCTGCACGCCGACGTTTATCTCGAGGGCGACATTGCGGAAGCGCTGACGCTACTGACCGCGGCGGCAAAATCCTCGAAGCTCGACGCCGTCGCGATCGAGGCGCGACGGCAGCGCTGGACGCGCGAGCACCAGGACTACGTCGCCGGGCTTCGCGCCGAACGGGAGAAGGCGCAGAACGGAAGCGCGATCGATCCGCTCTCGCTCTTGGGCGCGCTCGCCGAGGTCATGCCCGCCGATACCATCTACGTGGACGAGACGATCACCCATTCCACACTGATCCGCCAGCACCTGCCGCAAACGACGCCGCAAAGCTTCTTCCGCGGCTCGGGCGGGCTCGGGCAAGGGATCGGCACCGCGCTCGGCATCAAGCTTGCGGCGCCGCAGCGGCCGGTGGCGCTGCTCGTCGGCGACGGCTCGTTTCTTTACAACCCCATCATCCAGGCGCTCGGCGCCTCCAAACGGCACGAACTGCCCATCATCATCATCGTCCTCAACAACAAGAAATACGAGGCGATGCGCAAGGGCCACGTGCATCACTATCCCGATGGCGCCTCGGCCAGCAAAGAGCTGCATTACGGCGTGACCATCGACGGACCGGACTATGAGAAGTTGGGCAGCCATTTCGGCTTCCATGGCGAGCGGATCGAAAATCGCGCCGAATTGGCACCGGCGCTAACGCGCGCCCTCGCCGCGACCCGCGAGGGAAGAACGGCGCTTCTCAATGCCGTGGTGACGCGATAAGGCGCGTTGCTGTCATTGCCGGGCTTGACCCGGCAATCCATCCGCTTCGAATGGACTTGTTTGATGGATGCCCGGGTCAAGCCCGGGCATGACGAGCCGACGGCAACAGCCGCCGACTTGGCCGCATATCTCGCGATGAGTGATCAATCGCTCGAATAGCCGATCGCGCGGATCATCTTACCCCATGAGGCGACTTCGCTGCGGAAGTAGTCGCTCGCCTCGGCGACTGTCTTGATCATCACATCGAAGCCGATGGTCTTGAGCTTTTGCTGCACCTGCGGCTCCTGCATGATGGCATTGATCTCCGCGTTGAGCTTGGTGACGATCGCATCCGGCGTCTTCGCCGGCGCGAAGAAACCGACCCACGAGCCGGAATAGACATTTGGGAATCCCATCTCGCCGTAAGTCGGCACGTCCGGCACGGCGGAATTGCGCGTCGGGCTCGCGAGCCCGATGCCGTGGAGGAGCCCTTGGGTGATGGGAGGCACCACCGTCGGCAGCGTCAGCACGATCGCATCGACATGGTTGCCGACGGCCGCAGCAACCGCCGGCGCGCCGCCGGTGAACGGCACATGCAGGGCTTGAACCTTGGCGACCTCGCGGAAAAAGTATTCCGCGCCGATATGCGGCCCGGTGCCGACCCCCGCGCTGCCATAGGTGAAGCTCTTTCCGCTTTTCACGAACTCGCGCAAATCCTTCGCCGGATTGCTGGGATGCACGGCGAGCACGTCCGGACTGAACGCCACGATGGCGACCGCGCGCAGGTCGTCGGCTGAGAACCCCTTGTTCCTGGTGGCAGTCTCGTTGACCGCGAGCGAGGTGGTGGTGACGAGGATGGTGTGGCCATCGGGCGCCGCGCCGCTCACCGCCTTTGCCGCGAGATTGCCGCCGGCTCCGCCGCGATTCTCCACCACCACCGTATGGGCGAGCCGTTCGCTGAGCCTTTGTCCGACCAACCGGGCGACGACGTCGGCGATGCCGCCGGCGGCGAAAGCAACTTGGAAGGTGATGGTCTGCGTCGGAAAGCTCTGCGCCGAAAGCGGCTGCGCGAGGCCGGTTGCGCTCGCGATGAGCAACAGGCAGGGCACGGCCCGGAAGGCCGACAGCGCGTGCGGTATCATCCCGATGTTCTCCCGCCCTAGGATTCAGTGCGCCTGAATGATCGCCTCAAGCCGTGGCCAGGCCTCGGCGCCTTGGCGCCGCATCAGGTCAAGGTAGTTGGCGTTCTCCCACTTGACGATGGACTCATAAAAGCTCGGCCGCGCTTTGCAACGGCGGTACCAGTCCCCGACACGTTCTCGCTCGCCGATCATATCGAGGATGCCGAGATGTTCGAGGCGCGCGAGGTAAGGGGTAAAGGCGATATCCGCCAGGGTGTAGGCGCCGCAGGCGAGCCATTGATGCGCAGCGAGGGCTTCTTCCATCTCGTCGAGAAGGAGAACCATCCGTTGGACCGCAATAATAAAATGCTGCGACTCCGGTCCTTTTTCAATCACGTCGCGCCGGCGTTCGCGTTTGAACATATTGGGTATCGCTTCCAGCATCTTCTGTCCGAGGTCGCCGCGCGCGATGTACGGATGCCGAAAGGCAATGCCGAAGCTCAGGACCGCGGCTGAGGCGTCGTGAATGTCTTCGTCGAGCTGCTTGGTCCACAACCGCACCCTCGCCCGATCGTAAGGGTCTTGCGGCAGGAGTCTCGGATCGGGATAGGCTTCCTCGAGATATTCGAGAATGACGTTCGACTCCGGACCCACCTTGTCGCCATCGACGAGCGTGGGCACCACCGCGCGGCGATTAAGCTTGCGGTACCAGGGCTGCTGATGCTCCCCTGCACGTAGGACGAGGTGGTGGCTCTCCCATTCGACGCCTTTCTCGGCAAGACCCAGCCTCACCTTTTGCGCGCAAAGCGACATGTCGTTGTGATAGAGCGCCAACATTGTTTCCTCTTCCCCTTTTACCGATTCAGATCGAAGACAAGTCATCCCGCTCTGAACAGGATCAGCGCGAGACGTCCGGGAGGCGCCAGCGTACACCGGTTCGATCGATGCTTGCTGTCATTTCGCGGCTTGACGTCGTACGGTGCCGAGCGTTTTGTGCGGAGCGAGACAACCGCAGGAGGATCCGCATGAGCGGCTTTCGCCCCTCGCGTCGACAGGTTCTCGGGGCGAGCGTTATCGGCGGTGTCGCGGTCTACCTCGCTCCTCTTGGCAGCAAGGCCTTTGCATCCCTGTTCGAGGGGCAGTTGCTCACGCGGCCGGATTGGAATGGCCGCGATGATGTCCTCAAATATCGTATCGACGGCACCTCGAAGGTTACGGGGGCCAAGGTGTTCGCGCGGGATATCCGCGCGCGCGACATGCCGCATTGGCCGCAACAGCAGTCGCATGCGCTGGCGCTGCGGACCACGAAGGCAGATCGCAGCTATGCCGGCTTCGATCTATCGACGCTTGGTCGCGAGCTTGCGCCCGACCGGTGGTGACGGCCGCGGACCTAGCCCGCGACCGGCTCGCGTTTCCCGACTTCTATGGCGAGGACATGCTGCTGCCGCAAGGCAAAACCCCGGCCTATTTGGGTCAGGCCGTCGCGATCCTGATCTACCACGAGTTCGCCCGCTTCCGTTTCGCCAGGGAGAAGCTGCAGTTCAACGATGCGGTCATTCGCTATGGCGCCGTGACTGGACCGCTGCGGCGCGACCCCTGGGGGGCAGCGCGTTTTGTCCGCGTCGGCGGTCGGACGCCTTACGACGATGACGTCTTTTCCTGTCTGAAGCAGGGGCCGGTGTCCGCCACCTTCGATAACCACGAGCCCGTCTGGCCCAAGCCTGCGCGCGACGGCGGCATCGACGCCCAAGGCATGTACTACGCCAATTCCATTACTGATGAGCTGGCACATCCCCCCGCCGAATGGCTGGTGTTGACGCGCGATTACGCGACACAGTCGGGCGATACCACAGCACTCGAGCCGGACAATGCGAACGGCTGGTACGATGCAGACAAGCAGGATCTGCACCTTGTCGTGCCCACGCAATCGCCGCAGGAAGTGGCGGAAGGCGCTGCAACCATGCTGGAACGAAGTCGCATCGGCTTGAAGCGGCTGTTCCTGCATCCATGCTTCACGGTTGGTTATGGGTCGAAGGATCACTGTCCGATGCCGTACTACGGCGTCATCGCCGCCCTCTATGGCGACGGCCGGCCGGTGCGGCTCGCTAATGATCGGTTCGATCAGTTCCAGGCCGGCTTGAAGCGGCACCAGTTCGGCATGCGCTACACGATGGCGGTCGAGCGCAACACCGGCCAGATGCAGTCGTTCCAGGCCAATATCGTCGCCAACGGCGGCGGCAGGGCAAATTGCTCCGTTGCTCTGACCATGGTGGGCGCCACATCGGCCGAGTCGGTCTACTATTTTCCCAAGAGCGACGTGGCTGCGACCGCCATTGCATCGCGCGCGCTCGACTGCGGCTCGGCGCGCGGATATGGCGCGCTTGAATCCATGACGGCGACTGAGCTGATGGTCGACGAGATCGCCGACGCGCTCGGGATCGATGCGATCGATCTCCGCCTGCGCAACGTCTTGAAAACGGGAATGAAGAACGCACAGGGCGCTGTCCCGCTCGGCGTCCAACGTGCCGAGGCGGTGTTGCAGCAGGCACGGGCGCATCCGCTGTGGACCGGCCGCGCCGCACGCAAGCAGGCGTATGACGCGGCGCATCCCGGAAAATATTATGGGGTCGGCTTCGGCTCCATTCAGCGGCGCTTCGGCACCGGAGCGGAGGCGAGCCTCGCCAAGGTGGAGCTCGCGCTCGACGGTCGTGTCACGCTCTCGCACAGCGGCACCGAGATCGGCACCGGTGCCTCCTCGAGCCAAGCCGTCGCCTGCGCGCGCTGGCTGGGCCGGCCGGCCGATGCACTCGACATGGCGGTCACCGACTGGCCCGACCTGCCGGTGCAAACGAGCGGCGATCCGCACACGATGAGCCAGGCCGATCAGAACCGCCTGGCGCAGAACCCGCGCTGGAGCCCGGCCTATGCATCGGCATCGAGCGCCAGCAATTCGGCGTACTACTTCACGCACGTGACGCAGGAGGCGGCACGCGTCGTTTATCTCTACGGACTGTGGCCGGCAGCTTTGGCGATCTGGGGCAGCGGATCCGCACAGGAGGTGAAACCCGAGGACGCGCAGTGGCGTAACGAATCGCTCACCGTCGAGGGCCGCGAACCGTTGCCGCTGGCGCGGCTGGCGCACGAAGCGCATGCGCGCGGCCTCGTGGTCGGTGCCGCCGTCCACGGCTTCAACCGCTGGCAATGGGCCGAGGCAGATTTCGTCGTAGACGGCGTTCTAGTGCACGCGCTGGTGGACGGCTTGTCGGTGCGTTTCGGCAACGGCGCGGGTGCAGCGAAGCAGGCGCTATCGAGCACACCCAATCGCTACCAGGTGCTCGACCGCCGCGCCGTGTCCTTTCCGCCGACCCAGAACAACAACGTAATGATCGGTTACAACACCGCGGTCGGCACTTTGACCGAGCTTGCGGTCGACGCCGCAAGCGGAAAAGTCGCGTTGCTGCGGCACCATACCATCGTGGAATGCGGCAACATGCTCGTGCCGCAGCTGGTGTCGGGCCAGATACAAGGCGCGACCGCCACCGGCATCGGCCTGGCGCTGCACGAATGGCTCCCGCTCTACGAGGATGGCCCGGGCAATGGCACCTGGAATTTCAACCGCTATCATGTGCCGCGCGGCAGCGATGTGGCGGTGTGGGACCAAACCGCCGAAGTGTTGCCGCCGCTCTCGAAGAATGAGCCGCCGAAGGGCATGGCCGAAGTGGCCGGGATCCCGATCATGGCCGCGATCGTGAACGCCATCGCCCATGCCACCGGTCATCGCTTCCGCACGCTGCCGGTCACGCCCGATCGGATCCTGGAGGTGCTGGCATGACCATCCCCATCCGTCCGCTGACGGTGACCATCAACGGCCGGCAGCACGGCCCGATGGACGTGCCGGAAGGCCTGATGATGATCGACGTGCTGCACGAGATGCTCGGTCTCACCGGCTCGCGCCTGGGCTGCGGCATCGGAATCTGCCACGCCTGCGTGGTGATCTGGGATCGCGACGATCAGACAAGCGAGGAGGTGCGCACCTGCATCACCGGCGCGGGCTTCTTCGATGGCAAGCGCATCCGCACCATCGAAGGGACCGCCCAGACGGACGAGCGGGGTGAGATCGTGGCGCTGTCGCCGGTGCAACAGGCGTTCCTCGATCAGTTCAGCTTCCAGTGCGGCTACTGCACCCCGGGCTTCGTCAATGCCGCGACGGTTTTGGTCGAGCGGCTCAAGCGCGCGCCGGTGCCGCGCGGAGAGGTGCAAGCGACGGTGGCCGCAGCGCTGGAGACGCACATCTGCCGCTGTACCGGATACGTGCGCTACTACCAAGCGGTACGCGACGTGATTCTCACGACGCCTGGTCTCACGCGGGACGGCACATGAGGGTTCGCCGCCGGCGGACCTTCCTCATCGCCGCCGCCATTGCAATCGCGGCCGTTGCCGCGGCCGCATTCGCGATGAGAAACCTCCTGTCCGGCAGAACTGGCGGCCCGATGCAGGTGGTGAGCGCGCCTCCTGATGTCGTCGCGCGGGGGAAATACCTGGCCGAGGCTGCGGATTGCGCCGCCTGCCATACCGCGCCAGGCGGGACGCCGTTGGCCGGCGGACTGCCGATGCCGAGCGGCTACGGCACCATCTACGCCACCAATATCACGCCCGATCCCGACAATGGCATCGGCCGTTGGAGCGCGGACGATTTCTGGCGCGCGCTGCACGACGGCGTCAGGCGGGACGGGCAGCAGCTCTATCCGGCAATGCCCTACACATCGTATCGCGGCATGACCCGGGCCGATGCCGATGCGATCTACGCGTATTTGATGCAGATGCGGCCCATGAAGGTGGCGAACCGCAGGACCGAGCTGAATTTTCCTTTCAACATCCGCCTCGGCATGGCCGGCTGGAACCTGCTATTCCTGCACGACAGCCTTCCTGCGGTGTCGGTGGGGAGCTCGCCGGCGTGGCAGCGCGGCCGCTATCTGGTGAACGTGCTCGGACATTGCGGCGAATGCCATACCCCACGCGGCATCGTGGGCGAGATGGAGCTGTCGCGGTCGTTCACAGGCTTCGCCCTCGGCCGGGTCGCCGCGCCCGACATCACGCCCGCGGGGCTCGCGGCGCGCGGCTGGACGGCTGCGGCGCTAGTGGCCTTCCTGGGCCGCGGGCTCGCGCGCCAAGGCTCGGCCTTCGGCGACATGCACCCGGTAATCATGCTGAGCACGAGAAACCTGACGCCGGCCGATCTCGATGCGGTAGCAACCTATCTTCTTGGCGACAGCCCGCCCGCGCCGACGTCCTTGGCGGCGCCCGATCCGGCCGAGGTCGCCGCGGACGCAAACGGCGCGGGGCGGATCAGCTACGTGGCGCTGTGCGCTGGCTGCCATGGCCTCGAAGGCAACGGCATGCCCAACACGGTGGTCGCGATGCGCAACAACAGCACCTTGCGCCTCGCCGACCCGCGCAACCTGATCGTTGCGATGCTTGATGGCATCGGGGCGGAGAATTTTCCCCATCGTCAGCATGCAAGCGATGCCTGGCTTCGCCGACAAGCTAAGCGACGCAGAGGCGGCCGCGCTCGCGAACTATCTGCGCGTCACCTGGGGCGGGGAGAAGGGCGACGTGACAGCGGATGCCGTGCGAGCCTTGCGCTGAGACCTTGCGGCCTCACGGATGCCTTGGAGGGCACAACCGCTTTGGGGTATTAATCTCGCGCGAGAACGTTGGGAATTCGGGACTGCCAACAATCGAGACCAAATCGGCATCGGGAGCGATGTACGGGGCCTGAGAGCGTTTCGGGCTGCGGAGTTGAACTAAGCCCATGAAGAAAGGTGTGGACATGCGGAAGGAAATTTGTCTCGCGGCGCTGCTGGGCGCCTTGGCGACATCGACGGTGGCCCTTGAAGCTCGGGCTTTCCCGATCTCACATCTGGCTAAACAGATGAGCGACGTGACCCAGGTCCGGCAGGGCTGCGGGCTCGGCCGGCACCGCGGTCCTTGGGGCGGCTGCCGCTGGAACCGAGGTGGCGGCTGCTGGTGGCGTCCCACGCCATGGGGGCCGCGCCGGGTCTGCCGCTGGTAGTTAAAGCACCAACATCGTTTCCTCTTCCTTCCGGTTCAGCTTGTCGGGATCGGCGTCCACATCACCTCGTCGAGGTGCGCGGCTCCGGTTGCGAGCATGACCAGCCGATCGAATCCGAGCGCGATTCCGCAGGCTTGCGGCATCACCGCGAGCGCGGCGAGAAAATCCTCGTCGATGGGATAGCGCTCGCCGTAGATGCGCTCCTTCTCCGCCATCTGTTCCTCCAGCCGCTTGCGCTGCTCGGCGGGATCGGTGAGCTCGCCGAAGCCGTTTGCCAGCTCCACCCCGCAGGCATAGAGCTCGAACCGTTCGGCGAGCCGCGGATCGGCCGCCGTCGGCCGGGCGAGTGGGGACTGGACCGCCGGATATTCGTAGAGGACCGTCGCCCGTCCTTGCCCCAGGTGCGGCTCGATTTTTTCAACCAGCACACGGCTGAAGATGTCGCCCCAACTATCGTCGGCGGCGGTGCGGATGCCGGCGGCCGCCGCGGCGGCGGCAAACGAAGCGCCAGGCTCCGGCGGCAGCACTGCGAGGAGATCGATCCCAGCGTAGCGCGCAAACGCCTGCGCCATGGTGAGCCGCTCGGGCTCAGCGAATGGATCGATGGCGCGCTCGCGAAAGGAAAATTGCTTCGTGCCCGCCGCCTCTGCCGCGAGCGCCAGAACAGCAGCGCAATCGGCCATCAATATTTCGTACGGCTCCTCGGCCCGATACCACTCGACCATGGTGAACTCGGGATGATGCAGCGCGCCGCGCTCGCGGTTGCGGAAGACGCGGGCGAACTCGACGATGCGGCGTTCGCCGGCGGCGAGGAGCTTCTTGCAGGCGAACTCGGGCGAGGTCCGCAGATAAAATCGCGTGGGCGTGGCCGCCGGCGCGACCAACTCCGTCGCGAAGGCATGAAGATGCGCCTCGTTGCCGGGCGAGAGCACCAACGCCGCCGTGTCGACCTCGACGAAATCCTGCGCCGCGAAAAACTGTCGCAACGCCGCCGCGATCCGCACGCGGCCCATCAAGAAGGGCCGCCGCGCGGCGTGCAAGGTCCAGAACGGCGACGGCATCAGCAGGCTCCTTCCACGCGAAACTCCGCCGTCCGATCCCTCATGAAAACCGCTGGCCATTGCCCGCAGGATCAGTATGGTGGCGCGACATTTGGGCCCAGTTCCGGTCGCGCGCGTCCCAGAATCGAGGAAACTTCGCCGTGAAAGTCATCGCCAGCTCGCTCCGCAAGGGCAATATCGTCGAATTCGACGGCAAGCTCTACGCCGTCCTCAACGCCGAAAGCTTCCATCCCGGCAAGGGGACCCCGACCACGCAAGTCGACATGCGCCGCATCAGCGACGGCGTGAAGGTGGCGCAGCGCTTCAAGACGACCGAGCAGGTCGAACGCGCCTATGTGGAAGATCGGGAGCATCAATATCTTTACCAAGACGGCGACGGCTTTCATTTCATGAACACCGAGAACTACGATCAGGTGACGTTGCCCGCCGACATCATCGGCAGCCAGGCCGCCTATCTGCAGCCGGAAATGAAGGTGATGCTCTCGGTGCACGAGGGGGTGCCGGTTTCGATCGAGCTCCCGCAGAAAGCGACCTTGGAAGTCGTGGAAACCGAGCCTTCGGTCAAAGGTCAGACCGCCGCCTCGTCGTACAAGCCGGCGCTGCTGTCGAATGGGGTGCGCACCATGGTGCCCCCGTTCGTCGCAACCGGGACCAAGATCGTCGTCATGACGGCGGACGGCTCCTACGTGGAGCGCGCCAAAGACTGAGATCTTTGTCGTGCGCGCCGGAACCAACCGCGTCGCAACCTATTTGCAACAGTGGAAATCGTTTTGGTTAACCTACTTGGCAGAATCCCTTGCGGCGGCGATACTTGATTCGTGCCCGGACGTCGCCGCGACTGCTCCGGCGAGGTATGGAGCGTCATGCTGCGAATCGGACTTGCGGGTCTCGCGCTCGCCGCCGGCATGCTTGCCGCGGCCGCGCAGGAGATGAAGAGCCCACGCATCACTCCCACCCAAGCGGATTGGGGCGCGGTGGCCGCCGACCTCGCCGTGCTCGAGCCGGAGAAACCGGCCGCGATGCCGGAGCTTATGGCGAACCTCAACCGCGCAACCGGCGAGCGCTTTTCGAACATCGCCGCAAGCCCGGTGCCAGTGCTGCTGCCGTTCGATACCGCGACGTTTCTGCGCGACCGCGCAGGCGCAACCGAGCCAGTCGCCGCCAGCACGAATGCGCCGGCCGACACCTATCTCTTCGGGTTCAACTCTGTGCCGTTCTTCTATCCCGGCCCCGCGGGCTATGACGCCGTTGTCATCGCCCGCGCGCAGGAGATGGGCGAATTGGGGATCCGCTTTGCCGATACCATCTATATCCACATCGGCGGCTCGGCGCTGCTTTATCAGCTCGACGAGCCGGCCGGAATGATCGGATGGCCGGTCCATGGCCTCGATGAGATCCCCGGCATTCGGCGCCTCTATCTGGAAAATTACATGCGTTACACCTTCGTGCGTTACGGCGTGCCTTACGTCGTGGCTATCGAATGCTCCGACGGCGCGGTGCGATTCCGCAAAATATCTTGCCGTGACGCCGACAAGGTCGCCATTCGCTTCCTCAAGTCGCTCCGTGTCGCCGGCGGCACGCCGCAGGCGCAACCCGAGGTGGTCCCGGCCGATACGATCGAGCGGCCGGCCGAGCAGTCGAGCGTCTTCACCTACCGCAGCCCCGGCGACATACTTCCCGGCACCGGCTTCAGACGCAAAGGCGGCGTCGCCGATTATACGGTCTATTCCAAGATCCGCTTCCCGCTCGCCGATGCGCCGGCCTTCGCCAATTCCCAGTCCTTCATGAATTGGGGAGACTGCGACGCAACCGGGCGCGCTGGCGCCGGCTTCTTGGATGGGGTCAGGACCTATCGCTGCCGTGTCAACGGACAGCGCCTCGTTTTGGACGAATCCGCTCCCGACAACTATTCCTATCCGTGGCGCGACAATTTCTGCGAGCACCGTTACTTTTATGTCGGCCAATGCCCGGGCGGTCTCGGCCACCAAGGCCAGGACATCCGTCCGGCCTTCTGCAAGCAGCGCATCCAAGGGGCAAACCGCTGCGAGCCCTATCTGCACGACGTGGTCGCCGTGCGCGACGGGGCGGTGCTGCGCGCGCCCACCCAAGACGCGCTCTATATCGTGGTCAACGCGCCCAACGAGCGCATCCGTTTCCGTTACCTGCACATGTTTCCCAGGCAATTCAACGCCGACGGCATGGTGAGCGGCCGCCTCGTGCACGCGGGCGATATCATCGGTAAGGTCGGCAACTTCTTTCGGCGCGAGCGCGCCACCACCTATCATCTGCATTTCGATATGCAGGTGCCGACGAAATACGGCTGGGTATTCGTCAATCCCTATATGACGCTCGTGACGGCCTACGAGCGGCTGATCCGCGGCCGCGGCCAGGAGATCAAGGAGCAGGATGCCCGGGAAGAGATCCCGACAGCATCGATCCCGGCGCAGCCGCTTTCCACCGCAACCTCGACGGGGGCGCCGCTCGCGGCCGCAAAGCCGACAGAAACAGCTATAAAATCGCCCACCGCAGCAGTAACGGACTTCAACTTCACGGTGCGCGGCAATGGACGAACGGATGAACCCTCCCCTGTCAAGGCGAGCCTGCCTGTCCAGCCTGGCGGCAGCCATGGTGGCGTGGAGCGCAACGGCGCGCGCGCAGGCAAGCAAAACGCCGTTCGAGCAGTGGGTCGCAGCATTCCGCGCGCCGGCACACGCACGTGGTATATCCGACGCCACCTACACGCGGGTTATGAGTACTATCAAACCCGATACGGCAGTTTTTGAACTCAACCGCTACCAGCCCGAATTCAAAGAACAACTCTGGCAATATCTCAATCGCCGCGTCTCAGACTGGCGCATCACGACCGGCAAGGAGAAGGCGAAGGAATACGCGCCGCTTTTCGACCGCATCGAGAAGGACTACGGCGTCGACCGTGGCGTCATGCTCGGCCTGTGGGGGATAGAATCGGCGTTCGGCGATCCGGACGTTCAGAAGAACCATATGCGTCCGGTCATTCCCGCACTCGCGGCGCTCGCGTGGGGGGAGCCGCGCCGCCGCGCCTACTGGGAGCAGGAACTGCTCAATGCGCTGGTCATCATCGACCGCGGCTGGAGCACGCCGGAGGAGATGCGCGGCTCCTGGGCCGGCGCCATGGGCCATACCCAATGGATGCCGGAGGTGTGGCTCAACGTCGGGCTCGATTACGACGGCGATGGCCGGGTGAGCCCGTTCGGCAAGCCCGACGATGGGCTTGCCGGCACGGCGCAATACCTCGTCAAGCGCGGCAAGTATCGCGCCGGCGAACACTGGGGCTACGAAGTGCGCGGCGTGGGGCACACCGGCCGCGAAGGGGCGTCGCGCACCTACGATGCGTGGCAGCGTGCCGGCATCACGCGCGCCGACGGCAAGGCATTCCCGCAGCTTGGCGCCTCTGCACGACTTTGGATCCCGGTGCCCGGAGGCCCTGCGTTCCTGCTCGGCCCGAACTTTTATGCCGTGCGCTCCTATAACCCGTCGACGAACTACACGCTGTCCATCGTGCATCTGGGCGACCGCATCATGGGCGCTGGACCGTTCGTGCAGCCGTTCCCCGGCGGCGAGCGCACGCCGACCTTGGCCGAAGTCCAGGAAATCCAGCAGCGTCTGACCGCACTCGGCTTCGATACCGGCGGCACCGATGGGCGCGTCGGCAACGACACCATGGTTGCCGTGCGCAATTTCCAGCGCAAAGTCGGCATGCAGCCCGCCGACGGCTATGCCGGCGTGAAACTTCTGGCGCGATTGCGCCAGGGCCTCTGATCCGGTTCTATGGCCCCTTTCGGAAAACCCGAGGATCATCCTGTGACGAGTGCAAAAGCCAAGCTGGCGCCGGCCGCCGAGACGCCGGCGGCTCATCCCTCGCTGCGAGCGCTCGTGCGCCCGGCCAATCTAACGGGCACGAATGCGCCGGCATTCGGCAGCGACGTCGTCGCCGACACGCTGCGCGCGCTGGAACTTCCCTACATCGCGCTCAATCCCG
>VAZM01000088.1 GCA_005883135.1 Alphaproteobacteria bacterium
CCCGGCGCGCGCGAAAGCCGCGGGCCTCTACATGATCTGCACCATCTCCAAGCACATCGCCGAGCGCAAAGGCTATGCCGATGCCATGATGCTGGATTGGCAGGGCCGGGTGGCGGAATGCACCGGGGCGAATATCTTCTTCATCAGGGACGGGAAGATCCACACGCCGATCGCCGATTGTTTTCTCGACGGCATCACCCGCCGCACGGTGATGGAGCTCGCGAACAAGCGCGGCGTCGAAGTCATCGAGCGGCGCATCATGCCGGATGAGCTCACGCAGTTCTCGGAGTGCTTCATCACCGGCAGCGCCGCCGAGGTCACGGCCGTGTCGGAGATTGCACAGTGGCGGTTCACCCCCGGCCCCATCACCCAGCAACTCATGGCCGACTACAGCGCCGAGGTGCAGCCCAAGGGCAAGAAGAAGGCGGCGTAAATCACTCCGCCGCGCGGCGGCCGGAGGAAGGCGCCCAACGATCGGCGAGCGCGTCGTCGGACCGCTTGGCCTCCACCCAAATCTTGTCGGTGCCTCCGCCCCCGGCAAGCTCGATCTGTTTCCAGAACGGCGCACGTGTCTTGAGGTAATCCATCAGAAACTCGGCGGCGGCGAACGCGTCCTGGCGATGGGCGGCGGCCGTGACCACGAGCACGATGTCCTCGCCCGGCTGGATGCGCCCGTAACGGTGGATCACGGCGACGCCGAGCAACGGCCAGCGCCGCTCGGCCGCCGCCACGTGACGCGCGATCTCGGCGTCGGCCATGTCGGGATAATGCTCCAGCGTCATCGCCACCAGCGGCGCATCCGCCTCGTCACCGCGACAGATGCCGGTAAACGTAACGACCGCACCGATATCGCTGCGGCCGCGGCGGAGCTTCTCCGCCTCGCTTGCGGCATCGAACGGCTCGCGCTGCAGTCGCACGGTGGCGGCCATGTGCGTCTCCCGCTCGTGCTCGAGCTATCCCCCCGTCATCGGCGGGAAGAAGGCGATCTCGCGCGCACCCGAAATGGCTGCGTCGGAGCGAACGTGGGCGCGATCAATGGCAGCGCGGATCACCCTCGGGTTTTCGAACGCGTGGGCGTATTCCTCGCCCCGCCCGCTCAGCCAAGTCACGAGATCGGCGATCGTCGCCACGCCCGCCGGCGGTTCGATCTCCTCCTCGGGCTTGCCGATGCGCTCGCGTACCCAGGCGAAATAGCGAAGCTTCAACGCTCAATCCTCGGTCAAGTGACGCACGCCGGCGCGGAAATAGTCCCAACCCGTGTACAGCGTCAGCAATGCCGAGAGCCACAGCAGGGTAAGCCCGATCGGGGTCACCACCGGCAGGACTACATCGCCCGCCTTGCCGGCAATGAGGAAGCCGACGGCGACGAGCTGCAACGTCGTCTTCCATTTCGCGAGCTGCGTGACCGGAACGCTGACACGCAGTTCGGCGAGATATTCGCGCAGACCGGAGACCAGAATCTCGCGGCAGAGAATGACAATCGCCGCCCACAGCGACCAGCCGCGGATGGTGCCGTCAGCCGCCAACATCAAGAGGCACGACGCCACCAGGAGCTTGTCCGCGATCGGATCGAGCATGCGGCCGAAGGCGGATTGCTCGCCGCGCTTGCGCGCAAAATAGCCGTCGAGAGCGTCGGTTACGCCGGCGCTGATGAAGATCACCACGGCGACCCAGCGCAGCCACAGGCCACCCTGCAGAATGTCTTGCCAATAGAGGCAGGCCACCACCGCCGGCACCGCCGCGATGCGAGCGTAGGTCAGGAGATTCGGCACCGCGAGCTGCCGCGATGTAACCTGGCGCGAGGTGACCGTATTCATGGACCGAAGGAATACCTTTCCCGCGTCGGCGTCAAACGGGAATGCCGGCGCCGCCCCATCGCTTTGTCGGGCACGGGGCATAAGCGCGAACACCGACCACCGGTTCCCAACACAAATTCCTACATAAATATGACGAGCATTCGGGACCTGCATCCCTGCTCCGCCAATACGCGGTAACCCGCGCCCACGCGCGCGTTACCCCGCACGCTCGTGAAAGAAGTCGTAGATCTTGCGCGCGGTCTCTGCGCTGATCCCCGGCACTTTGGCGAGATCGGCCGGCGCGGCGCGCTCGATCGCCTTCAGCGTCCCGAAATGATGGAGCAGGGCACGCTTGCGAGTCGGACCGATTCCGGGGATTTCCTGTAGCCCCGCCTCGCGGATGTCGCGCCGCCGGCGGATGCGGTGCGAGCCGACCGCGAAACGATGCGCCTCGTCGCGCAGCCGCTCGATAAAGTAAAGCACGGGATCGCGCGGTTTGAGCTTGAATGGATCGCGCCCGGGCAGGAAGAAGGTCTCCATCCCGGCGTCCCGATCCGGGCCCTTGGCAACGGCAACCAGCGGCACGTCGATGATGCCGAGCGCCGTGAGCGTCTCCTGGGCCGCGCTCAGCTGCCCGCGGCCGCCGTCGATAACGACGAGATCGGGCCACGGGGAGACAACCTCGCCATCCGGCCCACCGGCGATGTCGATCGGCTCGCCCGGCTGCGCTTCCGGGCTGGACGCGCCCGGCATCGGCCGCGGCGCCTCGTTCATCAGCCGCTTGAAACGGCGGCTCAGCACCTCCCGCATCATGCCGAAATCGTCGCCGGGCACGAGGTCGGCGGCACGGATGTTGAACTTGCGGTACTGGTTCTTCTGGAAGCCCTCCCCCCCGGCGACGATCATGGCGCCCACGGCATTGCTGCCCTGGATGTGACTGTTGTCGTAGACCTCGATGCGGCGCGGCGGTCGCGGCAGGGCGAAGACATCGGCCAGCAATTCCAGCAGCCTGCGCTGGGAGGAGCTCTCGGCAAGCTTCCTCGCCAACGCCTCGCGCGCATTGGCGAGCGCGTGATCGACCAGATCCTTTTTCTCCCCGCGCTGGGGCACGTTCACCTCGACCTTGTGGCCGCTCTTGGTGCTCAACGCCTCGGCAAGCAGGGCGCGTTCCTCGATCTCGTGCGAGATGAAGATGCAGCGCGGGCACGGCTTATCGTCATAGAATTGCGCAACAAACGCGCCCAGCACCTCGCCGGCGGCAAGCGAGCGATCGGCTTTGGGAAAATATGCGCGATTGCCCCAGTTCTGCCCGGTGCGGAAGAAGAACACCTCCACGCAGCTGAAGCCGCCGGCCTGATGCACGGCGAACACGTCCGCCTCCTCGACCCCGCGGGGATTGATTCCCTGATGCGATTGCACCGCCGAGAGGGCGGCGAGACGGTCGCGGTAGATGGCGGCGCGCTCGAACGCGAGCGCGGCGGAGGCTTTCTCCATTTCCGCTGCCAGCGCATCCTTCACGGCTTGGCTCTTCCCGGAGAGGAACCCATTCGCTTCGCGCACCAGCTTGCCGTATTCGGCAAAATCGATCTCGCGCGTACAGGGGCCGGAGCAACGCTTGATCTGATAAAGCAGGCACGGCCGCGTGCGGCTCTCGAAGAAGGGATCCGAGCATGAGCGCAGCAGAAACGCGCGCTGCAGCGCAGTGATCGTGCGGTTGACCGCCCACACCGAGGCGAACGGACCGTAATAGTTGCCCTGACGGGTGCGAGCGCCGCGATGCTTGAGGATTTGCGGTGCCCAGTGGTCGGCGGTGATCAGGATATAGGGAAAGGACTTGTCGTCCCGCAACAGCACGTTGAAGCGCGGGCGCAGACGCTTGATGAGGTTGGCTTCCAGCAGCAGCGCCTCGGTCTCGGTCGCAGTCGAGACGAATTCAAGCGCGGCGGTCGCTGCGATCATGCGTTCGATGCGGGGGTCGTAGCCGGTGGGACGGGCATAGGCGATGATGCGTTTGCGGATGTTCTTCGCCTTCCCGACGTAGAGCACGTCGCCGTTGGCATCGATCATGCGGTAGACGCCGGGGGAGGACGGCGCGAGCTTGGCATGATTGAGGATCACCGCGCGGCCCGCCGCGAGCGGGCCGGTGGCGGCAAGATCGATTTCCGCTTCGAGCTCGGGCAGCGCCGGCTCTTCGTCGTCCTCGCGCAATTCAGTGGTGGGATCGGTGTCGTTCTTGGTGCCGTTCATGGCGCGAAGGTTAGGTTAATTAGGGTTTTGGGGTGGCGGGCCACCGGCGCGAGCGCGTCCGTGGCTGCGCGCCAGGAGATCCGTGCGCCTGTCGCAGCACGAGCGTGCCGGGACGCTCAAGCCAAACATATAGCAACTGTGCGCGCCTCTCGCGCGTGCGTGTCCGGGCGCTCCGCCGCGCGGCCCCGGACCGCGCAAGTATAGTTTTAAGCTTTTATTGACCAACCCATCGATCCGTTAAGCATCTATTCACCATGAAATAAAGTATGCAGTTGGAGTATTTGAATCAATTCTATCGAAAACTTGAGTGTGTCGCCCCTACACTAGACTAGCGAAAGTTTAGAGCTACTGTCTCGGCCGACTGCTGCAAACGGAGGCAGATATGAATCGCGTTCTCGTGTCGTGCGTGGCTCTATTGGCGCTGGCCGGAGGCTCGGCCACGGCCGCGGATCTGTCGCCCTATTACCAGCCGGGACCCGCGTACAATTCAATCTATACCTGGACCGGCTTCTATGTCGGCATCAACGGCGGCGGCGGCTGGGGCCGTTCCCAGTGGGATGCGGTGGACACGTTTGATCTCTCCGGCGGCGTCATCGGCGGCACCGTCGGCTACAATTGGCAGTTCGGCCAAGCTGTGATCGGAGCCGAAGGCGACATCGACTGGTCGGGCATCAAAGGGACGAGCACGGTGCTGTGTCTTGGGGGGTGCGAGACGCGCAACAAGTGGCTCGCCACCGCGCGCGGGCGGCTGGGCTTTGCCTTCGACCGCTTCCTGCCCTACTTCACTGGCGGTCTCGCGCTTGGCGACATCAACGCCACCCCCCCGGGCTTGCCCGGCGGCAGCATCACCAACGCCGGCTGGACCGTTGGCGCCGGCCTGGAAGTCGGGTTGGTGAGCAATGTGAGCGTGAAGGCCGAGTACCTCTACATCGACCTCGGCAACTTCAACTGCGGACTGAATTGCGCTCTCGCGCCCGGCGGCAACGTATCCTTCACCACCAGCATCTTTCGCGCCGGCGCCAACGTGCGGTTCTGAGGCTTACCGGCGCGGCACATGCACAAGCCCCGGACTTCTGGTCCGGGGCTTGTCGTTTTCACCGCTCGCTACCCCTGCGGCTTGGTCGCGGCGAAGGCCGGCACGCGCGCGGCGAAGCCGTCGAGCCACTGGACGAGGCGCGGATGATCGCCCCGCCACGTTCCCGCGAAGCGGAAATCGCGGTAGCCCAGCGCGCAAGCGAGCGCGATCTGACCGACGTCGGGGGGCGCCGTGAGCGCAGGTGGGGCGGCTTCGAGCGCCGCGAGCGCGCGCGCAACCTTGCCGGCCTGATGATCGACCCATTTCGGCTCGTGCCGCTCGGCCGGACGCCAACGGCCCTCGTAGACCAGAAGAACCGAGGCATCCATCAAACCGTCGGCGAGGGCCTGCAGGCGCAAAGCGGAAAAGCGTGCGCCAGGATCGGTCGGGACGATGCGGCCGCCGCCGGCGCGATGATCGAGATAGTCGAGGATCACTCGCGAATCGAACAGCACCGTGCCGTCCTCGAGCACGAGCGCCGGAATCTTGCCCAATGGATTCTGCTGCCGCACCGTGTCGCTCGCATTCATCGTATCCGAAGGCTCGATGGCGATGTCGCGCTCGAGGCCGAGCACGCTCGCGGCGATACGCACCTTACGGACAAAAGGCGAGGCGAGAGAGCTGCGCAGCGTCAACACGGCGACACCATTTCTATGCGGGTGACGGTTCGGATTCGCAGGCACGGCTTGCGCCGCCAGCACCCCAGCGACCGGCGGTCTCGCCGATCAGCCGGTGATGACGAGGTTGACGGCCTTCGGACCCTTGCCCTTCTTGTCGGGCTCGACATCGAAGGAGAGGCGCTGCCCCTCGGTCAACGATTTGAGTCCGGCTCGCTCGACGGCGGTGACGTGCACGAACACGTCGCGGCCGCCATCGTCCGGCTTGATGAAGCCGTAGCCGCGCTCGGCATTGAAGAACTTGACCGTACCTGCCATGGCCATCGGGAAACTCCTTTCCCCGTGGTTGCTCCGCCGCCGACCCCAACGGCGCGGCGGCTCGGCCGGACATTCGCAAACGGGGAAAGCAGCGGCCTTACGGCCTCCCTTACTCCGCCGGCCCCCACAGGAGGCGGAACGTCAAAGCCAGCCCGGTAAAAATAGGCCAATCCGGCGTTGTGGAAAAGTGGTGAAACTAGCTTTCGCCGGCGAGCCACTCGAGGCGGTGGGCGCCGCCGCTTGCCCCGGAGAGGACAGCCGCAAGCTCCGGCAGCATCGTCGCCAGCTCGCCGGCGAGCGTCCACGGCGGGTTGATGACAATGAGCCCGCACGCAGAGAGCCTCCCCGGCTCGCGCGCCGCGCCAAGGCTGAGTTCGGCGCGCAAAATCTTCGCCATCCCGCTGGTGCGCAAGCGGCGCGCCAGCGCATCGGGCGCGCTGCGCTCCTTGATCGGATACCAGGCTAGGTAGGTGCCGCTCGCCCATTTGCGGTGCGCGGCCGCGAGTGCTGGCGCCAGGCGCGCGAAATCGCCGGCCTGTTCATACGCAGGATCGACAAGAACCAAACCGCGGCGTTCTTTCGGCGGGACGTAGGCATTGAGGGCGGTCCAGCCGTCGATTGTCACGACCTTGCTGCGCCGGTCGCCCGCGAGATTGCGCGCGAGCGCAGCCGCGGCACTGGGCTCGAGCTCGCAGGCGATGAGCCGATCCTGCGCGCGCAGGAAGGCGCGCGCCAGCACAGGCGAACCGGGATAGGCGGTCAGCACTCCGGGACCGTTGCCGGCCGCGACCGCATCGAGATAAGGCGCAAGTAGCGCGCGCGCCGGGGCCGCGATCCGCGCACCTAGCAGGCGGCCGATTCCCTCGCGCCATTCGCCACCGCGCTTGGCCTCCTCTGCGCGAAGGTCGTAGCGGCCCGCGCCGGCATGGGTGTCGATCACGCGGAACGGCGCCGGTTTTCGGCGCAGATGCTCGAGGATGCGCACCAGCACCGCGTGCTTGATCACGTCGGCGAAATTGCCGGCGTGGAAGGCGTGACGATAGTTCATGCGCACAAAGTCATGCGCGCAAATTCACGGCTGTAAAGCCGCCATTGCCGCTCCGCGTGAAAGAGCATCGCGGACTCGGGATGAAAGCGAACCTCCGATCGGGGGGCCGCAACCCTCGGGGCTGATGACCGAGGGTGCAGCGACCGCGCTCGCCGTTCTGCGTCAATGCCATGAAGTGCCGCAAGTCGGGGTAAACCCGACTTGTTAATTCATCGGTTGCCGCAAGTCGGGTAAACTCGACTTGTTAATTCATCAATTGCCGCAAGTCGGGTAAACCCGACTTGTTAATTCATCGGTTGCCGCAAGTCGGGTAAACTCGACTTGTTAATTCATCGATTGCCGCAAGTCGGGTAAACCCGACTTGCGGTGCCGGATCGCCGACGCCTCAGCGCGCTTGCGCCGCGTCTGCCCCACGCACGGGCGGCATGACGACTTGCTCGCGACGGCACGCACGCGCATCGATGTCGGGGCAGGCGCGAAAGCGAAGGTCCCTGCCCAAGCAGATACGCACCTCGCCGAGCCGCCGGCTGGCGCAGGTCACCGCAATGCCGTCGCGGGTGAGGCCCGCATTGGCGTTGACGAAGGCCTCCTCGACCTCGTCCGGCGTGACCGTGAGCATCGTGCTCGGCGCGATATAGGCCTCGGGAATCTTCACCACCGCGCGCGCCTTGCGCACGGTTTCGAAATAAGCGCGGGCCGCAAGGCCCGAGCAGGTGCCGTGGCGATCCCATTCGTTGAAGATCAGCCGTGGCGCCGGCATCAGGTCGAGCATGGAGGAGACGATATTGCGGTCGAGCCGCGGGGCCGGCTGCTGGCAGAATTCCGGGAAGCCCCTCTCGTATTGCGGCCAGAGCCCATGCACCACGAACGAATAGGGCCGCGCCCCACATTGCTGCTGCGGCGGCGTGCCGCGCTCGCCTGAAGCTTCGCAGAACGACGGCGACCAGGAGAGCGCGAGCACGTAGAAATCGAACTGCCCGGGCTCATTCTGGCGCGGATCCTGCGCCGCCAACTCACCGCCACTAATGAACCACACCGCCAGCGCGGCAAACGCCACGCGCCCGACATTGCCAACCATGGGACACACTCCGTCTCAGCGGGAACAGCAAACGATACCATGTCGACGTGAACGTTTCAAGAACAAAACGGAAATAGAG
>VAZM01000089.1 GCA_005883135.1 Alphaproteobacteria bacterium
CGAGATCAAGCGGATGATGGTCGAGCGGCAAATGTGACCCGCGATCCGATTGGGTCTATCGCCACGCTCTGCAACGTGTACCGATAGCCGCGTTCGCCGGAGACATTGATGCCCAAGCCGATTCGCCGGGTGGTGACCGGGCACGACGCCGCTGGCCGGTCCGTGTTCATCATGGATGGGGCGCCGCCGCATGTTTACCAGCGCAGTCCGGGCAGCGCGGTGGTGACCGAACTGTGGGAGACGCGCATGATGCCCGCCGAGAACGGCGGCAATGCCGAAGCGACCGATCATGCCTTTCGGCTCGCGCCGCCCAAGAATGGGACGGTCTTCCGAGTCATCGAATATCCGCCGGACCGGCAGCGCCTCGCCGCGCTCGAGCGGGAGCGCGCCAGCGCCGACGACGGTTCCGGTCACAGCGCCGCGTTCGATCGCGCCTCCCCGCGCCACCCCGGCTTTCACAGGACCAACTCGGTGGATTACGCCATCGTGCTCTCGGGCGAGGTCCACGCGTTGATGGATGAGGGCGAGGTTCTGCTCAAGGCCGGCGACGTCTTGATCCAGCGCGGAACCAATCATGCCTGGAGCAACCGCAGCGATGATTCGGCCTATGTCGCCTTCGTGCTGGTCGATGCTGCGCCGGTCTAGCCCACAACGTCACGCATCGGATTGTCCACGCAGTCGGCGTTTGACCGACTTGCGCCGATGATGCACTGACGGTCGAGGTACCTGACGTCCGGTGTCATGCGCGGCAATGACAGAGTATGATGGGCGGCTCTAGCGCTCGCGCAAACGCAGGAGGAAACGCCATCATGGCTTTGAGTGCAGACGTTCGCCGCGTGGTCACCACTATCGACAGCAAGGACAAGGCCGTGGTGCTGCTGGACGGCGCCAATCCGCACAAGAAGGTGCGGCCGCAGGCGCAGACCGTGTCGCGACTGTTGTGGGTCACGGATCAGACCCCGGCCGACCTTTCCGGCAGTGCCGACCGGGCCGCGATCGACATCGGCATCATGCCTCCGCGCGGCGGCACGGTCTTTCGCATCGTCGATTTTCCGCCGGAAACGTCCGAAACGAGCAAGCTCGATGCCAACACCATGCACCAAAGCCTAGGCGACGGCGCACCTAAGCGCGGATTGCCGCCTCGGCATCCGGCCATGCACCGCACTCGCACGGTGGATTATGCCATCGTCATGGCCGGCGAGATCGACATGCTGCTCGACGATTCGGAGATTCACTTGAAGGCGGGAGACGTCTTGGTGCAGCAGGGCACCAATCACGCCTGGGTCAATCGCGGCACCGAACCCTGCCGCATCGCTTTCATCCTCGTCGACGCCAAGGAGCCTTGAGCGGCGATTGCCCCGCGGATCATAATCGCAGTCAGCCCACCACGGCGCAGACCACGGGCGATGGAGCAAAAGGATGGAAGCCGCTGCCAGCGAGATCAGGTCTCCTCCGCCCGCGCTGGGCGTACGGCCGCTGTCCTCGGCACTCGGGGCCGAGATTCTCGGTATCGATCTGAGCGATGACATCGACGCGCGCATGTTCGCGCAAATTCGCGACGCTTGGCACCAGAACCTCGTGATTGTGCTGCGCGGTCAAAATCTGAGCGAGGAGGACCAGGTTCGTTTCGCGGAAAAGTTCGGGCCGCCGGCGGTGATCCATACCAAGCAATTCGTGCGCAACCACCCCGCGGTGATGCTGATCTCCAACGTCCGCGAGGACGGGAAGCCGATCGGCGCCTTGCCCGACGGCGAGATGCATTTTCATACCGATCAGTGCCACCAGGAGCGCCCGGCGATGGCCTCGATGCTGTACGCGCTCGAGGTGCCGCGCGCGGGCGGCAACACATTGTTCGCCAACGGTTACACGGCGTATGAAACCTTGCCGGCCGAGATCCAGCGGCACATCGACGGCCGCAAGGCGCTCAATGCCTACGACTATGAAACGGCGGCCATGAAGCGCGGCACACGGCCCGCGCCGGGCGTGCCCTCCTATGCGCATCCGGTGGTGCGCACGCATCCCGCGACTGGACGCAAGGCGCTTTACGTCAACCGCTTGATGACGGTACGGATCGAAGGCCTGCCCGCGCAGGAGAGCGACGAGTTGCTCACTATACTGTTCGACCACCAGGAGCGCCGCGAATTCATCTACGAGCACGTCTGGCGTGCTGGCGATCTCGTGATGTGGGACAATCGCTGCACGCTGCATGCGCGCACCGACTTCAGCCCCGATGAGCGTCGGCTGATGCGGCGGGTGACCATCCTCGGCGAAAAGCCGGTGTGACCGAGCTCGTGTCGCGCATCCGACGTCAACACGAGCGCGCCGCAGCTCGTTTGCCTCTAAGTAGGAGCAACAGGTGATTGGCCGCAAAGACGACCCCGCGTTCCTTTATTTTCCCGGCAACTATCGCTGGTCGATGGGCCTGCTCATTTGCCTCGGCGCCGCGCCGTGGATCGGTATCGAGATCGACGAGGTGCACCGGGTCGGGCGCGCGCTCGAGGAGCACGTCGGCGACGACCGCGCCTGGTTCGAAGAATGGACCCGCATGGGCGACAAGATCGTGGCGCGCGGCCGCGACGCGCAGGCGAAAGGACACCGGCTCACCGCAGCGTCCTGCTTCATGCGCGCGACGCGCTATTACCAGACCGGCGAGCGTTTCATCCATCCCCGCTCGGAGCGCAGCATGGCCGTCTATGCCGCGTCGGTGGAGCTGTTCAAGGCCGCCGCCGCCATCATCCGCCATCCCCGCATCGAATCCGTCGAGGTGCCCTACGACGGCACGAGCTTGCCGGCGCTGCTCGTGCACCCCGATCCCGAGGCGGCCGGATCGCGGCCGGCGCCGTGCATGGTGTTCTTCGACGGCTTTGATGTCACTAAGGAGCTGCAATACGGCTACGGTATTCCCGACCTCGCCGCGCGCGGCATCGGCTGTCTGATCGTCGACGGCCCCGGCAACGGCGAGAGCGTGCGCTTTCGCAACCTGCCGCTCATCGCGGAGACGGAGCGCTACGGCACCGCCGCCTACGAATATCTCAGCACCCGCCACGAGTTCGATCCTCGCCGTATCGGCGTGATGGCGCTCAGCCTGGGCGGTTACTACGCGCCGCGGGCCGCCGCGCTCGAGCCGCGGTTTGCCTGCTGCGTCGCGTGGGGCGCGCAATGGGACTATCACGCTATCTGGGCAAAGCGGCTCGACGAGCTTGCCTCCGGCAAGGTGCTTTCCCTCTCGGTTCCACCTGAGCATCTGCAGTGGGTCCTCGGCGTGTCGAGCCAGGCGGCGGCGCTCAAGAAGCTCGAAGGGTTTCGGCTCGACGGTATCGTGCAGAAGATGACCTGCCCGTTCTTGCTCCTGCATGGCGCGGGCGACGAACAGATTCCGCTATCCCTCGCGGAAAAATGCCTCGCCGCGGTCGGCTCGAAGCAAAAGACTTTAAAAGTCTTCTCGCGCGAGGAGGGCGGCTTTCATCACTGCCAGGTCGACAACGTCACGATCGGCGTGCACTACATGTGGGATTGGATCGAAGACGTGCTCCGTCCGGGAGCATGATCCGAGGCGAACCTGCGGTCCACCGTGCCCTTGAATCTGACCCGGACCTGCCTTTAGCCCGAAATCGCTTGTTGCAAGATTTTCCGCGCCGGTAGCGAGCCGTCGAGCTGGCGCAAGGTGCGGCGCTTGATCTTCCAGCCATGCGGCGTGCGCACGAGGTCCCAGCGGTTCGCCGTCATGCGATGGACGCGAAAGCCCCTGGAGCTGCCGTGGTTCGGGACATCGACGGGATCGCCCTGCGTCTGCGGAACGAGGATCTGCAGATAGGATGTGACGACCGCGCGGTCTCCGTGGATCGCCACATGGGGCAGCGAGGTGAAATGCGCGAGTCCGTGGTCGATCGCAGCCTGATGCTCGGCGCTGAGTACCTGATTGGCGATATGTTCGCGCCCGTGCGGGCTCGAGAGGTTCTCGCCGCGATCGAAAACGCCGTCCTCCACCCAGCTGGCAGCGATGTGCTCGTTGCCGCCGGTGTCGGCACTGGGCGGATGGCTGGCGATGAGGTTGTAGATTTCGAGGCGGTCTTCGATGGCGCGGATGCGGTCTTCGAGGCTTTTGGTGGCCATGTCTGCTCCATGCTGTCGGCGAATGGCGGATGGCGAGTACCGAGTACAGAGTAGCGAAAAGGCGGGATTAGCCGGCCGCTGCCAAGCGCTACGATCTCGAGCGATCAGACGGCAATGCCGAACAGCCGCGCCGCATTGGCGCCGAGAATCGCGTCCTGCTCCTTGCGTCCGATCTTCTTGGCGCGCCGCACGTATTCGACTGGCTGCTTCTCCGCAAACGGATAGTCGGAGGCCAGCATGACGCGGCTCGCGGGTACCTTGCTCACCAGGAATTCCAGCATGTCGGGATTGAACAGCACGGTGTCATAGAAAAACCGCGGCAGGTAGCTGCTGAACTCTCCTTTGAGCTGCGGCGACCGGCCGTAGCGGTAGTCGTTGTCGTGCCGGCCGGCGTAGAACGGCAGATATCCGCCGCCGTGGGCGACTAGGATTTTCAACTTGGGAAATCGATCCATGATGCCTTCGTAGATCAGCGACGAGAGCGCGAAGGCTTCCTCCAAGGGTTGTCCGACCGTGATCATCAGCCGGTGCGGCAGCATGCGCTTATCGGTACTGCCGGCCGGATGAACGAAGACCACGGCGCCGAGTGTTTCCGCCTTGGCCCAGAACGGCTGCAGGCGTGCGTCGCCCAACTCGGTCCCGTTGATGTGCGATGATACGATGATGCCGCGCAGCTTGAGATCCTGCATGCAGCGCTCGAGCTCGGCGACCGAGCGCGTCACGTCGTGCAGGGGCAGCGAGCCCAGCCCGACCAGCCGGTCCGGATGCTGCGCCACCGCTTCGGCGATGCGATCGTTGCTGCGACGATCCATCTCCAGCGCCTGGTGCGGGTCGAAGGCGTAGGTGCATTGCTGCATGATGCTCGGGCTGATGATCTGGATGTCGACGCCAGTTGCATCCATCTCGCGCAGCCGCAACGGCAGCTCGGTCATGCGCTGGAACAGCGGCTCGGGCACGCCGTTTCCACCAGCCACGGCACGGGCGTATTGCGAATGCTCAAAGGTCCGCTTCATCACCTCCGGCACGAGCACGTGGGCGTGCACGTCGATGACGACCGGCTTGGGCGAGGGCCCCCTCGATCGCGCGAGCTTTGGCGCGCCACGAGCCGGCCTGCCTGACGGGGAGCGGCCACGCCGGCTCGATCGCCGGGCAGGCCGCTTACGCCGCTTGGCTGCTCTCACCATCGCGTCCTCCAATTCTTTGGCTGGCGGCGGCCGCGCCCTATTTCGGCGGAATGATCGGTACCAGCAGGAAGGATTCCCGATCGCCGCCGGAATAGATCGTGTTCTGCCCGACATTGTAGTCGGCGTGATAGTGCGTGTAAGGCGCGCTGCCGATGCCGTCGCGCGGCTGAATGTCGAGGCGGATGCGATGGCCTCGTTTGAACACCATCGAGGTCGGCCAAATCTCCACCTGCACCTCGACGACCTCGTTCGGCGCGAGCCACTGCCGCCGCACATGCTTGTGATAGGGGCGATAGGGAAGCGACAATTCGTGGTCGAGCTGGCGATGCGACACCCGCAGCCAGCCCTTCGCCACCGGCACCGGCTGGCCTTGTTGTCCGACCTCCAGCACGTCGTTGCCGGCTGGGTCGATGTTGCGCAGCGTGAGAAGCAAATCCATGTCCTCGGTCGTGCTCGAGACCCAAAGCTGGGCGGCCAGCGGACCGGTGATTTCGGTGTCCTGGTCGAGCGGCGGCGTGATCAACGAAATTCCCCCTCCGCCGCCGGCGGCCAGCGAGGTCGAGGACGCCGAGGCGTGCCCCGCGTCGGATGCTCCCGTTGCGGAATAGCTGCGCTTTCCCGCCGTGGTCGGCTTGCTCCTCGCCAGCGTGCCGGCCATTCCATCGACTTGCGCCTGCGGGGCGGACAGGTCGAGATAGAGCCTGGTCCACTGCGTGCGCGCGATCGGCCACTCGGTCTCATAGCGAAAATGATACGCGCCGTGACCGGTGCGAGTGGCGAGCTTGACCGGCGGTTCGGCCATCACGCCGTTGTCGATGTCCTTGAGCCAGTAATCGAAGAAGCGCAGCTGATCGCGGCGCCCGTCCTCGCTGTAGAACGGATGGTAGTGCGTGCCGCAATGGATGCGCAGCTTCTTGTGCTTCGAGGCGGCGCGCATGTAGGCCTCGGTGGCGCCGCGCAGGTGCAGCCCCATGCCGGACCAGTTACCGACCGCCCACATGGGAAGATCGATCTTATCCCATTGCGCCTGCTGGCTCTTGAATACCCCGCTGTCGAGGCTGTTGCGCATGAAGCGCCACAGCACGTTGTCCTGAAACGTGTCCGGATTGTTGCGGTAGGCGCGACCGAGCAGGTGATGCGCCATGTGGGTCGTGAACCAGCCGACGATAAAGCCCGAGCCGAAGATGCCGCCATGATAGAGGATGTCGCGGTACTGGTCGGCAGCACCTTCCCACGGCACGATGCAGGTGAGCGACGGCGGCTTGAGGTTTGCCACCCACCACTGGGTGCGGGCGAAGAACGAGATGCCGATGGTGGCGACACGGCCGTTGCTCCAGGGCTGATGGCCGGCCCATTCGATCGCATCGTAGAAGTCGATCGCCTCCTGCGGTGAATAGAGCACGGATTGCCCGGGCGACTTGCCGGAGCCGCGCTCGTCGACCCGCACGCAACAATAGCCGCGCGGCACCCACCATTCCGGGTTCACGGTCTCCCAGTTCATGTGGGGGTTGGGCTTCTCTTCCAGATCGGGCGGCGGGATCCAGAGCTTGTCCTTCTGGTAGATGCCCATGTTGATCAGTACGGGAAAATGCCCGTCACCATCCGGCCGAAAGACGTCGGCCTTGAGTTTGGCGCCATCCCGCATTGGGATGTCGACGTCCGTCTCGATCTTCATCTTGTATCGGGGTTCGGACGTCTCTTCGCGGGCCGCGACTTGCTCTTGCACGGTACCTCCCAACGAGCTCGCTTGTGCGTCCAATGCTATCAGAGAGCGAAGCTTGCGGCTATGCAGGCGGAGGCCGGACACATCACGCCGAGCCCCACACCTCGCGCGCGGTCTCGACCACGAGGCGGAGCTTGGCGAGTTCGCCCTTCTCGTCCATGGTGTTGCCGCCGATGCCGCTGGAAAATCCGCATTGCGGGCTCAGGGCGAGCTGCTCCAGCGGGGCGTGCTTGCTCGCCTCGTCGATGCGATGCTTGAGCTCGTCCTTCGATTCGAGCTTGGCGCTCTTGGTCGTGACCAGACCGAGGACGGCCGCCTTGCCCCTGGGCAGAAAACGCAGCGGTTCAAAGCCGCCGGCGCGCGCGCTGTCATATTCGAGAAAATAGCCATCCATGTTGATTTCGTTGAAGATGAGCTCGGCGATCGGCTCGTAGCCGCCGTCCGCCACCCACGCGCCGGCGAAATTGCCGCGGCATAGATGCATGCACACCGTCATGTCCCGCGGCCGATCCTTGATCGCGGCATTGAGGAGCTTGGCGTAGGTCCGTGGCAGCGTGATCGGATCCTCGCCGATATTGGCGACTTGCTTACGCAGCTCCGCATCGCACAGATAGGCGAGATTGACCTCGTCGATCTGCAAATAGCGGCAGCCGGCCGCGGCGAGATCGCGGATTTCC
>VAZM01000090.1 GCA_005883135.1 Alphaproteobacteria bacterium
TATCCGCGGCCGGCGATCACAGCTCGCGCTGGCTTGAACCGGCGCAGCCAACGCGCGCCCGCGCGGTGGCGTGGGTTGCGGGTCCATGGCGAGCGGGGATCTCTGCCGGGCGCCTTGCGCTGGTGCTCACGCTGTTGATGTTCATGGTCGCATTCCTGCTTCCGGCCTGGCCCTGGCTTTCCGGCCGCCTGACGATCCCGTGGGATGCAAAATCGCAGTTCTTCCCGCAGGTGCAGTTTCTCGCGAGCTCGTTTGCGCGGGGCGAATGGCCGTGGTGGTCTCCCAACGTCTTTGCCGGCTGGCCGCAGATTTCCGATCCGCAGTCGCTCTTGTTCTCGCCGCTCCATGTGTTGCTGGCGATCGCCAATCCCGCGGTCAGCCTGCGCGCCTTCGATGCCGTGACCTTCGCCTATTTGCTCCTCGGCGGCTTCGGCGTCATCCTGTTCTTCCACGATCGCGGCTGGCATTCGGCCGGTGCGCTGGTCGCCGCGATGGCGTTCGCGCTCGGCGGCGCGGCCAGCGCGCGCATTCAACATACCGGCCAGATCATCAGCCTGGCCTATCTGCCGCTTGCCCTGTGGCTCTTATCGCGCGCGCTCGATCGCTCTTCGTGGCGGGCAGGGCTCGCGGCCGGCGCGGTCGCCGGGTTGATGGCGCTCGGTCGGGATCAAGTCGCGCTGCTGTCGCTTTACGTGCTCGCCGGATTTGTGCTGGCGCATTGGGTTGCCGGCCGGCAAGCGCTCGCCCGGATGCGCGCGAGCATCGGGCCGCTCGCCGCCGCCGCGGCGAGCGCCACGCTCATCGCCGCCGTGCCGATCGTCATGACCATGCTGTTGGCCGCGCGCTCGAACCGCCCCGAAATCAGCTTCGCGTCGGCGGCGGCCGGCTCGATCCACCCCGTGCACCTCTTGCAGTTCGCGTTTGCCGATCTTTTCGGCGCCATGAACCCGGACATCGATTATTGGGCGCCGGAAAGCCTGATCTGGGACGCCGCCTGGGGGTCGCCGGGCCTCTCTCTCTCCCAGAACATGGGGCTCGTTTACGCCGGCGGGCTGACCTTGGTCGCCGTCCTGTCCTTCGGCCTTATCCGCGGCCTTGCGTGGGCGCGCGAGATCAGGGTCTTCACCATCGCTGCGGCCTTGGTGCTGCTTTACGCGCTCGGTGCTTACACGCCGGCGTTCCAGCTGATGTACGACCTGCTGCCCGCGGTGGCCCTCTACCGCCGTCCGGCCGACGCCACCTTCGTGCTGGTCGCGTTGATCGCGTTGATTGCCGGTTATCTCGTCCATCGCTGGCTCACCGGCACGGTGACGCCCGCGAGCCGTCTGCAGCGCGTCTGTGAGATCACCTGCGGGATCGTGCTGGTCGCCGGCGCGCTGGCGCTGGCCCACTCCGTCGTCGGCTTGGCTCCAGCCGTGGTGCCTGTCGCGAGCGCCGTCGCCTTCACGGCGGCGGCGATCGCCGTTCTTCTTTTCGCGCGGCGGCTGAATGCGCGCTCGCCACTTGCTGCCGCGGGTCTCGTCGCCGCGTTCATGGCCGTCGACCTCGGTTGGAACAACGCGCCGCATATTTCGACGGCGCTGCCAACCGATCAGTTCGAAGCGCTGCGCCCGAACACGGACGACGAGACGGTGCGGCTGCTCAAAGCCCGGCTTGCCGCCGCCGCGGCGCCTGACCGGCGCGACCGCGTGGAGCTCATCGGCATCGCCTATCACTGGCCGAACCTGTCGCTCGCCCAAGGCTTCAATCACGTGTTCGGCCACAATCCGCTGCGGCTCTCCTGGTTTCGCCAGGCAACTCACGTGGGCGACACCGTCGCCATCCCCAGCCAGCGGATGTTCTCGCCGCTTTACCCGTCCTACCGTTCGGCCTTCGCCGACCTGTTCGGCGTTCGCTTCATCGCCACCGGCGTGCCGGTGGAAGAGATCGACTCTTCGCTGCAACCGGGCGATCTCAATTTCATTGCCCATACCAACGATGCTTACGTCTACGAGAATCCCCGCGCGCTGCCGCGGGTCATGCTGCTGACGGACTGGCGTGTTGCCGATTTCGACGAGCTGTTGCGCAACGGCTGGCCCCCAGTCGACCCGCGGCGTACCGTGCTGCTGATGAAGGCGCCGCGCGGCGTCTCGCCCGGCGCGGCCGACGGCGCCGAGAATGCCGGCAGCGCGCGCCTTCTTCGCTACGGCAACACCGAAATCGTCGTGCGGGTCGAGGCACCGGTCGGCGGCATCCTCCTGCTCAACGATGTCTGGCAACCGTGGTGGCGCGCCAGCGTCGACGGGATCGATACTGAAATCCTCAAAGCCAACGTGATCTTTCGCGCCGTGGTCTGCCCGCGCGGCGGGCACGTGATCCGCTTCAGCTTCCATCCTTTCGCCGGCGCTTTCGCGGAAATGATGGAGAAATTGACGCACGCGAGGTGATCGACCCGTAACGGTCGGCACTGCTCCGATTCCTTTCTGGACCCATGCCGCGCAGATCGCATAAAGTCGCGGCCCGCGCGGGCGGGGCATGCGGTTCCCGCGCGTGTTCCGAATGAAGCGATGCCTATGAGCACCTCGCAGCGCGTTTCATCTCTCATCGCGGCCGCGGCGTTATCGCTCCTCTTGGCTGCGGCGTCGGTGGCGCAGGATTATCCGTCGCGCCCGATCAAGATGATCGTGCCGTTCGGCGCCGGTGGTCCGACCGACATTTTCACGCGCTTGCTGGCCGAGGAGTTGCGCAAGGCGCTCGGCGAGCCGTTAGTGATGGAGAACCGGCCGGGTGCCGGAACCATCATCGGCACCGATGCCGCTGCAAAGTCGCCGCCGGACGGCTACACGCTGCTGATGATGTCCGCGACGCAGACGACGACCGAAACGCTGGTCCCCAACAAGTCGTACAAGTTGTTGCGCGACTTCGTGCCAGTGGCGTCGCTGCTCAATTCCGAATTGGTCATGGTCGTGCACCCCTCGGTGCCGGCGAACACGGTCGAGGAATTCATCGCGCTCGCAAAGGCGAAGCCCGGCGCGCTCAACTATGCCTCCTCCGGAGTCGGCTCGAACTATCACATGGCCGGCGAGCTTTTTAAGACTCTCACCGCCACGGATATCCTGCACGTGCCTTACAAGGGCAGCACCGGCGCCCGCAACGACATCATCAGCGGGCAAATCGAAATGATGTTCGACTCGGTGCCGAGCATGGCCCCGATGATCCAGGCCGGCCGGGTCAAAGCGCTCGGCACGACCGGCAAGGTGCGCTCGGCCATCCTCCCCGGAGTGCCGACATTGTCGGAAGCCGGGGTGCCCGGCTACGAAGCGACGATTTGGATCGGCTTGATGGCTCCGGCGGGCACGCCGCAGCCGATCGTCACGCGGCTCAACGCGGAGATCAACAAAATCCTCACGCGCGCAGACGTACGGCAGCAATGGGAGAAGCAGGGCGCAACGGCGATGGCGATGTCCCCCGATGAGTTCGGCGCTTACGTACAGTCAGAAATCGACAAATGGGCCAAAGTCATCAAAGCCAACGGCATAAAGCCCGAATGAGCGCGGGTGGACGGCGTTCGTCGCAACGAGGGGAGGAGCTAGCATGAACAAGCCGCTTTCGTCTGTCGCCGCCATCCGCGGCGAGGAGCACTGGACCGACAAAGGCAGCGATGTGCGCCTGTTTCTGTGGAACAAGCACGGCGGGGATCCTTCCGGACCGGCGGGACGAATCTTGTTCGTGCACGGCTCATCCATGGCCTCGCAGCCGACCTTCGATCTGCAGGTGCCGGGACGCGCAGACTCCTCGGTGATGGATTTCTTTGCCGCGCGCGGTTACGACACCTGGTGCGTCGATATGGAGGGCTATGGCCGCTCCACCAAGACCCGCGACAACAATGCGCCGATCGCCTATGGCGCCGACGACTGCTTCGCCGCCGCGGCCTACATCCAAAAACTGCGTGGCAAACGTCCGCTGCTCGTGTACGGAATTTCGTCCGGCGCATTGCGCGCGGCGCTGTTCGCCCAGCGTCACCCGGGCATGGTGGCGCGGCTCGCGCTCGACGCCATGGTATGGACCGGCGAAGGTTCGCCGACCCTTGCCGAGCGCAGCAAACGATTGCCCGAGTTCCGCGCCAAGAACCGGCGCCCGATCGACCGCAAATTCGTGCGCTCGATCTTCGAGCGCGACCATCCCGGCACCGCCGATGACAC
>VAZM01000091.1 GCA_005883135.1 Alphaproteobacteria bacterium
AAGACCGCGAACGGGCTTGGCCTTACAGTGCCGCCGACGCTGCTGACCCGCGCCGACGAGGTGATCGAGTGACTTCGAAGATGAAGCCGCGCCAGTTCATCACGCTGCTCGGCGGCGCTGCGGCAGCGTGGCCGCGCTCTGCACGGGCGCAGCAGGCGACGACGCGGGTGATTGGAGTCCTTGGTAGTGCAACGGCTAGAGAGTGGGCGCCGTCGGTAGACGCATTCCTTCGAGGCTTGAGTGAGGCCGGTTTTGCAGAGGGCCGGGACGTCAGGATCGAATATCGTTGGGCAGAAAATCAATACGATCGACTGCCGTCCCTGGCGGCCGAATTTATTCACCGCGAAGTGTCCGTGATCGCCGCCTTCACCACCCCTTCTGCAATCGCAGCAAAGGCAGCCACCGCAACTATACCTATCGTTTTCACTACCATCGCGGATCCGGTGCAGATCGGTCTCGTCGCGAGCCTGAACCGCCCCGGCGGCAATCTCACAGGTGTGACCTTCTTAAACGTCGAGATTGTACCGAAGATGTTAGAGCTACTACACGAGGTGGTTCCAACAGCTACCACGATGGCCGCACTCGTCAACCCGACGAACCCCAATGCCGATATCTGGTCAACAGGTCTGCAGGGCGCTGCGCGCGCGCTAGGGCTCGAACTCAACCTCCTCAGGGCAAGCACCCAGCGCGATATTGATGAGGTATTCACCAATTTAATCCCACTGCGGGTTGGAGGGCTCGTCATAGTCAACGATGTCTTCCTCATTACACGCCAGGAACAACTAGCTGCACTGGCGCTTCACCACAGGGTGCCGACGATCTTCCAAACGCGCGCATCCGTCGTAGCTGGCGGTCTGATGAGCTACGCAGGCAGTGCCTCGGATGCCTATCATCAAGCTGGCGTATATACCGGTCGTGTTCTCAAGGGCGAGAAGCCGACCGACCTGCCAGTGCAGCAAGCAACGAAAGTCGAGTTGATAATCAACCTCAAGGCCGCCAAGGCGCTCGGCCTCACGGTCCCGCTGCCGCTGCTCGGCCGCGCCGACGAGGTGATTGAGTGAGCGCTCAGCTCAAACGGCGCGTCTTCATCACGCTGCTCGGCGGCGCGGCTGCATGGCCGCTTGCGGCGCGGGCGCAGAAATCAATGCCGGTGGTTGGCTTTCTTACTGCCCTTTCGCAGGCTGAGACATACCAAGCAATACCGTTTCACCGTGGTCTCAGCGAAGGAGGATTTGTTGAGGGTCAAAACATTGCAATCGAGTACCGCTATGCCGACGGACAATATGAACGCCTGAACGCACTCGCGGCTGAGTTCGTTCGACGTCCGGTTTCCCTAATTGTCGCGGCGGCTCCGCCGGCTGCACTTGCTGCCAAGGTTGCGACAACCACGATCCCAATCGTGTTCATCGTGGGGCTTGATCCAGTTGCCGCAGGACTGGTCGCAAGCTTCAATAGACCCGCCGGGAATGCTACCGGGATTTCGCTGCTTACTGGACCGCTCGGCCAAAAGCGCGTCGAGTTTTTGCAGGAATTTATGCCCAAAGCGGGTGCCATATCCATGCTGGTCAATCCGGTAAGTCCCGATGCCGTCCCCGAGATCCGTGATGTGCAGGCTGTGGCCCGCGTCAGCAACCTCGCTATCCGGATCATCAACGCGAGCACAGCCGCTGAAATCGAAACTGCCTTTGTAGCACTCGCGAACTCCAAGCCCGAAAGGCTGCTCGTCGGATCTGATCCGTTCTTTGTGCTAAGTCGGGATCAGATCGCCGCGCTCGCGGCAAAGCTGGGCGTGCCTACTATTTTTCCGTTTCGGGAGTTTGCAGTCTCCGGCGGTCTAATGTCCTACGGGACTAGCCTCGCTGGAGCTTATCGGGAGGCCGGTGTCTATGTTTCACGCATCCTAAACGGAGCAAGCCCAAGCGATCTTCCGGTGCTTCAGCCCACGAGGTTCGAGCTAGTAATCAATCTCAAGACGGCCCGCTCCCTCGCGCTCACTATCCCACCACCTCTGCTCGCCCGCGCCGATGAGGTGATTGAATGACGTGAAGGGAGGTTCATGATGAAACTTCCCCGCCGAAAATTTCTGCATCTAACCGCGACCGCTGCCGCGCTGCCAGCTGTGTCGCGGATTGCGCAGGCGCAATCCTATCCGTCGCGCCCGGTGCGGTTAATTGTGCCACTCGCCCCTGGCGGCGCGACTGACATCGTTGCGCGGCTGATCGGTCAATGGCTGTCCCAGCGGCTGCATCAACCATTTGTCATCGACAACCGGCCGGGCGGAGGTACCAACATTGGTACCGAGACGGTCGTGCGCGCGGCATCGGACGGCTATACGCTACTCCTGGCAAGTACGCCGAATACGATCAACGCGACGCTCTACGACAAGCTCAATTATAATTTCATCCGCGATATCGCGCCCGTCGCTAGCATCATTCGCAACGCCCTCGTCATAGTCGTGCATCCATCACTTCCGGCCAAGACGGTCCCGGAGTTCATCGCCTACGCCAAAGCCAATCCCCGTAAACTCAACATGGCGTCGCCGGGCAACGGGACCCCGAACCATGTCTCGGGCGAACTGTTCAACATGATGGCCGGGGTCGAGATGGTTCATGTGCCCTATCGTAGCGGCGGGCCTGCGCTCACCGATTTGCTCGCTGGGCAGGTGCAGGTCATGTTCCCCGCCACTGTCTCATCGATCGAATATATCAGGGCCGGTAGGCTGCGCGCGCTCGCAGTCACCACCGCGACGCGTTCAGAACTACTGCCAGACATCCCGACCGTGGCTGAGTTCGTGGCGGGCTACGAGGCGAGTAATTGGTTCGGCATCTGCGCACCAAAGGACACGCCGGCCGACATCGTCGAGAAGCTCAACAAGGAAATCAACGCTAGTCTTGCTGATCCCAGCATCAAGGCGCGGCTTGCCGACTTAGGTGGCGACGTGCTCGCGCTTTCGCCCGCCGACTTTGGCAAGCTCATCGCCGAAGACGCCGAGAAATGGGGCAAGGTGATCCGGGCGGCCAACATCAAGGCGGAATGACTGCGCCGGATATTCCATAAATCCCGTTCGGCGAACGATGGTGTGCCCGGCGGCGTCTCGCCAGCGGCTCATTCAGAACGATTCAGACCTATCCCAAGGACCTGAGGGCGCTTCCGGGGCATCCTCAACCTGCTGTAAGCTGGCACAGCGGGTTCCGCGGAGGAGCCCATGCTCGACATAAGACGACGCCAGTTCATCACGCTGCTCGGCGGCGCAGCCGCGTGGCCGATTGTTGCGAGGGGGCAGCAGTCTAGTATTCCCATTATTGGCTTTATCAATGGATCATCGGCAACGGCCTACGCCGTATGGGTGCAGGCATTCATCCGCGGACTTAGAGAGACCGGCCTTACAGTCGGCGAAAATGTGGCGATCGAATACCGCTGGGCCGAGGGCCACTATGATCGCATCCCCGCCATGGTCGACGACCTTGTCCGCCGCCGGGTTGCCGTCCTCGCTCCTAACACGCCGGCAGCGCAGGCTGCAAAGCGTGCCGCTGGTAATATCCCGGTTATCTTCTTTACCGGCGAGGACCCGGTCGCAAGCGGCCTTGTCGCAAGCTTGAACCGTCCTGGCGGCAACGCCTCTGGTGTGACCTCGCTGTTTGGAGGACTGGCGGCAAAGCAGGTCGGACTTTTGCGCGACCTAGTGCCCACCGCGACGTTGATCGGCTTTCTCGTCAACCCACGCAATCCGATCACCGAGCGGAATGTGCGGGATGCGCTCGATGCAGCGCAA
>VAZM01000377.1:0-3075 GCA_005883135.1 Alphaproteobacteria bacterium
CATATGCACCACGACGCCCTGGAATTGCCCGACGGACAGACGCTGCTCCTGACATTCTTGTGCGAAGGTCAGGAAGCCACCGTGTTGCAGCTGCCGGCAAAGCCGACGACGAAAGAAGAGGCGCAGGCCCAAGAGCGCGTAAGCGTGGCCGGCTAGCTTCGCGCAAATTTTGCGCGTTGCCATGAATGAGCCGCGCTGAGAGGCCGCACGAGCACCAAACCCACTGGCGAGGGTGGTGGGAGGGCTGCTGCCCTCGCCAAATCGTGATCGGGTCGTGGAGTGCCGCTGAACGCGGTATCTCGCAACCAACGGAATGTCACGTCCGACGCATTCGTCGAGGCAAGAGGAACCATCGCGGGATGCGGTGGTTCTTCGATTGTGGGCATGCGCGCATCGCACAATTGAGTTAGCCACCCAGAGTGCAACGGTCGGGAGGCGGATCAGGAGTCGAGAATGTCTTCGACGCACGAGCCCCCTCAACTGCTCGAGCCTACGAATCTGTTGGAACCGCTCGATCTAGAGCATCAGGACGGCGCTTTTGCCGGCCCATCGGCGCGTGGCGACGGCGGCGAACGAGGCGCACGGGGGCAGCGCCGGTTCACTCGAGACGCGCCCCGCGCCCCGCGGCTGAGCGAACCCGCGCGACGCTCGCCGGTGAAGTCGGTTGTGCTTGTCGCAGGCGCGCTAGCCTGCTTCGGAGCCGGCACGCTGTTTTCCCACGTCGACATCCTCACGCCCTCGGATGTCGGCTCCTCGCCAACGATTGCAAGCGCGAATCGGCGGCCGGCTGCGCTCGCGGATGTGGCGGCCAAATCGGACGGGTCAATCCAGACTGAAGGAAAGTCGGCCCATTCGGGTTCGAATGAGGCGCAACCAGATGCCGCGTCGAATGCAGGCGCGCCGCCGCCGCCGACAACGACTCCCGCGGAACGGAACGGTTCGGGCACCGCGCAGGGCGCCCACGGCGGTCCAACCGCGCAGCCTGCCGCGAACGATGCAGTCGCGCCTGCTGTGAACGATGCAGTCGCCGGTTGCACAGGTTCATGCAAGCAGCAAGCTTGCCCTCCTGACGACGCCAACTGTCTCGAAGGCGGCGCGCCGAGTCCGGCGAAGGCTCTTACCAATGCGGATGGCAGCGCCGCCACTCCTGCAGCCGCCACTCCCGCAAAGCCAGCGCGGCCGGCTCGTCAAGAAGCGGCGAGGGCGCAATCGGTGGACGCCGAGCATGCAGACAGCCGCGCGAGCAGCCGAGAAGAGGAGCGCGCGCAATCATCCCGCCGCAGCAAGCGCGCAGCCGAACGCGAGGCCGTCGATAAGCCATCTGCCGCCAAAAACAAGGTTGCAACCGGCGGCGGGGCGGGCCGCAGGCAGAATGCCAATCGAGCATCGGCTTGGCGTCGGGACTTCGCTTCGGATGACGGCGTGCGATCCGCGAATTCTTCGGGTCGGTGGCAAAGTTGGGACACCGATCAAGGATCGAATGGATGGGGTGACTGGACCGCAGACGATGTGCCACCTGCGCGGTCTTCCCGTCGAGCGGCGAACGTGGATCAGGGGGTGAACTGGCGCGGCGAGCGAGCGGGGGAGGGCCGCTGGCAGGAGCGGGACTGGGATCGCGCATCGAGCCGCCGCCGCGAGAGGTCCGACGAGTACGGCCGCGACGATGAGCGGCGCTTCAGGGGCGGCCGCGACGACTTCCTGATGGGTCGAGCCGAGCGCAGTGAAGGATCGCCCATGATGCTTCCTCCCACGCGATACCGATGGTGAGGCTCCTCATCCCTGGGCTGACGTGATTCGCGTCAAAGGTCCCTTGCGCCACGACGGGACGCATGCGCGGATTGGGTGGCCTACCGCTTTCTCCCGCGCGCGGCGATGAGCTGCTCGGCAGCGGCAATCCCGGTGAGGTACGCCCCGTGCGCGGTGGAGTAATCGCTCTGCGAGCACGCCTCGCCGGCGAAGAACAGGCGATCGTTCACCGGGGCGGCGAGCTCGGCGCGGCAGTTCGCCTTACCGGGTAAGGCATAGGAATACGAGCCACGAGAAAACGGATCGATCCCCCAAGGATGGAGCTTAAGCGGCTGCACGCGATGGGCGAAATTGCTGCCGAGCAGGCCGACCAGTTCGCCAATGGCAAAATCGGCGAATGCCGGCGGGCCGCCCGCTTCGAGGTCTGCCGCCAAGCGCCCGCCGAAATAACCCTCGATCTGCGGCCTCCCGAACGGCCGCACGTGATAAACCCCAGTGCCGCTGCGGTCGACGCGTCCGAAAAGCCGGCTCTCCTTCTCGAATTCCTCGGGCTCTGCGAGCGATAAAAACAATTTGTCGGCAAGCCCCAACGGCAGCCCCGCCGCTGCTTCGATCTTCTCGGCCAAGGGCGGGGTAAATCGTATTCTCTCTTCCGCGAGAAGCGCGCTCGGGACGGTCATGATGGCCGCCTCCGCGGCGATCGCCCCATTCGTGGTTTCCACCCTCAACCGCCGTCCGCGGTGGTCAATGCGCCGAACTGGGCAGCCGAGCATCACCGGCAATCCATGGCCGTGGGTGGCGATCACAGTCCCATAGCCCTTCACAACTCGCCAATTGACCCCGCTGTCCGCATACCGTCCGAAGTCCCGCGCCGATACGCGATCGAGCTCCGCTCCGCTGACGTACGTGCTTACCGCGTTGATGAGCGCGTTCCACGACCCCTGCGGCTCGAGGAAGCTTTCGGCTGCAACATCGGGTTGCTGCTCGGAAAGCGCATCGAGGCGCTGATGAAATTCCCGTTGCGCCTTGAGAAAGGCGAGTTGCTCAGAGAGCGGAAATCCGATCGGAGCCGAAGGTCGCATCCACGGCGGCGGCGTTTTGTCGATCGAGCGGCCTTGCGCCTCAGCCGTGCCGCGCCACGGATTGCGGTCGGCGGAGTGCAGCCAACCGCAGCCGAGATCGATGGGACATGCCGAGTGCTCGGTGGTCGTCCACGCCCGTCCGCCAAGCCGCGGCCGCGCCTCAAGCAGGAGACACTCGATCCGCGCGTCGGCGATCCGCCGCGCCGCGGCAATACCAGCCGCGCCGCCGCCGATGATTACCACCTCA
>VAZM01000377.1:3090-14314 GCA_005883135.1 Alphaproteobacteria bacterium
ACCTCAGTATCGCTGCTGTTGGTCACGCTCTTTCCGCGGCGCTCGGAATGGAGGAGGGCATTTGTTAAGCAGGCGTTGCCACCCGAACATGTCCGCTCGTTCGGCCTCAATTGCAAATACTCTCGCTGCGTTCCTAGCCTGGGCCAGGCAATCGCACGGGAACGTCCGGGAGCCCTTCCACGTTGACAGGCATGTGCAAACGTGAGGACCAGACCTTGCGCGCCGCAATCCCACTCATCGCCGCGTTCGTGATCGTTGCGGGAACCAATATGTCGCTCGCGCAACCGGCCAAGCCGTCGCCCGGGGAGGCAGTGGCATGCCCGCCGGATGCCAAAGGCGATCCGCCCACCGTCGGCGGTCGCAGTTCTGAGCCGTTGAGCGACAAGCTCGCGCAGTCGAAGGGCGTCATATGCCCGCCCGCCGGCGTCGACCGGGAGATGCAGGTCACGCCGCCGGGCGGCGGTCAGCTGAAAGTCATTCCGCCACCGGGCACGCCAGGCGGGGACCCAAACGTGCAGCCGAAATGAGCTTTCCCGCCCCGTGATGCCGCACGGGTTTGACTCGGAATGCGTCGTTCGCCACTGCCGCAGGCGCAAGCACGCGGCCTGCCTTTCGGCGCGGGCCTAGGCGTGCATGTCGCGGTCGAGTTTGGCATGCAGCCGGCCGATCGTTTCGATCTGTGCGGCTAAGGCATCCTCGCTCAGAAACCGGCTCTCTTGCGCCAGCGCGATCCAGAATTCCCGGATATTGCTGAGGGTCTCGCGATGGATTGGATCTATGGTGATCCGAAGCGCCCGCTCGCAGTCCGCCGCCTTTTCCCAGGGGTCTACTTGAGGCATAAAAACCTCCTGCTCGCGACAACCCACCATCTTTACAAAACTTCCCTCAGCCTTTCGAGCCGGGGGACATAGTTTTCCCCGTAGCTCACCATGCCCACAGCGGGCGACCTGCTTCGCCCGCCCGCCAGCGCCCGTTCGCGGTGATTACTGACGAGTGCCATGCCATCGCGGGCTGGAAAGAGCCATGCACTCGGCGCTAGAGTTGAGCGTAGTCTTGGCGCGAGCGACACCATGCGCACCGTCTTCGTTCTCGTCTCCGCGCTCCTGCCGAGCGTGTCGCTAGCGGACAGCGTGCGCCACCTGAGCGTGCCGGAACGATTTTGGGGCACCTGGGCGCCGGATACGGATCTCTGCCGCGACCACAAGGCGATCTTCGTCGTGTCGGCGAAAGGATATGTGACCTCGCAAGCGAGCTGCACAGTTCAATGGGTCACCGAAACGGCAGGCGCCGGCGGGTCGATCTACTCCGCCCATATGCGCTGCTCCAATCCAGATGCGCCGGATGAGATCACCGAGGTGAATCGAGTTATCGTGCCGAATGACCGCGGAGAGCTTTCGGCGGGTCCTGATTTCGGGCAGCTCAAGAGCTACCGACGCTGTCCGGCGAACTAGCGTTAGAAGCGACCAGGAGCATCTATGTGTATTGGTTCTCGCGGCCGCTCCGCCGTCGCGCCCGCTGCGGCGCTCATCGCAAGCGTGATCGCGCTGCTGAGCGCGTCCGCCGCGCCGGCGCAACCAGCTTCCGTCGAAGAGCTCGTTTCTGCGGTGGTGCGGATCAACACGCACATCACGCCCGATGGACGCACTGTGCAAGGTCTGGGCCGCGAACGCGAGGGGTCCGGTATCCTCATCGATGCCGACGGACTCGTGCTGACAATCGGTTATTTGATGGTTGAGGCTTACGCAGCCGAAGTCGTCGATAATAATGGCCGTGCCGTACCGGCGAACGTCGTCGGTTACGACCACGAAACGGGCTTCGGCCTGTTGCGCACGATCGAGCCGCTCAAGCTCAAGCCGATGCCTTTGGGCAAGTCCGCCGAAATCAGGGAAGGCGATCCCGTGCTGATCGCAAGTTTTGGCGGTCCTGCCATGGTGGGCGGCGCCTATGTCGTAGCCAAGCGCGAATTCGCCGGTAGCTGGGAATATCTGCTCGATGAGGCGCTCTTCACCGCGCCGCCCCACCCAGCCTGGAGCGGCGCGGCGCTGATCAATCGTGAAGGCAAGCTTGTCGGCGTCGGCTCGCTGATCGTCGGGGATGCGGCCCGCGGCGGCGAAAAGGCGCCAGGCAACATGTTCGTGCCGATCGATCGGCTCGCGCCGATCCTCGGCGACTTGATTACCGCCGGGCGGACGGCGGGAGCGGGGCGCCCGTGGCTTGGGCTCAACACTGAAGAGCTGCGCGGGCGGCTATTCGTCAGCCGCGTGACGCCGAGCGGTCCGGCAGAGAGGGCCGGCATCAAGAGCGGCGATGTCATCGTCGGGGTCAATGGCGAGCAACCGAAGAACTTGGCCGATTTTTATCGCAAGGTCTGGGCCCAAGGCACGGCGGGCGCCACGGTGGCGCTTGATGTGTTGCAGGACAGCCAGGTGCGACGCTTCGAAGTCAAGTCGATCAACCGCCTCGACCATCTGAGGCTAAAATCGACGTTCTGACAGATTGTTGGCCGAAAGACTTGAAAGCGGACATGAACCGGGCGACGTCCAAGCCTGTGCGGCGGCGTTTTTTCGTGGCACTTGCCCGCGCGATTCACATCGCTTGGCCGATCCTCTCGGTCATTCTGATCACTCAGGTTGTCCTGGGCCTGCTGATTGGCTTTCTTGAGGGCTGGTCTGTCGGTGACGCGCTCTATTTCACTTTCGTTATCGGCCTCACAATCGGTTATGGCGATCTTGTGCCGCGGCAGGCGCTCGCGCGCGCAACGGGGCTCATAGCGGGCATTGCGGTCTATGCCTTGCGCATGACCCTCATCGAGGGTGACCGCGGCTGACGTGACTCACGCCGCGGCGCCTCGATCGGCCCGTTTGCAACACAGGCCTGTTTGCCAAACGACGGCACAAAGCAGCCCCAATCCTGCCGTGATCCAACGGCGATATGTCGACCACAGGGAACATTGCGGCCGACGAGTCGGGCGCAATCGGTCCGCCTCCGGGGCTGCGGGCGTTCCGGCAATGCCGGCGATGCCGCGGCGGACGGTGGCGGAACGGGGGGTCGGATGGGGCGGCACGTCTCAGGCCTGCGCTTCAGCGGGATCGCCCAGGTCGGCCTGGTCGCGGCGTGCTGTGTCGTGCTCGCGCATTGCTCGGGACCCTTTTCCAGCAAGGAATACAGCCCCCGCGTGGTCGAGGAGGGCGAGCCGGTGCCGAAGGGCGGCGGCATCTATCGCGTGGGCAAGCCCTATAGCGTCAACGGCCGCACCTATGTCCCGGCGGCGAATCCCTCATATCGCGCGGAGGGCATGGCCTCGTGGTATGGGCGCGATTTCCACGGGCGGTTGACCGCCAACGGCGAAGTCTACGACATGCACAGCATCTCGGCCGCGCACACGACGCTGCCGCTGCCGAGCTATGTGCGTGTCACCAATCTCGACAACGGCCGCTCCATCGTCGTGCGCGTCAACGATCGCGGTCCGTACCATCGCAATCGCCTCATCGATCTTTCGATCGGTACCGCCAAAGCGCTGGATTTCTACAGCAGGGGGCTTGCTCGCGTTCGAGTCGAATATGTCGGGCCGGCCCCGCTCGAGGGCAGCGACGACACCATGCTGATCGCGACGTTGCGCGACGGTTCAGCGGCGCCGGCGCCTTCGAAAGTCATGATCGCCGCGGTAAAGCCGTTCATTTCCAACCTCGACGACGATAAGGGCCGGTCTGCGCGTACATTCACGCTCACCAGCGCATCGACCCGGCCCGCCGGGTCCGCCGGCGAGAGCGTTGCCGCCAACGGATCGAAAGCGAAATCGCTGGTGCGATCCGCCTCGGCGGCGGAGTCTCCCGCCGAGCCCGACCCACCGCCGGATCCTCCGGCGGCTGCGTTTATGCCGACGCGCAATGGGGCCCTCGATTTGATGAGCGGCCGCGGCCTCTACTGAGGCCCAATTCAAGCCGCACTGAGGCCCAATTCAAGCCGCGCGACACCGCGCCGCCGCAAGCAGCATTGATTCTCGGAGGTGGAACTTGCTAAGCAGGTGGCGGGCAGGGAGGGGAGCGTGCGCCCTTGGCCACGCGCGGCTTGCCATTGTCATGAATATTCGCGTGGTTGGCACCCTTTCGCGGCCGTTCTTCGCAAGGTGGGGCGTGGCCGCCATTCTTGCTTGCGCCGTGGGCTGCGCCGCCGCTGCCCCGAATCCGGTGTCGGGACCGAAGTCGAGCGAGGGCTACCAGACCGCTGCCGCCCACGCCATCCTGATCGAGGCCGACAGCGGCAGCGTGCTGTTCGAAAAAGCCGCCGATGATCTCATTCCACCGGCCAGCCTGTCCAAATTGATGACGCAGGAGGTGGTGTTCAACGAAATCAGGCAGGGCCGCCTCAAGCCGACGACCGAATTCATCGTCAGCACCAACGCCTGGCGCCGAGGCGGCGCGCCATCGCACACCTCGAGCATGTTCATTCCGATCCATAGCAAGGTTTCGGTCGACGATCTCTTGCATGGCGCCATCATCCAATCGGCCAACGACGCATGCATTGCGCTCGCGGAAGGGATTTCAGGCAACGAATCCGGATTCGCCGAGCTGATGACCAAGCGCGCGCGGGAGCTTGGACTGACGAAATCGACCTTTGGCAATTCGACCGGGCTTCCCGACCCCCGACAACTTATGACCTCGCGCGAACTCGCGAAGCTGGCGCGGCATATCATCGAGACCTATCCCGAGTACTACAAATATTACGGCGAGCGCGAATTCACCTGGAACAAGATCCGTCAATTCAACCGCAATCCCTTGCTGGCGCTCAATATCGGGGCGGACGGCCTCAAGACCGGATTCACCAAGGAGGCCGGCTACGGCCTGGTCGGCTCGGCGGTGCAGAACGGTTTGCGTCTGATCGTGGTGGTCAACGGGCTGCGATCGGAGAAGGAGCGGGCCGATGAGGCCAAGAAAATGCTGGACTGGGGGTTCCACAACTTCCAATCCGGCTTGCTGTTCGCGCAAGGCCAGGAGATCGCCCAGGCCAAGCTCTACGGCGGCGCCAAGGGCCACGTGCCGCTGACCGCGCGCAAAGAAGTGCGATTGATGGTGCCGCGCGGCTCGCGCGACAAAATCATCGCCCGCGTCGTCTATTCCGGTCCGGTGCCGGCGCCGGTACAGGAAGGCCAGAACATCGGCACCCTGAAGGTCTGGCGTGGGGAGTCCGTTGTGCTCGAGGTCCCGCTGCAAGCGGCGGAAAGCGTGGGCACCGGCTCCATGCCCGGACGCGCCTTCGACGCTGCGACCGAGCTAGTGCTCGGCCTGTTCCGGGCGGGCTTCAAGCGGCTATAATAGCGACGGCCTTAATCATCGATGCCCGGCGCGCGGCCAAGCTTGCGCGGACTGCGTAGGCTCATCTGCGATGCCGGGCATTTCTGTCTTGCTGCGATATCGGCGGGACAAAAGGAAGCGGGAAGGCACGGGACGGATCGCGCGCCGCACAGACGTTTTGCGGCCTCTCTCCTCCGTCACCGGTCAGAACGATGCGTGGACGATTTATAACCTTCGAAGGCGGCGAAGGCACGGGGAAGTCAACCCATTCGACGCTGCTGGCGGAGCGCCTTACGGCGGCGGGCATCGGGGTGATACGTACACGCGAGCCCGGCGGCTCGCCCGGCGCCGAAGTCATCCGGCACGTGCTGCTCTCGGGCGTGGCCGAGCCGCTCGGCGTGGAAGCCGAGGCGCTGCTGTTTGCTGCTGCCCGCGGCGATCACGTGCGCAACACCATCGAGCCCGCGCTCGTCGAAGGCGTGTGGGTGATCTGCGACCGCTTCATCGACTCGACCAGAGTCTATCAGGGCGCGCTCGGCCATCTCGATCCGCGCTTCATCCGCGCCCTCGAACGGGTGACCGTCGGCGAGCTCAAGCCTGATCTCACCTTCATTCTCGATGTGCCGGCGGAGGTAGGCCTTGCGCGCGCCAAGAAGCGCCGCGGCGAGCGCGTGGCGGACCGGTTCGAGGCGGAATCGCGTGCGTTCCACGAAGCCTTGCGCGACGCCTATCGCCGGCTCGCTGCCGAGGAGCCCGAGCGCTGCGTCGCGATCGATGCCACCCAGTCGAAGCCGGAGGTCGCCGAGCGCATTTGGAAAGTCGTTGTTGAACGGCTCGATTCGGCGCAGGTGCCGGGATTGCCTGCTGGGGCAGTCTCGTGAGCGCGGATGAACCCGAGCGTATCGAGCCTGCGCCCCCGCGCGAGACGGCCGTGTTGTTCGGCCATGCGTACGCGGAACAGGCGCTCCTCGCCGCTTACCAAGGCGCGCGTTTCCCCCATGCCTGGCTGATTGCAGGTCCTGCCGGAATCGGCAAAGCGACGCTCGCCTACCGCATGGCGCGCTTCATGCTTGCCCTTCCCGACCCGCGCGCGCCGCAAGTACAGTCGGCGAAATCACTACACGTCGACAGCGATCATCCCGTTGCGCGGCGCATTGCGGCGCAGGCACAGGGCGACCTTCTGGTGCTGGAGCGCACGATCAACGAAAAGACCGGCAAGCTGCGCCAAGACATTCAGGTCGACGACGTACGGCGGACGGTTGCGTTCTTCGGTTCGACGGCGGGGGAGGGAGGCTGGCGCATCGCCATCGTCGATGCGGTCGATGACCTCAACCCATCAGGCGCGAACGCGCTGCTCAAGATCCTGGAAGAGCCGCCGCGTCGCGCCGTACTACTCTTGGTGAGCCGTTCGGCCGCGCGCGTTCTGCCGACGATGCGTTCGCGTTGCCGAGTGCTGGCGTTGCGCCCGCTTGCCGCCGCCGACGTGGCGCGCGCGGTTGCGGCGGCGAGCGGAGGTCGTTCCGATGCGCCCGACATCGTCGGCGCCAGCGCGGCGGCAGACGGAAGCGTCGGACGCGCGCTGGCCTTGCTCGAGGGCGACGCGCTCGAGCTCCGGCATGCGCTCGGCGACCAGCTCTATGGCGTCGATCCCGCGCCGCTCGCCACGTTCGTCGACACCGTCAACGCGTGGCTCTCCGCCCGCCTGGCGGCCGGCGCGCAGGCCCCCGCACGGCTTGCCGGTTTGGCGGAAGCCTGGGAAAAAGTGAACGCCGCCGCGCGTGACGTCGAAGAGTACAATCTCGAGCGCAAGCCGCTGGTTTTCAACGTGTTCGGCTGGCTTGCCGAGGCATCGCGCGGTTGATACCTAAGCGGTGAAGCGTCATGGCCGGGCCGGGGCCCCGCCGACTTTGTCGGCGGGGAATTCGTTGTCCGGCCTTTTCGGTCAATTCCGAAAACGCGCTCGACGGAACCGACCGATGGCCGACAAGCCCCGCTATTACGTCACTACTGCCATCGCCTACCCCAATGGCCCGCCCCACATCGGCCACGCCTACGAGGCGATTGCCACCGACGCGATCGCACGCTTCATGCGGCTCGACGGCTACGACGTGCTCTTCCTCACCGGTACCGACGAGCACGGCATCAAGATGTTGCAGACCGCGACGAAGGAGAAGCTCAGCCCGCAGCAGCTGGTCGAACGCAACGTGCCGCTGTTCATGAAGATGGTGGAGCGGCTCAACTGCTCGAACGACGACTTCATCCGCACCACCGAGGAGCGGCATCATCGCGCGTCCATCGGCATCTGGCAGCGGATGGAAGCGGCGGGCGACATTTACGTCGGCAAGTATTCCGGGTGGTATTCGGTGCGCGATGAGGCCTACTACGACGAGGATGAGACCAGGCTTAACGAGCAGAGCGAACGCGTCGGGCCGCAGGGGACGCCGGTCGAATGGGTGGAGGAGGAGAGCTATTTCTTCAGGCTTTCCGCTTACCAGCAGAAGCTGCTCGATCTCTATGAGCGCCATCCCGACTTCGTGCTGCCGAAGGAGCGGCTCAACGAGGTCAGCGCCTTCGTCAAGGGCGGCCTGCAGGACCTGTCGATCTCGCGTACGACCTTCGACTGGGGCGTGAAGGTCCCGGGCAATGCGAAGCACGTCATGTATGTGTGGGTCGACGCGCTCACCAACTACATCACCGCGGTCGGTTACCCCGACGTAGATAGCGCCCAATTTCGCCGCTACTGGCCCGCGGATCTGCACGTGATCGGCAAGGACATCGTGCGCTTCCACGCGGTCTACTGGCCGGCGTTCCTGATGTCGGCGGGGATCGAGGTGCCGCGCCGCGTCTTCTCCCACGGATTTCTTTTCAACCGCGGCGAGAAGATGTCGAAGTCGGTCGGCAACGTGGTCGATCCGTTTGCACTGGCGGACGCCTTCGGCGTCGATCAGATGCGCTATTTTTTCCTGCGCGAGGTCCCTTTCGGGCAGGACGGCAATTACAGCCTGGAGGCAATCGTCAACCGCATCAACGCTGATCTGGCGAACGACCTCGGCAACCTGGCGCAGCGCTCGCTGACCATGATCGCGCGCCAGCTTGACGGGGTGCTACCGAAGCCGGGCGCGTTCTCCGACGCGGACAAGGCGCTGTTGGCCATGGCCGACAGCATGATCGTCAAGGCACGCGAAGCGATGAGGACGCAGCAACTGCACCAGGTGCTCAACGCGGTGTGGGCGGTGGTCGCCGAGGCCAACCGCTATTTCGCCGGGGAGGCGCCCTGGGCGCTCGCCAAGTCCGATCCGGGGCGGCAAGGGACCGTGCTCTACGTCACCGCCGAGGCGATCCGACAGGTGGGAATCCTGGCACAGCCGTTCATGCCGACCGCGGCCGCCAAACTGCTCGACCTGCTCGCCGTGCCGCTCGCCGAGCGGCAATTCGCCATGCTGGGCCAGGGTCGCCGAATCGCCGCCGGCACCGCGCTGCCCGCGCCCAGTCCGGTCTTTCCCCGCTACGTTGAGAGCGAAGGTAGTGCGTAGAGCTGGGCCGATGCTGATCGACAGCCACTGCCATCTCGATTTTCCCGATTTTGCCGGCGAACTCGATGGCGTAATCGCGCGTGCGCGGGCGGCCGGAATCGCTTGCATTGTCACCATCTCGACGCGAGTCAAACGCCACGCCGAGGTGCTCGGCATCGCCGAGCGCTTCGATGATGTGTATTGCTCCGTCGGCATCCATCCGCATTACGCGCAGGACGAGCTCGATGTGCCGGCCGACGAGCTGATCGACCGCACGCGTCACCCGAAGGTGGTGGCAATTGGCGAGGCCGGGCTCGACTATCACTACGAACGCAGCCCGCGCACGGCGCAGGAACAAGGGTTCCGCAATCACATCGCCGCCGCGCGCGCAACCGGTCTGCCGCTCGTCATCCATTCGCGCGAGGCTGACGCGGACATGGCGCGGATACTGGAGGAGGAAACGGGCAGGGGAGCTTTCCCCGCGGTGCTGCATTGCTTCACCGGCGGCCGCGAGCTTGCCCGACATGCGATCGCGCTCGGCCTCTTCATCTCCTTCACCGGCATCCTCACCTTCAAAAAATCGGACGAGCTTCGCGCCATCGCGCAAAGCCTGCCGGCGGACCGCATCCTCGTCGAGACCGACGCGCCCTATCTCGCCCCCGGCCGCCATCGCGGCAAGCGCAACGAGCCGGCCTATGTGGTGGATACGGCCAATGTGCTGGCCGAGGCCCGCGGCGTGTCGCTCGAGACCATCGCGCGCCAGACGAGCGATAACTTCTTTCCCCTGTTCCGCAAGGTTCCGCCGCAAGCGCCATGACCGCGAGCGTCACCATCCTCGGCTCGGGTTCCTCCGGCGGCGTTCCGCGCCCGGCACTGGGTTGGGGCGCCTGCGATCCGCGCAATCCCAGGAACCGGCGCCGGCGCACCTCGCTGTTGGTAGAACGGCGCAACGGCGCAGGCGTTACCCGGGTCCTGATCGATACCTCTCCGGACCTGCGCGAGCAGCTGCTCGATGCCGAGGTGGACTGGCTCGACGCGGTGCTGTTCACCCACGAGCACGCCGACCACACCCACGGCATCGACGATCTGCGCGGCCTGTTCATCCACCGGCGCCGGCGGGTCGACGTCTATCTCGATGAGCCGACCTCGAAGGCGGTGCGCGCCCGGTTCGGGTATTGCTTCGAGGCGCCTGCCGGCAGCGAATACCCGCCGATCGTGACCGAGCATCGGCTAAAGCCGGGGTCGGCCGTCACCGTTACCGGAGAGGGCGGCCCGATTACCGCGTTGCCAGTCCTGCAAGAGCATGGCGACATTTCCTCCTTGGGGTTCCGTTTCGGGCCGCTTGCTTATTCCTGCGATCTGAGCGGGCTCCCCGAGGCAAGTGTCGCGGCACTTGCCGGCACCGAGGTCTGGATCGTGGACGCGCTGCGGTACCGGCCGCACCCGAGCCATTTCAGCGTCGAGGACGCGCTCGGCTGGATCGCCCGGATCAAACCGGGGCGTGCCATCCTGACCAACCTTCATTCCGATCTCGACTACGAGGAGCTGCGGAGCAAGCTGCCGGCCCATGTGGAGCCCGCTTTTGATGGGCTCAAGCTCATGCTGCCGGATGCCGCGTTCGCCTGAACATTAGCCCGGCCGGCTCGATGGTGTGGCGAGATCCCGCAGGGGCGCCCAACTTTGATTTTCGGTTTCCATCAAATACTTGTGGCGCGGTCTTCGAGCTGCGAAGATGTTCCATAATATCTCTTATGCGAATTCCCGGGCGTCCCGTGGCAAGCCGCACGGGGCACGAATATCTGCCCTTAGTATCTGCCGTTGAGTGAACGTCAGTGCCCGCCGCCGCTTTAGTATCCGTACCCTTCCAACCATGAGGTAACCCGTGAGCAGCAAAGTCAGAGACCTTAAACCGCGCACCGCCCCGGCACGGCTCGATACTCCAACCGACCTTTCGTCCGAGGCCGTTCGCGAGGTATCGGCGGCGCTCAACGCGCTCCTGGCCGATACCTTCGCGCTCTATCTCAAGACCAAGAACTTCCATTGGCACGTGAGCGGCCCGCATTTCCGCGACTACCACCTTCTGCTCGACGAGCAGGCCGGCCAGCTGGAAAACAGCGTCGACATTCTGGCCGAACGGGTGCGCAGGGTCGGCGGCACCACGATCCGGTCGATCGGCCACATCGCCAAGCTGCAACGGATCAAGGACAACGATAAGGATTACGTACCGGCGATCGACATGCTGCTCGAGCTGATGAACGATAACAAGGCGCACATCCGCCACATGCGCTCGGCGCACGAGGTCGCCGACAAGCATGAAGACGTGGCAACCGCAAGCTTCCTCGAGGTATTCATCGACGAGGCGGAAAAACGCTGCTGGTTCCTGTTCGAGGCGAGTCGCCAGGCCGAGCGCTCGGGTCACTG
>VAZM01000377.1:14364-14779 GCA_005883135.1 Alphaproteobacteria bacterium
CTCCGGACGGGTGCGCAACGGGTGGCGCAAGCGGCGGCGGGCATTGTAAGGTCCGCATCGTCTTGTTCGCTTCCCCCTCGATCTTGTAATGACTCCTTCGCGCGACATCGCTCGGCTGATCGAAATCATGGCCGCGCTGCGCACCCAGGGCACCGGATGCCCGTGGGACCTGCAGCAGAGCTTCGAAACCATCGCTCCCTACACCATCGAGGAGGCCTACGAGGTCGCCGACGCGATTGCGCGCGGTCATCTCGACGACCTGCGCGACGAGCTCGGGGATCTGCTGCTCCAGGTCGTGTTCCACTCCCGCATGGCGCAGGAGCAAGGGGCCTTCGATTTTGCCGACGTGGTCGAGAGCCTCACCGCAAAGCTCGTGCGGCGCCATCCTCACGTATTCGGCGACGCGCGCGGTCTC
>VAZM01000378.1:0-2519 GCA_005883135.1 Alphaproteobacteria bacterium
CTGAATAGCCAAAGCTGTCGTGAGTGGATGCAGCACGTTACATCCCTAATAGGGGCGCCACGGGACGCGCACGTAGGGGACAAAGCTGCGCTCGAATAATGATTCGCGGCGCACGCGAGAACTGGGAATGAGGACATTTTCGAGACAGCCGTTGCCTGGATAATCACAAAGGCGCGACGCTGACTGGTGGCGACTTTTCTTGTTAGCCCGCTTCGCTCGCAAGGCTTTCCGAGGATGCACTCGTCGTTCGACCTCTTCGCGCCCTCGCGTCTCGAGCGCAGCGACGCGTTGGCGCGCCTCGGCAGCGTGCGCGCCGGAGCCGAAGTTCTGGAGATAGCCGTTGAATGCGGCCGCGGTCCCGGTGCGCACCGCCTCTGTCCAGGCCTTTTCGTCCGCCTCCTTGCGCGCTTGCTCGTCGAGGGCGGCGATACGCTGGCGTGCTTCCGCCACGTGCGCGCCGGAGCCGAAGTTCTGGACATAGGCGTTGAATGCAGCCGCGGTCCCGATGCGCACCGCCTCCGTCCAGGCCATCTCGTCCGCCTCCTTGCGCGCTTGCTCGTCGAGGGCGGCAATACGCCGGCGTCCTTCCGCCACGTGCGCGCCGGAGCCGAAGTTCTGGATATAGACGTTGAACGCCGCGGCACTCCCGATCTTCTCGGCGTCGGCCCAGGCCTTGTCGTCAGCGTCCTTCTTTGCCTGCTCCATGAGCGCGACGATGTGCCGGCTCGCCTCCGCCGTGTGCGCGCCGGAGGGGAAATTCTGCAGATAGCTTGTAAACGCCGCGACAGTTTCCGTCTTCTCCGCTTCGGCCCAGGCCTTGTCGTCGGCATCTTTGCGTGCGCGATCGGCCGCCGTTGGCTGCTGCGCCGACGGTGGGGTGTCCGATGGTTGGCTGCAACCGCCCAGCGTCAATCCCATCACGGTTGCGAGAACCAGCGGTGTCAGTCCGCCAAAAGTGCACTCTCGCGGCCAAGCAGCCGCGCTGCTGAGGAGCGTAATGAAGTCGCGCTGCCTCATCGCGCTGGCACCAACCCAATGATCATGGGGAGTATAGCAGGTCAGGGCCGTGCGTCGCAGCAAAAGCAGCCCGCGCATGTCCGCTCCCCGTCAATCGCTCCCGATCGACATGACCGCGACGCGCGCCCATGACCGTTTCACCTCCAATCGCGGTCGAATATTGGCACCAAAAGAGACGCAACCTCAGCAGAAGTTGGCGGCTGGCGCGACGGCGCGATGAACCCCCTCGCACCGAGCCGGCTCTAGTCTCGCGATCGGAGTTCCTCAGGCGCCGCGTCGCGTTGCCGCAGAGTTTGCGCTTGTAAGCCGCGCGGGTATCATACTCGCAAGGGCGCGGACGGTATAAAAACCAGGCACAGCAAAGGAAGTAGTCCCATGTCTGCGTCCGGAAGTTCCAATTTTCCATTCGTATTCCGCGTCGTCGATATCATTCCGCACGACGACAGCATCGAGGCCAACCAGAATTCCGAGCCGAGCATCGCCGTCAATCCAGTGAACCCGATGCAGATGTTCGCCGGAAGCTTCGGCATGCTTACCTCCGGTCTCAACCCTAACCCATTTTTCATCTCGACCGACGGGGGCGCCACCTGGACGAGCTTCGGCACGCTCGACGACGATGACAAATCGATTGCATGGAAAACCGACGGATCGGCGATCCTGGTGACGCCACTCGTCGGCAATCCGATCGACACCTATTCGGTGACCGTGACCGACAGCGGATTCGGCTCTCCGATCAACCACTACGTCGGTAGCAACGACAACGACCAGCCCTGGGTTCGAACCGGCCCCTCGAATCATGTTTACGTCGCGTTCAACGATCTGGGCGCCAGCGCTGGAAAGACCGCATCGGTCAACGTCTCGACGACGGGCGGCACGAGTCCTACCACGGTGACGCTCGACCGCATCGGGGGAAGCGCGCCCGGCGCGGCTCAGGACGATCCCGCGGTGCGGCTTGCGGTCAACGGCAGCCGGGTCTACGCGGTTTTCGACCGCTGGACCGGCACGGTTCAGAACGACGCCAACGGGCAGCGCTACAATTCACAGCTGGTTATCGTTCGTTCCGACAATGCCGGAGGGGACGGCTTTACGGCCCTAGGGAGCGGCGGGAACGGCGTCACAGCCGCCAGCCACATCGGCGTCTTCGCCGACGCACGAAACACGCCGCTGACGATCGGCCAAGAGCGGATCGCCGGCGGCGATCTTGCCATCGCCGTCGATCCCAACAATGACAATCATGTCGTCGTCGCCTACACCAATGCGCCGGGCGCCAACGGCGCGGGCGTGGTGCAGTTGGTGGTGACGGAATCCTTCGATGGCGGTGTAGACTGGACGCAGAAAGTCAGCACGCCCGCCTCGAGCCGGTCCGGCCAACCGGGCATAGCCATCCTGGCCAACGGCGCGATCGGGCTCCTCTACAACAATTACGACCCCGCAACGGATCAATTGTCGCAGCACCTGCTGACGACAACCGACGATTTCACGACCACCAACGACGTCACCCT
>VAZM01000378.1:2692-6158 GCA_005883135.1 Alphaproteobacteria bacterium
GACGCAAGCGGAAATGCGGTTCCCTTCTCGATCGACCCCTTTTTCTTCGCCTTTTCTGTCTTGAACCCGGCCGCCCCTCCCGGGGTCAGCGCAAACATGGTCCTGCGCGAAGCGGGCAACGGCCAGTACGAAATCTACAACCTCGGCAACAACAGCATCTTGGCTGCGTATTGGTTGGGTCAGGTGGGAACCGATTGGGCCTTCGTCACCCTTGGCGGCTTCTCCGGCAGCGACACCAGCGACATGATGTTGCGCAACAGCACGACGGGCGTCTTCCAGGTCTACGACATCAGCAACAACAACATCACCAGCTCCGCCGCATTGGGCACGGTCGGATTGAACTGGCAGGTTTCCGGCTTCGGCAACTTCTCGAGCCTCGGCGAGACCGACATGATCTTGCGCAACAGCGCAAGCGGCGGATTTCAGGTCTACGACATCAAGAACAACCAGATCACCGCCTCTGCGTTCATGGGGGCCGTCGGGCTGAATTGGCAGGTCGGCGGCTTCGGCAATTTCAACAGTGCCGACTCGAGCGGGATGATCCTGCGCGACGCGAATACCGGCGGATTGCAGGTCTACGACATCAGCAACAACCAATTCATCAACTCGGCGTCCATGGGCGCTGTCGGCTTGGACTGGCGGATCGAGGGCTTCGGCGATTTCAGCAGCCGTCCCGGCGAAACCGACATGCTGATGCGCAATGTGAACTCCGGCGAGCTGCTGCTCTACGATATCGCCAATAATCAGATCACCGGCGCGAATTTTCTCGGCCCGGTCGGCCTCGACTGGCAGTTCGCCGGCGTCGCTCCGATCCAAGCGCCCGGCACCTCCGACTTAGTCTTGCGCAACGTCAGCACCGGCCAGTTCCAGGTCTACAACATCGCAGACAATCAGATCACGGGCTCGGCGAGCCTGGGGCAGGTTGGATTGGATTGGCAACTCGGCGGCTTCGCTCCCGCGACATCGACGGATAATCCGGCCGCAGTATCGCAACTCGTTCAGGCCATGGCGGGCTTCGGCGGCAACAGCGGCGCTGCCGATGGCTTGAATAGCACTCCGCTCGCTGTCGAAACGTCACAGCAGACGTTGCTGACCACACCGCAACACGCATGAGAACGCCGCGCGGGTCTTGGCGCGGACAGTGCCGTCGTGCCGATCCATGGTACGCTTTCGGGGGTAAAACGGACATTCTCGACTCGCCTCAGGCAAACGCCTGGCGCGGACTTTCACCCGGCTGATCGTTGATATCATCAAGAGCTTGCATCGGGCAGGCCGAACAGGCCTTTCAGTTACTTAACGCGTCCGCCATTGGCCACGCACTTGTTAAAGTAAGCTCGTTCGTCTTGCACCGTTCCCTTTGCGAGACCTGCTGCAGGAATCCCCGGTACCCGCGGAGGAAACGCCTTGGCGGTCAGAGCAGCACACTTCCTGCCGACCGCTCCGCTAATAGCTGACGCGCTGCCCGTCGTGCACCCGACGGCGATGCAAACCAAACCAACAAGCGCACTTCCAAATTTTAGGTTGGCAACCATAGGACATATATACACCGTAAGCATCCGGTGAGGACCGCGGTTTGGCTGGGTGGGAGGCGCGCAGCAGCTGGAAGTGCTGCGCTGGGGACGTGCGGCTGCAGGAGTTAGGCTAATCATCAGCTCGTCCCTCCTGCGACTCGTTGCTGAAATCGGAGCACTTGATAAGCTGACGTTGTGACCCGATCGTGGCCTGCAAGAGAGATCATGCAAGTTCGCTTGTTACGCTCGTCCGATGCTAAAGGCGCAAACGAGCTGCTGCGCCAGCTTGGTTATGATATGCCGGTCAAGGAGTTGGCCAGTCGGATTGCTCGGGTGTTGGACGCTAAGACCCATTTTGCTGCGGTAGCGGAGCAAGGAAGGAGTGTTGTCGGGCTAGTTCATGCCTATGAACGGCCAGCCTTGGAAAAGTCGTGTCAGGCAGTTGTGCAGTCCCTCATCGTCGACAGACATCTCCGCGGAGGTGGCGCCGGAAGGTTGTTAATGGCTTCGGTGGAAACCTGGGCTCGGAGCCAAGGACTGACGCACGTGGTCCTTCACACCCGCGTAGAGCGAGACGATGCCCGTGCGTTCTACGAGCACCTCGGTTACCACAAGGCGGCCACCTCCCATCTCATGAGCAAGGCACTCGAGGGCCCCTAAACGGCCTTCCGAGGGGCAGCGAATCCTCAGGCCTGTCGGCGGGCTCGCGAGATTGAAAAAGGGAAAAAGGGAACACCCCTGGCCAAAGCTGAAACGGTTGAGGGGCAGTATCGCGCGCCACTCGGTCGTGGTCGCCCAACCAATCTTCCGCACCCCTGCCGCAATGGCTTTTCGGCTCCGCTAGGCATTTCCCTAGCGTGACGCCGCTTTTCAGATACACCGGCCGCGCGGTGGCGAGAAGCGACCATCACTCTGCTGGTTGCGAATGCACCCGCTTAAGAAATAACGCTCCGAGCTTGTGCGCCTCTGCCTCGGTCTCGACACGCCGCTGTCGCCAGCGATCCATGCCGACGTGATGGTGCATTCGGGGGCGAAGCGGACATGCGGCGATCACCGGGGAACTCTGGTGTGGCCGCTGGGATACACTGCTAACCAAAAGCGGCTCGACGATCTCAACCGTACATTCCTATCAACTCAGACGCGCTAAACAGAATGCGTCCCTATCTTTCAACTTGCGGAAGAAGGCCGGTCGTCAACCTCAGGATTGCGTCATGGGGCGAGGTTGCCGACTGGCATCGCACCTTCAGCCTGCGAGCAGCGCTTGCGCAATTGCGCTCGCAATCGTGGCGCCGACCTGCCTGCTGCTCTCCCCCGCACCCGCGTTCGCTGCAAGGCTCGGCGGCGCGTATTATGTCGATGACGCCGAAATCGAAAAGGTGGGCGTCTGCGAGATCGAGTCGTGGAGCTCGTTTGCGGCAAACGGTGATCGCATCAGCGTTTTCAGCCCGGCCTGCGTCTTCAATATCGGGCGGCCGGTTGAGCTGGGGACAAATCTGGTGAATTTGCGCTCAGACGGGGAAGGAGACTCGCTCGCCACGCTGACGGCGAAGACGGTGCCGATACCAATCGTCGGCTCGAGAGGCTTTGGCCTCGCGATCGCCGGTGCGGTCGTATACGACCCGCAGAACCGCACGGGCAACGGCCTCATCCTCAATGTCCCGTTGAGCTACGACTTCAGCAAAGAGCTGCGGGTGAACGTCAATTTCGGGGCGCAGTATTATAACGGCGGCGATCCGCACGGCATGTTCGCCACGGCGGGCGCGGGCGTCTCCTGGACTTTCGTCCCGAAGTGGAGCGTCATCTCGGAAGTTTTTGCCTTCATGGGGCCGGGGCAAACCAACCCGCGCTTTCAAAGCGGCGTGCGCTATAGCCCGACGAAAAAAATCGACTGGGATCTGATCTACGGCCGCAATCTCTTGGGAGAGGGCGCCAACTGGATCACCCTCGGCCTGACC
>VAZM01000379.1 GCA_005883135.1 Alphaproteobacteria bacterium
CTTCTTCGGCGAGAATGTCGAGCGTGTTGTAGGTCTCGACCAGACCGGGGCCGAGCCAACCGCGCGGCCGCTTCCCGGTCGCTCGCTCGATGGTGTTCAGGGCGCCCCGGATCGTCTCACGTTCCTGCTCGGGGGGAAGGCCGGCAAGCGTCTTCGAATTGGTGGCGCCATGGCCCATGAACTCCCAGCCGCGCTTCTTCATTTCCTCGATCGCCTTGGGAAAGACCTCGCAGACCTGCGAGTTCAAGGCGACGGTTGCCTTCACGCCCGCCGCATCGAACACGTCGGCGAGACGCCACAGGCCGACGCGTATTCCGTATTCCCGCCAAGCATAGTTAAAGACGTCCGGCACGTAATTGGTTGGATTGGGGCTGATACCGACACCGAAGGCGGAGTCGTAGTGCCACACCTCCACGTTGGGCGCGAACCAGACTGCGAGCGTGTTGTTGCCCGGCCACTTGAACGGCTTGCGCTCGGTGATGAAGGAATCGTCGTAGCGCTCCGAACGGCGGATCGGCGGCGGCGCGGTCTGCGTCTGAGCGGCGGCTGAGCGCAGGCCGATGGCAGCAAGGCTCGCGCCTCCGGCGAGACAAAAGCTCTTTGCAATGAATTCCCGACGGTCATGACCGATCCTTTGCATGGCGACATGCTCCCTTTTTTGCTGGCCCTGCATGAGCCTACCACGGCTTTGCGTGCAAGTGGCGCCACTGTCGGATCGCTGAGCTTTCAGCGCCGTCCGGCACGCATTGCCGGCGCGGAACTATGACTTATATCGCGGCATCAGCCGGACCGCGTTTTCTCGCTCGATCGTCTGCAACTCTGCGGCACTGAATAGTCCCACCTCACGCAGACCTGCTGCAGTGGCTTTCGCCGTGAGGAACGGAAAATCGGTCCCGAACACGATTTGCGTCGGGGTCACAAGCTTCGTCAGCGACGCCAACGGATGGATGGTCATGGCATTGGCCGTGTCGTAGTGAAAGCGCTGCATATAGTAAGCCGGACCTTTCGGAAGCCGCGGTTGTAAATCCTTGCGAGCATCAAAATAGTAGGTGAACCGCTGCATCAGAAACGGCGCCGTGCCGCCCGCATGTGAAAAAATCCACCTGATGTCGGGGAACTGTTCCGCCGAGCCGCTGAAAAGCAGGCTTGCGATTGTGCGCGTGGTGTCGGTTCCGAGCTCGATCAGCGGCTCGAATACGTCCGGCACTAGGTTGCGGCAACAATCGTTGCGGAACGGATGCGTATACACCACCGCCTTGCGCCTATTCAGCTCCTCCAGCACCGTCCTGAATGCTGGGTCGCCGAGAAATTTCCCCTGATAGTCCGTCATCATGCAGATGCCGTCCATCTTCAGCGTATCGAGCGCGTACTCGATCTCGCGCAGGGAACCGTCAACGTCGGGAAGCGGCACGGTCGCGAACATCCCGAACCGGCCAGGGTGGTCGGCAATGAGTTTGGCGCCAAACTCATTGGTCTCTCGGGCGAGCTTTCGCGCGGTGTCGAAATTGCCAAAGAACACACTGGGCTCGCTGATGGACAATATCGAGGTCGCCACCTCGCCCTGATCCATATCCTCGAGAGACTGTGCGACGGTCCACTTCATCAAGGGCACCTGCCCCGTTCTTCGACCGCTGATTTCAGCGATGAATCCCGGCGACGAAAGATGGTGATGGACGTCGATGCGAAACAGCTTGTCCGGGGCCTGCGCCCCTGCCGGCCGGTCCGCCAACAGGGCAGCCGCGCCAAATCCTGCGAAAGCGCCAAGAAATCTCCGGCGCGTGCAGGATATCGCGCTCGAATGGACATGGTCCGGCTGGTGACAGGCAAACACTTGCGGCTCACCGCGCACTGCAAGGCTCATGATCTCCTCCCGGTCTTTGCCCGAAATCATATCCGGCCGCCGTTGCCGGTGAAACCGCGCTGGTTCCAAAACTCATTGGGGCCTCAGTGACTTAAATAGTCGCTGCGCAGATTGGAGGGCGTCCAGAGTAACTCGAGCCGAGGCATATTGAATCGTTGCACCTGCGAGGCATTTTTACGATACTCTGCCGCGACTCGAAGCATCCGTACCACCGCATCAGCGCGGCGAAACACCGACAACGAGGACAGACTCGAAGACGTACACACTACGATCATCGCGGGAGAGATCGGGCTACCGACGCCGAAGGAGCAACCGCCCCGGAAACTCTCAGGCAAAAGGACCGCGATGGTTGACGTACTCTGGAAAGAGGCGCGCGTTGCGCCCGCCGACGGGATAACGTTCTCAGGCAAAGCCACAGAGGGGGCACCGACACAGCGGCGTAATCGCCGCCATGAGGTGCTCCGATGTGGCCAGACTTTCCTCTCATTCGTTTCCGGCCGGCGCCTTCCGCCAACCAGCGGAGGCGCGTATGAGCGAAGCGCATCAACCCATTCCGCTGCTGCGCACGCCACTTCATAAGTTTCATGTCGAGCGCGGCGCACGGCTGGTCCCCTTCGCCGGTTATGAAATGCCGGTGCAGTATCCGACCGGGATCCTGACCGAGCACCTACATACCCGTGCCGCGGCCGGCCTTTTCGACGTCTCGCATATGGGCCAGATCGCCGTGCGTCCCATATCCGGGCAGCTTGAAGACGCCGCTCGCGCGCTCGAAAGGCTGGTCCCGATTGACGTTACCGGCCTTCCCCACGGGCGGCAGCGCTACGCGCTGTTGACGAACGAGGCCGGCGGAGTTCTGGACGACATCATGGTCGCCAACCGCGGCGATCACCTGGTGCTCGTCGTCAATGCCGCCTGCAAGGCAGTCGATTTGGCGCATTTACGTCAGCATCTCGAAAAAGCCTGCAAGATCGATCAGCTGCCCGACCGCGCGCTGATTGCGTTGCAAGGTCCGCTAGCGCAAGCAGCGCTTGCCGGTCTGGCACCAGCGGTTGCCGCGATGCATTTCATGGAGGTGCGCACGGTGCCGATCCTCGGGGCGGACTGCGAGATTTCTCGCTCCGGCTATACCGGCGAAGACGGATTCGAAATCAGCGTTGCGGCCGATCGGGCGGACCCCTTGGCACGCGCGCTATGCGAAGACAGCTCGGTGATGCCCATCGGTCTGGGCGCGCGCGACACGTTGCGGCTTGAAGCCGGCCTTTGCCTCTACGGGTCGGACCTTGATTCAACAACGACCCCGGTGATGGCCGCACTTGAATGGACGATTCCAAAAGTCCGTCGTGCCGGCGGATCGCGCGCGGGCGGATTTCTCGGCGCAGAGATCGTTCTGCGGCAGCTATCGGAGGGCGCCCCGCGACGCCGTGTTGGGCTGAAGGTCGAGGGTCGCGCGCCCGTGCGGGGCGGCACCAACCTCTACGCGGATGAGATCTCGGCAAACACCATCGGCCTGGTCACCTCCGGCGGCTTTGCGCCGACCGCGCAGGCACCGATCGCGATGGGCTATGTCGACAACGATCTTGTAACGGCCGGTCAGCGGATTTTCGCCGAGGTGCGCGGCAAACGCATTGCGTTACGAATTTGTGACCTGAACCGCGGAGGCCAATCGCAATGTTGAAATTCACGGAAGACCACGAATGGCTTCGCATCGAAGGCGATATCGCCACTGTGGGAATCACCGATTATGCCCAGGACCAACTCGGGGATCTCGTGTTCGTTGAATTGCCCGCGCCCGGAGCGACACCGGAAAAAGGATCAGCAGCGGCCGTCGTCGAATCCGTGAAGGCCGCCTCCGACGTTTATGCGCCGGTGAGCGGCGAAATCACCGAGATCAATCAAGCTATTGTGGATGAGCCGGCGCTCGTGAACCGAGATCCAATGGGCAAGGGATGGTTCTTTAAAATCAAGATTTCCGATCCGTCGCAGCTCGAGCGGCTGCTCGACGAGAAAGCGTACCAGGCGATGATTGCGTGAAGGATTCCGCTGCGGTCAAGCCGAAGCTGCGATCCGAAGAGGTGAAACGATGTTTCCTAGAAGCTCTGCCGCCGACTTTGACCCGAGCGATTTTTCCCGCCGTCATATCGGGCCGTCACCGCGAGACATGAGCGAAATGCTCTCGACGATCGGAGTATCCGACATCGGTGAACTCATTGCAGAGACGGTGCCGGATGCGATCCGACAAACAAACCCGCTCGCACTCCCGCCCGGAATTTCAGAAGCCGAAGCGTTGCGGACGCTCCGTCTCATCGCCGGCAAGAACAAAGTTTTCACGTCGCTGATCGGTCAAGGCTATTATGGAACGATCCTGCCGCCGGTCATTCAACGCAACATTCTTGAAAATCCCGCGTGGTACACGGCCTACACGCCCTACCAACCGGAGATCAGTCAAGGGCGGCTGGAGGCTCTATTGAACTTCCAGACCATGATCTCCGAGCTCTGCATGCTCGACATCGCGAATGCATCGTTGCTCGACGAGGCGACTGCGGCGGCGGAGGCCATGGCGATGGCACGGCGCGTGGTGAAATCGCGCGCCGACGCGTTCTTCGTCGACGCCGAATGTCATCCGCAGACGATTGCAGTCGTGCGCACACGCGCCGAGCCGCTGGGTTGGAGCATCAAGGTCGGCGATCCGTTGAAAAATCTCGAGCCGGCTGCAGTATTCGGCGCATTGCTGCAATATCCCGGCAGCTCAGGCGAGATCCGGGATTTCCGGGCCGTCATTTCAGCGTTGCACGCATCTGGCGCATTGGCTGTCATGGCTGCCGATCCGCTTGCACTCGCTCTGCTCACTGCACCTGGCGAATTGGGAGCGGACATCGCGATCGGATCGACTCAGCGCTTTGGCATGCCGATGGGCTATGGCGGTCCGCACGCCGCCTTTATCGCAACGAAGGAGGCCCATAAGCGCGCACTTCCCGGCCGCATCGTCGGAGTGTCGGTCGATTCCCGCGGTCAGCCCGCCTACCGGCTCGCTCTGCAGACCCGCGAGCAGCACATCCGTCGCGAGAAGGCGACTTCCAACATCTGCACCGCGCAAGTCCTGCCCGCGGTGATCGCCGCAATGTACGGCGTCTATCACGGCCCCGACGGTCTCAGGCATATCGCGCGTCAGGTGCATCGCACGGCTGGAACCTTGGCCAAAGGGCTGGCGGCGCTCGGCTGGGCCGTGCAGCAACTTGCCTTCTTCGACAGCATCACGATTGAAGTGGGTGCGCGTCAACGCGAAATCCTCGACAACGCCGCCGAGAATGGGATTAATCTGCGCAAGATCGGCGCCGGCGCGCAGGCCCGGCTCGGTATCAGTTGCGACGAGACCACCACGCCGGCGATGGTCGAGGCCGTCTGGCGGGCGTTCGGATCGAAAACGAAAATCACGGTTGCCATCCCCTCTTTCGAGCAATTGAGCGCGCAAACGGAGAGCGCGATTCCTGCGCAACTAGTCCGCCGCAGCGATTTTCTGACCCACCCGGTTTTTCATCTCTACCGTTCGGAAACGGAAATGCTGCGCTATATGCGCAAGCTTTCCGATCGCGATCTTGCCCTCGATCGCAGCATGATTCCGCTCGGCTCTTGCACGATGAAGCTCAACGCGACGGCCGAAATGATGCCCATCACCTGGCCCGAATTCGCCAGTATTCATCCCTTCGCGCCTGCTGAGCAAGCCGAGGGCTATGCCGAGCTAATGGCGGATCTTTCCGCGAAGCTCTGCGAGATCACGGGTTATGACGCGATCTCGTTGCAACCAAACTCCGGCGCACAAGGCGAATACGCCGGCTTGCTCGCCATCCGCGCTTATCACGCCAGCCGCGGCGAATTGCAGCGCACGGTCTGCCTCATCCCAGCGTCGGCCCACGGCACTAATCCCGCGTCCGCGCAAATGGCCGGAATGGACGTCGTCGTCGTCAGCTGCGACAGCCATGGCAATGTCGACCTCATCGATTTGCAGAAGAAGGCGGAGCAATATTCAAGCCGCCTCGCCGCGATCATGATCACCTATCCGTCCACGCACGGCGTATTCGAATCGGGAGTTTCGGAGATTTCGACGATCGTTCATTCCCACGGCGGACAAGTGTATCTCGACGGGGCGAACCTCAACGCGCAAGTTGGTTTGGCCCGGCCAGCGACTTATGGAGCTGACGTCGGCCATGTGAATCTTCACAAGACCTTTTGCATCCCGCATGGCGGCGGCGGCCCCGGCATGGGCCCGATCGGAGTGAAAAAGCATCTTGCGCACTTTCTTCCCGGGCATCCGGAATCGCCGCGCGGATCCACGCAAGTGGGCGCGGTCAACGCCGCGCCATTCAGCTCGGCGGGCATCCTGCCAATTTCATGGGCCTACATCGCGATGATGGGTGGCAATGGCCTACTCGCCGCGACGCAGGCGGCCATCTTGAACGCCAACTACATCGCCAAGCGGCTCGAGGGCCATTACACGCTGCTCTACAAGGGACCGCGTGGACGCATCGCGCATGAATGCATCATCGATACGCGGCCATTCAAGGACACCGCCCAAGTTACGGTGGAAGACATTGCGAAGCGGCTCATCGACTACGGCTTTCACGCGCCCACCATGAGCTTCCCTGTTGCCGGGACGCTAATGATCGAACCAACGGAATCGGAATCGAAGGCGGAACTCGACCGCTTCTGCGATGCCATGATCTCAATTCGATCGGAGATCGCCGCCGTTGAGCAAAAGACGATGGACCCCGAAAACAACGTGCTCAAGAACGCGCCGCACACCATTTCCGATCTTGTCGATGAAACCTGGGATCGGCCCTATGCGCGCGCGCTCGCCTGTTTTCCGGTGAAGCCGCTGTTGCGCGACAAGTATTGGTCTCCGGTGAACCGGGTAGATAATCTCTACGGCGACCGCCATCTCGTCTGTTCGTGTCCACCGATGGAAGCCTACCAATCGGCGGCGGAATGACGCGGGCGTATGAAGGGACCACCGGAAGAAGGAGCATCTTCCGTGACGGAACTCGTCCCGGCGTTCACCGTTCCCTGACCCAGAGGTGGCGAAACTCCGTCGCGACGACTCGTTCGTAAGGAGCCGCTCTCTGTAGCAACCCGCTTGCCAGGGCAAAGCGGTTGAGGCCGGCGACAGCCGCCTCCGAGATGGTCGGGTCATAATAAGGCAGATCGCGCGCCACTACCTGCGCGATCAGCGCGGCCTCAGTGGGTGGAAACAACGCCCGCCCGACCTTTGTGGCGAGGCCGACATCGTCTTTTAAGGCCCGCTGGACCTTTACCACGGCGCGCACGGCGGCGGCCGCCATGTCCGGATCGCGCCGGATCACGTCATCGCTCGTCACTAAAGCTGGCATCGTGTAGTGAAAAGCCGCAGGCGGGCCCAATCCCCGCCGCACGTCAAGGATTACTTTGCCGACGCCCGCGCGGACTGCGTTCTCGGCTCCCATAGCGTTCGCCCAAAATCCATCAAGCTTGCCGTCCGCGAGCGCTCTGGCCGCCGCCACTCCAAAAGACACGCCGGGCTCGTTTGCGCCGGGAACGCCGACGATGCGCACGCCGTCGCGAGCGAGATCAAGTCCCGCGTCGATCAAGAGCTGTCTTAGCCCTTGATCGACCAGCGGCGCTGCCCCGATCGTGCGGCCCTTGACCGCATTAACATCGCCGGGAGTTGCGGAAAGATCGGCTCGCATGACCAGAA
>VAZM01000380.1:0-4142 GCA_005883135.1 Alphaproteobacteria bacterium
TAGGAATACGAACAGCTCGGCCGCATCCGAGAAGCCGAAGTTTTGCTGCGTCACGTGCTGAAATACGTTTTCCGGCACGTGGTCAATGAATATCGTCAACAGCCCAAAGCCGCGCCAGAAGTCGATACCGTCGATGCGTTTTGCCGGAGCCGCCATGTTCCCCCGATTTTCATCGATCGCCCCTGATAACAGTCATTCATCTTGACCGATGGTGAAAATGCGACGGTCCTCGGGCCGTCACATGGCCTTGTGGTTAAGGGCGCAACCCTGACAGGAATTTCTGTTGAACTGTGTCCGAACAGCAACAGACCCATTTTGGCCCGACTTCCGGTGTGGGTCATTCGCGTCGGTTACGCAACGTCCGCGTGCCCGCTCAGCCCCCAATAGCGACCCGTAAGAGGTGACATCGCGGTACTTCGCGTACCAGACTTCGCTTTCGCGCTAGCCCTTCAGCGTCGCCCATAGATAGACCAGGGTAGCGCCAAGGCCGAGCACGCTACGCACCGCATGAAGTTTGCCCCAGGTCTCAACCAGGCCGCGTGTCTCGGCGTTTGCGGATCCCGGCGGCGTCGCCTCCAGGGCGCTTGTTGACCGGAAGAACGATCCCGAGCGTGTAGGGCCAGTTGGCGAGGATCACCACCGCTAAGGAGCCAACGCCAATCCCAGCTACCAAAATAGACGAGCACACCTAGCGCACCCGATATGATCACTAGCGAGGATTGCATGATCAATCCGCGCGCGTAGCTGGGCTTCCATTATGTAAGTAGGGCGCCAGGATCGAGTTGAAGACGCGCCGGTTGCTCCGCGATATTGATGTAGATTGCCGCGCCGGTGAAAATGGCGGCGGCGACAAGTGCGAGCTGTTGACTCACGACGAGCGTCGATGGCATGTGCGTGCCTCAATTGCCCAATTGCAATTTGATCGAATTTGCACTCGATCCCGCCCGCTAGGGCTGGACTGTAGGATATATCGAATTGGCGAGGACTAGTCCCCCGTGTCGAACGGTGCCGGATGATCGAGGTCAAGCGAACCCGCGAAGGCGACCCACTCGAATTCGAGATCATCGTGCGTGTCGGAGCCAGCGAGACTCGCCATCATGTGACGATGGCGAGAGACACGTGCGAGCGACTGACGGCAGGTAGACACACGCCGGAACGTTGCATCGAGGCGGCGTTCCAATTCCTGCTTGATCGCGAGCCCAAGGAGTCGATTCTGCGGCATTTCGACGTCACCGTGATCTCCCATTACTTTCCTGAGTTCGAGCGCGAGCTGCCGCGCTACCTCTCGCAATCTTGAATTCAGCCTTCATATTGGCGGGGTCTGCAGGATGATATGGGCAACGACCTTGGGTTCATACTCATGGATGACACGGCAAATACCGCTCAAGTCATCATTCGACCACCGCTTGCATGGGGGCTTGCCGCCATTGCCGGGATTGCGCTCAACTGGCTCGTCCCCTTGCCGTTCCTGCCGGTGGACCTGCCTGCAGGCTGGCTCGGCGCGATAGTGTTTGTCTTCGCGCTGGCGCTCGCCGCCTGGGCCATCGTTATTATCACCACGGCCGGTTCGAACGTCCCCACCAACCTGCCAACCACCACTATCGCCGAGACCGGACCGTACCGCTTCACGCGCAACCCCATCTACCTCGGCATGCTCCTAGGTCTGATCGGCTTGGCGATCGCGTTCGACAACCTCTGGCTGCTGATGATGCTGGTGCCCTTCGCGCTCCTCATCCGCTACGGCGTCGTGGCCCGCGAGGAAGCCTATCTCGAGCGCAAGTTCGGTGACGTCTACCGTGGCTACCGCTCGCGCGTACGGCGCTGGCTGTAGCGCCCGCTGAAATCGCCGCGTGAGCGCTCGGATCGCTCATCGGCCAATCGCGGGCATTCCGCTGGTTTGATGGATTGTTGCAACAAGTTAGCTAACCTGCGTCTTGCTCATCTGAACCGGAGATTGTCGCGCGAGAGTTGGCTGATCGCGGTGCAACCCATCAGCTTCATGTCGCGCTCTAGTTCAGTTTGCATCAGGCTGAGCGCCCGCTCGACGCCAGCTTGTCCGGCCGCAGCCAAAGGATAGAGATAGTAGCGGCCGACGCCGATGGCTTTGGCGCCGACGGAGAGGGCCTTCAGCACATGGGTCCCCCGCTGCACCCCGCCATCCATGAGCACGTCGATCTGGTCGCCCACAGCATCGACGATTTCAGCCAGCTGGTCGAATGATGCCCGTGAGCCGTCCAGCTGCCGGCCGCCATGGTTTGAGACGACGATGCCAGTACAGCCGATCTCCGCGGCGCGCTTAGCATCGGCAATGGACATAACGCCTTTGAGGCAAAATTGACCGTTCCATGTCCGCACCATCTCGCACACATCGTCCCAGTTCATGGATGGGTCAAGCATCTCCGTGAAATAACGGCCGATCGAGAGCGCACCACCGCTCATGTCGACGTGCTCGTCGAGTTGGGGTAGCCTGAACTGCTCGTGAGTGGCGTAGTTGATTGCCCACATGGGCTTTATCGCGAACTGCAGCATACCGGCGAGCGTCAGACTGAACGGTATCGAAAAGCCGGTGCGTAGATCGCGTTCGCGATTGCCGCCTGTGATGCTGTCCACTGTAAGCATCATGATGTCGACACGTGCATCCTTGGCCCGCTGCAGCATGGCTCGGTTGAGGCCTCGATCTTTGTGAAAATAAAACTGATAGACCTGCGGCGTATCGTGCGCCTTGCGCAGCTCTTCGAGGCTCACCGTGCCGAGCGAAGAAACGCCGAACATTGTACCGTATTTCGCAGCCGCGGCGGCGACGGCGCGTTCACCTTGATGGTGGAAGAGACGTTGCAAGGCGGTGGGGGAGCAATAGACCGGCAGAGCAAGCTTCTGGCCCATGACGGTGACGGAGAGATCAATGTTCTCTACGCCGCGCAGGACGCGGGGTATGAGGTCACAGCTCTCGAAGGCTTTCGTATTACGCCGGTGTGTCACCTCGTCATCGGCGGCGCCGTCGATGTAATCGAATATTGGAGCGGGCAGCCGTCCCTTGGCGAGACGCCGGAAATCATGAAAGTCGTGACAGTTGTGCAGATGCACGCGCGTACACCCCAATCAATTCAAGTGTGGGAGGGCTCCCAAATCTTGGGCCACAGAGACCTCACAGCCAACGACTGAACCGGTCGGCGAGAGTACGCAAAAGTCTTGACGCCTGCTATGTCTGAAATCTGGCACATCTGAGACCGTGGAAAGCGGTCATGCAGCGGACATCACTGCAATGACCGAAGTTGACACCCAACTGGTCATTCGAAGCATTCACTCGACTTGCCTATCGGCCTTATTCACAGACTGGGCGATGGAAACGTGGTATCGTCCCTCCACTGCATGAATGACCCCCACCGGAGGGTCACATGGCAAGCCACATCCAACGACGGAAATTCTTAGCGACGCTCGGCGGCGGGGCGGTCGCGTGGCCGCTCGCGGTGCGCGCGCAGCAGGCGCGAGTGCAGAGTTACCGTATCGGGTTTCTTACGGCGCGCTCCGGTCCCGCGGCAACCCATCGCGCATTCGAGGCTGCACTTGCCGAGTTACGATATCGCGAGGGAGCGAACCTTGTAATCGAGCGTCGGTATGCTGCGGGGACTTTGGAACTCTTGCCGAGACTGGCGGCCGAACTCGTAAACGCTCAGGTCGATGTGATCGTAACAGAGACGACGCCAGCTGCCGTTGCCGCCAAGCAGGCGACGAACGCGATTCCGATTGTCATGGCCACGGGTGGCGATGCCGTCAGATCGGGCTTAGTCGCAAGCCTCGCACGGCCAGGCGGCAACGTAACCGGGATGACTTTTATCGGCACCGAAACGATAACCAAAACAGTGGAGATTTTGCATGAACTCAAACCGCAGATGAAACGCGTCGCCTTTCTCGGCAACCATGCTGTTCCGCCGGAGCGAATTGCGTTCAATCAATTGCAGGTGACGGCTAGGGCGCTTGGCATGGAAGCCGCATTCTTCGATGTCGCTGTTTTGGGCGGAATCGAACCGGCGTTCGTGTCGATCGTACAAAGCGGCATGGATGTCATGAGTTGTGCTAACTCGCCCACGTTGCTCGAACAAAGCAAGCAAATTATCGAACTCGCTGCTTCGAGTGACACGACG
>VAZM01000380.1:4225-4987 GCA_005883135.1 Alphaproteobacteria bacterium
TCCGGTGGAGCAGCCGACCCGGTTCGAACTGGTCATCAACCTCAAAACTGCTAAGGCGCTCGGTCTCACCGTGCCGGACAAGCTGCTCGCCCGCGCCGACGAGGTGATCGAGTGACACGACGCGATTTCATCACGCTGCTGAGCTACCGATGAAAGCTCGCGACCCCTGCGGTCTCGGCCAACGCTCTGGCGCGCTGTCTTGGGGTGACGCCGAAGATTATCTACGATCTGACGAAGGAGGGCGTCATTGAGCGCGGCTCAGGCCGTCTGTTCCAGCTTGAAGATAGTGTGCGCCGATATTGCGAGCACCTCCGGCGACAAACGGGCGGATCGTCCTGATCATCGGGGGAAAACCGGAAAACATGTCCTAGTTCTGAGCATTACTGGTTTTGACCCCTCCGGACATAAGTGGCCGCTTTCTGCTGCGAGGCACGGGCCTGACCTGCTATACTTACCCCGCGATCTCTGGCCTTGGGGTAAGCCCTATGAGGCGGCGTGAGTTCATCACGTTGCACCACGTATAGACATGCTTATGAGAACCGGCGCGGACCATCCCGCAGGCCAGGCTCGGATCGCGGCATTGCGGTAGTGCTTTCAGCCGTTCTGTTGGACGCCAGCCAAACTGTGGCGCTGTCACCCTGAGCTAGAGCTTCAACGGTCTGACTGATGACGTGTGGATCGGCATAATGCACCATGTGACCCGCATTTTGGACGAAGTGCAGCGTTGAGCGGGGTAGCGCTTGGTGCAGGTGGCGTGATTGC
>VAZM01000053.1 GCA_005883135.1 Alphaproteobacteria bacterium
CCCAATACGACCAGCCTGAATAGAAGAGGATCACCGGCAGCAGGAACAGCGTGCCGACGAGGAGAAACGCCTGCGTGCCGGGCGGGGAGGCGGCCTGCATCAGCGTATAGTGATGCGGCACGATCAACGGAAAGAGACTGATGGCGATGCCGATATAGGAAAGCGCGAACAGGCCGACGGCGCCGAAGAAGCCGCCAAACTGCGACGCACCGCTCAATGCCCGCCATGTGGCCCAAGCGACCAAAGCGCTCGCGATAGGCACCGGCGACAGAATGAGGATGTTCGGCCAGGAGAACCAGCGGCTGAAGACGGCATCGCTCGCCAGCGGCGTCCATAGACTCACCACCACGATCCCGATCACCACAACCGCCAGGCAAATGCGGCCATAGCGGCGCGCCCGCGCCTGGATGTCGTCCTCGGTCTTGAGCACCAGCCAACCAGCACCTAGGAGCGCGTAGCCGAAGACGAGCGCAATGCCGGTCAGAATCGAGAACGGCGTCAAGAAATCGAGCGCCCCGCCGGCAAAGGCGCGGCCCTCGACCTTAAAGCCCTGGATGAAGGCGCCGAGCATCATGCCCTGGGCCAGGGTCGCGATCAGCGAGCCGTAGAAGAAGCCATGATCCCAGAAGGTCTTGTGCTCGGCATCGCGAAAGCGGAACTCGAAGGCGACGCCGCGAAACACCAGAGCGAGCAGCATGACCAGGATCGGAAAATAAAGCGCCGGGATGAGGATGGCGAAGGCAAGCGGAAAGGCCGCAAGCAGCGCGACGCCGCCCAGCACCAGCCAGGTCTCGTTGCCGTCCCATACGGGCGCAATCGCGTTCATCACGAGATTGCGCGATCGGGTGTCCGGCATGAAGTTGTAGAGTATGCCCACGCCCAGGTCGAAGCCGTCGAGCAGGACATAGAAGAAGATGCCGGCGCCGAGGATCAGCGTCCACACGGGCACGAAGTTCAGCGCATTCATAGCGTCTTGCCTTCCCGCACGAGCTCGACATGGATCGGCGCACGCGGCCGCCCGCTCTCGATCGGCGCGACGGTCTCGGGCGCCAACGCCGGGCCCTTGCGCACCAGTCCCGCCGCGATGAGGACCGCGGACGGGTAGATGATCAGATAAACCACCACGTAGGCCAGCAAGGAGAGGAGCACTTCGCCGCCCACGAGCGAGGGCGACACCGAATCGGCGGTGCGCAGCAGCCCGTAGACGGTCCAGGGCTGGCGGCCGACCTCAGTCGTCGTCCATCCGGCCAGTACCGCGACGAAGCCGAGCGGGCCCGTCGCCATGCAGAACCAGAGAAACCAGGGACTGTCGAACAGACGATCGCGATAGCGCAACCACCAGCTCGCCGCCACCACCGCCAGCATCAAAAATCCGATGCCGACCATGATGCGGAAAGCGAAGAAGGGAATCGCCACCGGCGGCCGGTCCTCGGGCTTGAACTCCTTCAGTCCCTTGATCTCGCCATCGAGACTATGGGTCAGGATGAGGCTGCCGAGATAGGGCACCTCGATCGCGAAGCGATTAGTCTCGTTGGCCGGGTCGGGAATGGCGAACAGCGTGAGCGGAAAGGACGGCTGGGTCTCCCAGCGCGCCTCGATGGCGGCAACCTTCGCCGGCTGATGCGCGGCGGTATTGAGTCCGTGCTGGTCGCCGAGGAATATCTGCAGGGGAACCAGGAAGGTGAGTAGCCAGAGCGTCATCGACAACATGACGCGGCCCTCTTCGACGGATCGTCCCTTGCGGATCAGCCAAGCGGCGACCGCCACGACCACGAAACCCGTCGTAACAAAGAACCCGGTAACCGTGTGGGTCAGGCGAAAGGGAAAGGACGGGTTGAAGACGATGGCGAACCAGTCCTTGGGGAAGAAGCGGCCGTCGACGATTTCGTAGCCGGCAGGCGTCTGCATCCAGCTGTTCGCAGCAAGAATCCAGAATGACGAGAACAGCGTGCCGCTGGCGATCATGAGCGCGGCCACGAAATGCGCCCACAGCGGCACCAGCTTGCGGCCGAACAGCAGGACGCCCAGGAACGCCGCTTCCAGGAAGAAGGCGGTCAGCGCCTCATAGGCGAACAGCGGGCCCAGCACATTGCCTGTCGTGTCCGCGTAGCGGCTCCAGTTGGTGCCGATCTGGAAGGGCATGATCACGCCGGTCACCACGCCGACGCCAAACGCCACCGAGAAGATGCGGATCCAGTACATGGAGATCCGCAGGTAGACGCTGCGGCCCGTCACCAGGTGCAGTCCTTCCAGGATCGTGATGTAGGAGGCCATGCCGATGGTGAAGGCGGGCAACAGGATATGCCAGCCGATCACCCAGGCGAACTGTAGTCGTGACAGCAGGACCGGATCGAGATCCACGGTTAGCCTCCTGCCGCCCTTGGCAACAAGATGGACAAACGCTCGGCATCCGTGCGCTCAAAACTACACCGATGCTGCCACTGACGCGAGTCCCTGAATCCAGAACAGCTCTCCCTCGCTAGAGCCGCGCACGATCGCGATCGCCCTTTTGCGATGCGGCGCTTTCGCGAGAGGCATGGCAACGGGGAGGAGGAAACAACAGTCCGTCTTTTCCCGAAGCGCTTTGGTCCAGTCCCGCGCTCGCGACGGCTCAGCCGAGTGTCATTTCCGCGCGATTGCCGGCCGCACAGAACGGTGCGCTTGTTCAACTCACGCCGCCATGCTGCGCGCCGGCGGGGCCATGAATTCTGGACCAACCGGGTCGGTCAGGGTCTCCTTCAGGATGCGCTCCATCTCGGCTTTGGCGGCAGCGTCGATCGACCAGCCGCTCACGCCGTCGACCGGTTGCAGCTGGCCCGGATGGCGCGCGCCCCAGAGCGCCGTGGTGATGCCCTGGTCAAGCGTCCAGCGGACCGCGAGTTCGATGACGGGCTTGCCGAAGCGTTGCCGGGCGAGACAATCGAACCGTTCCACGGCAGCGAGATATTGCGCGAAGCGCGGCTGCTGAAACTTGGGATCGCTGCGGCGCAGGTCATCGCCCTCGAATTTGCTGTCCGGGCGCATCCGGCCGGAGAGCAGGCCTCGGCACAGCGCGCCATAGCCGAAGGTGGCGATGCCGTTCTTGCGGCAATAGGGCAGAACGTCGGCCTCGATCCCGCGCTCGAACAGATTGTAGGGGGGTTGCAGCACGTGCAGCGGCGCAACGCGGCGGAATTGCTGCATCTGCTCGACCGAAAAATTACTCACGCCGATGGCGCGGATCTTTCCCTGCTGGAACAGCGCCTGCATCGCCTCGGCGGTTTCCTCGATGTCGACGCGCGGATCGGGCCAATGGACCTGATAGATGTCGATGTGATCGGTGCGCAGCCGGCGCAGCGAATCCTCGATCTCACGCATGATCCGGGCGCGGCTGGCGTTGCGGAATACGTTTCCATCCTTCCATTCGAGTCCGACCTTGGTGGCGATGAGCACGCGCGAACGCAAGCCCCCTTCGGCGAGGGCCTTGCCGACGATCTCCTCGGAGCGCCCGAAACCGTAGGCCGGAGCCGTGTCGATGACGTTGATGCCATGCTCGACCGCGGCGCGGATGGTGGCGACGGATTCCGCCTCGTCGGTTCCGCCCCACATCCAGCCGCCGATCGCCCAGGTGCCGAGCGCGACCCGCGAGACCTTGAGCGATGTGCCGGGAATAGCGGCCCGTTCGAGCTCCATCTCGAGAACATCGGTTTGCTGAACCATCGTGCGACTCCTATCGATCGAGCGTTGCGTTTGCGGGGCTGCGCATTGGCGGCACAGGCTGCCTCGGCTTCCCACATAAGTCGTCGACCCGCGTGCCGTTTGTGCGCGCTTGCCGCCCCTGATCCGTTTTTGCGTAGAAGCGACGGACCGCCCGTTTGCAGAGATGCGGCGAATGCGCGCGGCTCTTTCGCCCCGCACTTCCCGCACCAACGGCGCGCGCGCGAGAGCTACGCGCCGCTTCGAGGCCACAAGCGCTCCTAAGATCTGGCAACCGCGGCCAATCGCCCCCGATGCGCTCACTCGATCGTCGAGGTCGGCCTGCCCAGGCCGGCCAGCCGAACCCGGCAAGGCTGATCAAGATCGGGCAAGGACGATCAAGCCGCCGTGCGCGCCGCAGCGCATATAAGCGTTGCGCGAGGCGGGGCTGATATCCCAACCCATCGGAGTTAGCCTCCGCCCGCGCGGAATTCCGCGTCTTCGTCGCCCCGCGCTCAACGTCCCACCATCGCATCAGAAGGAGGTCCAAATGGCCACAGCAAAGGAAGCCGCTGCGCTGCGGGTTGCCCGCCTCGACACGCCGACCGACTTGCGTTCCGAGGCAGTGCCGGAGATTTCCGGCGCGCTCAATATCCTGCTTGCCGACATGTTTGCGCTTTACCTGAAGACCAAGAATTTCCATTGGCATATGTCCGGGCCGCACTTCCGCGACTATCACCTCCTCCTCGACGAACAGAGCGAGCAGATCTTCGCCACCACCGACGACATCGCCGAGCGCGTGCGCAAGGTCGGCGGGACCACGCTGCGGTCGATCGGCCATATCGGCCGGCTGCAGCGCGTGCTCGACAATGACGCGGACTTCGTCACGCCGCTCGACATGCTGGCGGAGCTGCGCGACGACAACAAGCAGCTGGTGGCGAGCTTGCGCGAAACCCACGCGGTTTGCGACGAGCACAACGACGTGGCCAGCGCCAGCCTGATCGAGAACTGGATCGACGAGGCTGAGCGGCGCACCTGGTTCCTGTTTGAGGCGACCCGCGTCGCGCGCGAGTGAGCCGTCGCCGCGGGCGGGCACGGGCAGCCGCCGGCGGATCGACAGCGTGGCAAACGGAGACGTCCATGAAGATCGGAATTGTCGGCACCGGCAACGTCGGCTGCGCCTGTGCGATGGCCGCCGTCATCCGCGGCAGCGCGCGCGAGATCGTCCTCGTCAACCGCAACCCAAAGACCGCCGAGGCAGTCGCCACCGACATGCGCTACGGCACGCCGCTCCGTCCCAAGGTCGACATTGTCGACGGCGATTATGCCGCGCTCGAGGGCGCGGGCATCGTTCTGATCACCGTCGGCGTCAACGAAAAGACCGGCGGCGCGACGGACCGCAACGACCCGCAGGGCCGCCTCAGGCTGCTCGACAAGAACGCGGAGATCTATCGTGATGTCGTGCCCAGGATCGTGCGGGCGGCGCCGAAAGCGGCGCTGCTCGTGGTGAGCGATCCGCCCGATCCGCTCGCCGACGTCGCGCGCGAGACCTGCCCCGGCGCGGTGGTGTTGAGCACAGGTACATATCTCGACAGCCAGCGTTTTCGCGTTCACCTCGGCAAGCATTTCGGCGTGGACGCCGCGCACGTCGAAGCGCAAGTCATCGGCGACCACGGCACCTCGCAGGTGTTCCTGTGGTCCTCCGCCCGCGTCGGCGGAGTTCCAATTGCGTCACTGCTCGGCACGCGCGGCGAGCGGATCGGCGAGCTGCGGCAGCAGCTGGAGCGCGAGGTGCGCTACGCCAATATCAGCATCATCGAGGGGCACGATGCCAGCCAATACGGGATCGGCATCGTGTCGGCGCGGATTGCCGAGATGGTGCTCAACGATGAGCGTGCGGTCATTCCGATCGGCAGCTATCACAAGACGTTTGGCGTCACGTTGTCTCTGCCGAGCGTCGTCGGCCGCGCCGGCGTCATCGAGGTGCTCGAACCGGAAATGTCCGAGGAAGAGCGGGAGGGACTGCGCAAGAGCGCGGACAGCCTGAAGCAGGCGCTCGAGCGTGTGCGGGCGCGACCGCGGGCGAAGGCTTCGGCTGGCGCCTGAACCGATCCCGACTTGCTAGGCGGCGGCAAGGCGGCGCGTGCTGCTGATGTTGTCCTTCATCTTGCGCAGCCCGTGCTGCAGGGCGCGCATGCGTGCGGCATCGATGCCCCTGGTCATGATCCCGTAGAGCTTCTTGCGGCAGCGTTTGATGTCCCGCAACACCGGCCTGGCAGCCGGGGTCAATCGCAGCCGCCAGATGCGTCGATCCTCGGCGTCGGTAGAGCGCTTGATCAGCCCCAGCGCCTCCAAGCGATCGACCAGCCGCGCGATCGTGATGGGAGCGACTTCGGCGAGGGCGGCGAGTTCGTTCTGCGACAAATCCGGCTGGCGCTCGAGCCGGACCAAAATGATCCACTGCGCCCGCGTCAGCCCGTGCTCGCGGGCCATCTGGTCGGCGTGCGTGCGCATGTGGCGGGCGACGTCATTGAGCAGGATCAGGACGTCGGTCTCGAGATCGGCGCGCATGGTCTGGCCCCCGACTCTTCGGGACGGTGCCGATGCCTGAGCGTCGGCAGCCGATCTTAACGTGGCTTAATAGATTTTTTTATCCCGCGGGGCGGGGATTGCAAAGGCGATTTGGTTTTGGAAAGGGGCACGCGGCGCCTAACCGCCCCGCCCTCCAAAGGAATCGGTCTTCAGGTCACGCGACCGTGAGCATGCCGCCATGCGCCATCGGCAAGGCACCGCTGCGCCGGCGCCCACGTCCCTTGTGCTGGCACGCGGCGAAACATATTCAGCTTGCTTAAGATTGCGAATGAGCGGCGGCGTGAGATTTGGCATCAGCGTGGTTTGAACAGTTTGGCAGCAGAGAGGCGCGGCCGAATTCGCTTCGCCACCTGAGGCCGCGGGGCCGACCGGGCTGAGCACGATCGTGCATCCCATTCGCGCAAATAGGAGTATCCTCGGCCGGAGAGCCAGGAGGACCTCAATGCCTGCTCGCAGCCTTGGTTGGAAAATCCTTATATGCGCGCTCGGTCTCGCGGCATCCAGTTGCGTCGCTGCCGCGCAGAGCGCGCCCCCGCCGCCCGCCGTGTCCGTCACTCCGGTTGTGAGCCGTCAGGTGACGCAAACCATCGATTACATCGGACGCCTCACCGCGGTGGATAAGGTCGATATCGTGGCCCGCGTGGAGGGCTTCCTCGAGGAGCGGAACTTCAAAGAAGGACAGTACGTCAAGAAGGGCGACCTGTTGTTCCGGATCGAGCAGGCGACCTACAAGGCGGCCGTCGAGCAGGCGCGCGCGACGCTGGCCAAGGCCCAGGCGACCGAGGTCAATGCCAAGCTGCAGTTTGACCGCGGCAAGGAGCTCGTGCGCAATCAGAACATCCCGCAGTCCACGGTCGACCAGCGCGAAGCCGACGAGCGGGCCGCCCAGGCGGGCGTGATGGAAGCGCAGGCGGCGCTCGACCAGGCGGAAATCAATCTCGGCTATACGGAGATCTACTCGCCCATCGACGGTCGGATCGGGGTTGCCATCGTCACCGAGGGCAATCTGGTCCGGCCCTCTTCCGGCAGGCTTGCAACCATCGTCAGCCAGGACCCCATCTATGTCACCTTCCAGGTGAGCCAGCGCAACCTTCTCGACTACTTCAGGCGCCGCGCCGAAGACCCCGCGAAGAACACGCATGTCAACGCTCGCATCAAGCTGCCCAACGGCACGATCTACCCGCATGCCGCCGTGAGCGACTTCCTCGACGTGCAGGTCGACCCGACGACCGACACGGTGACGGTGCGGGCGACGGTGCCGAACCCGGACCATGTGCTGCTCCCGGGCGGAGTTGTCGGCGTCATCGTGGAGCGGGGCGCGCCGACATCGGCGCTCACGGTTCCGCAGGCCGCCGTCCTCCTCGATCAGGCCGGCCGCTATGTCCTCGTCGTCGATGCAGCCAAAAAGGTCGAGCAGCGGCGCATCACGACCGGCGCCGAGCAAGGCCGCGACATCGTGGTGACCGACGGGCTCAAGGAGGGCGAGCAGGTCATCGTCGAAGGCATCCAGAAAGTCCGTCCTGGTCAGGTCGTGACGGTCACTGTCCTGCCGGCGAGCTGAATGTTCTCCGACATTTTCATCGAGCGGCCGCGGCTCGCCATCGTCATCGCTATCGTCATCACGCTTGCCGGTAGCATCGCCATTTTCTCAATTCCCATCGCGCAGTTCCCGGACATCGTGCCGCCGCAGGTCACGCTCAACGCGAGCTATCCGGGCGCCGATGCCGAGGTGGTCGAGACGACCGTGGCGCAACCGATCGAGCAGCAAGTCAACGGCGTCGACAACGCGCTCTATTATCAGTCTGCCAGCGCCGCGGACGGCAGCTATATCCTCACCGTGACCTTCGCGCTGGGGACCGATCCCGACATCAATACCGTCAACGTGCAGAATCGCGCCAGCCTCGCCATTCCGCAGCTGCCGGCGGAGGTCTCGCGCAACGGCCTTACCATCCGTAAGAAATCCGCCGCGCTCTTGCAGGTGATCGCCTTCTATTCGCCGAACAGCACCTACGATGCCATTTATCTGAGCAACTACGCGACCATCAACGTCATCGATCCGTTGGCGCGCATCAAAGGGGTAGGGCAGGCGACGCTGTTCGGGCCGCTCGACTATTCGTTGCGCATCTGGCTCGACCCTGACCGGCTGACCGAACTCAATCTAACCCCGAACGACGTCATCGCCGCGGTTCAAAGCCAAAACATCCAGGCGGCGCTGGGCCGGATCGGCGCGGCGCCGATCACGACCCAGCAGCAGGTCCAGATCAATATCAAGACCACGGGTCGCCTCACGCATCCGGAGGAATTCGCTGCGATCGTCTTGCGCGCCAACCCCGATGGCTCGGTGATCCGCATCAAGGATGTCGCGCGGGTGGAAATGAGCGCAAAGTCGCAAGACCGCTACAGTCGCTTCAACGGCGCGCCGGCGGCCGCGATCGGCATTTATCAGACCCCTGGATCGAACGCAGTCGACGTGGCGCGCAAAGTGCGTGAGACCTTGAATGAGCTGCAGACGCGCTTCCCCAACGATCTGGCTTATACCGTATTCTGGGATTCGACGGTGTTCGTCACGGAGACGATCAAGGAAGTGATACGCACGCTCGTTACAGCGATCGTCCTTGTTGCCGTGGTTGTGTTCTTGTTCCTCGGGAGATGGCGAACGACGCTAATCCCGCTCGTTGCCGTGCCGGTGTCGATCATCGGCACCTTCGCGGTCATGCTCCTCATCGGCTATTCCGCCAATACAGTGTCGCTGCTCGCGCTCGTGCTCGCCATCGGCATCGTGGTCGACGATGCCATCGTCGTGGTCGAGAACGTCGAGCGGGTGATGGAGGAAAATCCGGAGCTCCCCGTGCCGGAGGCCTGCAAGAAAGCGATGGCCGAGATCACCGGCCCGATCATCGCTATCACGCTCGTCTTGCTCTCGGTGTTCGTGCCGGTGGCCTTCATTCCCGGTATCAGCGGACAGCTCTTCCGCCAGTTCGCGGTGGCGGTCTCGGTCGCCATGCTGATTTCCGCCGTCAACGCGCTGACGTTGAGCCCGGCGCTTTGCGGGGTGCTGCTCAAGCATGGCCAGCGGGCGCGCGGTCCGATGCGCTACGTGCTTGGCGGGATCGACCGCACCCGCGACGGTTATGTCTGGGTGGTGCGCCGCCTCGTGCGCGTGGCGATCGTCGGGGTGCTGGTCGTCGTCGGAACGGTTGCCGCGTCTGCGCTGCTGTTCAGCCGGACCCCGCAGAGCTTTTTGCCGGACGAAGACCAGGGCGCGATTTTTGCCACGATGCGTCTGCCCGAGGGCGTTTCGCTCAATCGCACCGAGGCCGTGGTCAAGCAGGTCGAAGAGCTCGTGCGGCCGATCCCGGGGGTGCAAGGCGTGCTCTCGGTGGTCGGCCTCAACTTCATCGATTATGTTCCCTCATCCAACCAGGCCTTCTTCGTCATTCGGCTCAAACCCTACGACGAGCGCACCGACCGGGCGCAAAGCGTCAACGCGATCATTGCGCAGCTGCGTCCGCAAATGTCGTCTATCCAAGGCGCCGTCGCATTCCCGTTCAACCTGCCTCCCATTCTCGGGCTGGGCAGCACCGGCGGTTTTCAATACGCGCTCGAGGCATTGCAAGGGCAGTCGCCGTCCGACATCGCCGCGGCGCTGCGCGGCCTGGTGGTGGCGGCCAACGCCCAGCCCGAGCTCGCCGGCGTCTACAGCACCTTTGCCGCCGATACGCCGCAGATCTATCTCGATATCGACCGCGACAAGGCGCAGGTGCTCGGAGTCAAGATCACCGACATCTTCAATGCGCTGCAGTCGACGCTGGGAAGTTTCTACGTGAATGACTTCAACGTCTTTGGTCGCACCTGGCAGGTCAATGTGCAGGCCGAGACGCCGTTTCGCGATAACATCGACGACATCTATGCGATCTACGTGCGCAACGCCCAGGGCGGGATGGTGCCGATGCGGGCGTTGGCCGACGCCAAGCTCGTGCAGGGGCCGCAAACGCTCGTACGCTACAACGGCTTCCGCGCGGCCATCGTCAACGGCGCGGCCAAACCCGGCTATAGCTCTGGCCAGGCGCTTGCGGCGATGGAGCGGGTCTCGGCCGCGACGCTGCCGCCGGGCTACAGCTTCGAATGGACCGGAACCGCGCTGCAGGAAAAACTCGCGGGCGGGCGCACCGGCATCGTGCTCGGATTGGCCATTCTGTTCGCGTATCTCTTTCTCGTCGCGCTCTACGAGAGCTGGAATATTCCGATTCCAGCCTTGTTGTCGGTGAGCGTCGCGATCCTCGGCGCGATCGTCGCCATCCTGCTGGCACGGCTGAGCTTCGACGTTTACGCGCAGATCGGGCTGGTGGTGCTGATCGCGCTCGCCGCCAAGAACGGCATCCTGATCGTCGCTTTTGCCGTGGAGCAGCGCCATCTGGGCAAGGACATCCAGGCTGCCGCGATCGAAGGCGCGAGTTTGCGATTCCGCCCGGTGATGATGACGAGCGTCGCCTTTATTCTCGGTCTCTTCCCGCTGGTCATCGCCAGCGGCGCCGGCGCGATTACACGCCAAGCCGTCGGCACGCCGGTGTTCGGCGGCATGATCGCGGCGTCCCTGTTCGGCGTTTTCATCATTCCGCTGCTCTACATCACGGCGGAACGTTTGCGCGGCTGGCGGCAACGAAAGAAATGAATTGGTTGAGTGGGCCTCAGCCAGTCGCGGCTGTCCCTTTCACTTTCGACCCTCAGTCAAAATCCACGCCGTCATGGCCGGGCATAGTGCGTCGGAAGATGCGCGTGAACGTAAGGCGTACGCCTTGTTCCGATATGGAACCCTAAAGTCTGAGGCTAGGGATTAGGGGGCAGGGCGAATTGGCCGGCTAAGCGTCCTAACGGATATTTTTCGCGGGAATATTTTCACCAGTTCCGGGTTAGACCCACTGCGAGCAAGGCCCGCAACAGGCGCCAGAGTTTCCCGGCGCGGATAGGAATCGATGGAGAAATTCCATGGTCATTGCCAGCAACAACAAGACATCAGTCATGCTTGGATTGCTTGTCTGCGCTCTCGGCATTTCAGTCTCTTCATCTTCTGCCGATGCTCGGAAGGCGAACCGGCAACAACGCACGTATGTCGGGCAGGGATACCCGAACCCGACGCCGGGCATAACAGTCATGCCGCGCAATACGCCGAAAGCTAATATTGTCTGTTGGACCGCATGTGGGCAGCCGGGCGCCATTGTGATGGGCGCAGACCCCGATCCGTTCATTCGCTCGCAGATTCTGCGGGACGCGAGTGGCTTCTTTGGCGGCACCAAGTAGGACTTCACCGGGACGTAGCGTGCCGAGAGCCGCTGCGCGCCGCCCATCTTGCTGCGGTGCATTAGGACGCGATTGGCACTTCTCGGACTTCGTGAGATGTCCGACTTCCGCAAAATGGGCCGAAGCGGATCTTGGATCAGGTCACTGTCACCAATCCCGATTTTGTGAGTACACGCCCTAAGCCGTTGCGGCGAGTGGCCGGGTGAGTTTGGCCGAAGCAGATCGCGGAGGAACCTTTTCAAACAGCGGCCCGAGCCCCTCCGCCATCGTCGGATGCGTGAGAATGGCGTCGCGGAGCTTCTGATACGGCAGCTTTGCCAGCATCGCCGTTTGCACCGCGGCCATGACCTCGCCCGCCTCGGCGCCGAGCATGGTAAAGCCGAGAATGAGGTCGTCATCCGCGCTGACGATGGCCTTCATGAAACCTTGCGTCTCATCCGTCGCCTCGGTTCGCAACACGGCGCTCATCGGCAACTTGGCGGCCCGCACCGCGAGACCGTCGCGCTGCGCGTCGCGTTCGCTCAGCCCCACGTGCGCGAGCGGTGGATCGGTGAACATGCAATAGGGCACGAGTCGATCGCGCGTGCTGCGCTTTTCTCCGGCAAGGTTGTCCCTGACGATGCGAAAGTCGTCGCCGGCGACGTGGGTGAACTGCGGGCTCCCGGCGCAGTCGCCCATGGCCCACACGTCGGGCGCGGTGGTCTCCAGCCGGTCGTTGACGCGAACGTAGCCGCGCGCATCCAAGGCCACGCCGGCCTCCTCGAGCCCGATCCCCTGCGTGTTCGGAATGCGTCCGGCGGCGACCAGGAGATCGCTGCCGTCGATCTTTTGTTCGCCGGAGGAAGTGCGCACGGTGACGCTGACGTCCTTTCCGGACCGTCCGTGAACGTTGACGGCCGTGGCCGACAGCAGAAATTGGATCCCTTCCGCGGCGAGGATCCGCTGCATCTCATTGGTCACGTCGGGGTCCTCGCGGCTCATCAGCTGAGGCCCATGCTCGATGACCGTCACGCGGCTGCCGAAACGGCGGTAAGCCTGCGCCAGTTCGAGCCCGACATAGCCGCCCCCGAGCACGATCAGATG
>VAZM01000381.1:0-502 GCA_005883135.1 Alphaproteobacteria bacterium
TCCGGACAACGCTCGCCGTCCCGATGCTGAAAGGGAACGACCTGGTCGGAACCATCACCATCTACAGACTGGAACTCAAGCCGTTCACCGAGAAGCAGATCGCACTCGTGGAGACATTCGCCGACCAGGCGGTGATCGCCATCGAGAACGTGCGGTTGTTCGAGGAAATCCAGGATAAGAGCCGTGAGCTCGAATTGGCAAGTCAGAACAAGTCCCAATTCCTCTCCAGCATGAGCCACGAGCTGCGCACGCCGTTAAATGCGATCATCGGCCTGACCGAGATGATGGTCACCAACGCGGCGCGCTTCGGCACCGACAAAGCGCTGGAACCGCTGCGCCGCGTGAATGCCGCCGGGACTCACCTCCTGAGCCTGATCAACGAGGTGCTCGATCTTTCGAAGATCGAAGCCGGCAAGCTCGAGCTAAATCCCGAACCGGTGAATTTGCCGAGACTTATCGATGAGGTCATCGGCACGGCGGGCGGGCTTGCCGAGAAGAACAA
>VAZM01000381.1:519-4650 GCA_005883135.1 Alphaproteobacteria bacterium
GCGCGCTCACCGCCGACTCCATGCGGCTCAAGCAGATCCTGCTCAATCTTCTGAGCAATGCCTGCAAATTCACCAAGGAGGGCGAGGTCGCGCTGCGCGCGCGCAAGGTGGCGGACGGCCGCGATTGGGTCGAGCTTGCGGTCGCGGACAGCGGAATCGGCATGACGGCGGAGCAGCAGGCGAAGCTGTTTCAGGATTTCACCCAGGCCGACTCGCTCACCGCGCGCCGCTACGGCGGCACCGGCCTCGGGCTTGCCATCTCGCGCAAGCTTGCGCGCATGATGGGCGGCGACGTGACGGTGGCGAGCGAGCTGGGCAAGGGCTCGGTGTTCACCCTGCGCCTACCGGCGCACGGCGACGGCTAACCGCGGCGCGGCGATCTCATAGCACGCTATCGTGTGCTATCCTTTCGCTCGGAGGCGGGGACCATCGGATATGGGCCCGGGCGATGAACGGACGAGCGTTGCTACGTCAGGCGATTGCGATCGGCATTGTGCTTGATGCTTTTGTCCCGCCGGCCACCGCGGCGGAGGATTGGCCGACCCGGCCAATGACCATGGTTGTTACGTTCGCCGCTGGTGGTACGGCCGATCCGATTGGGCGTGTCCTCGCGGCGGGCCTGTCGCAAGTCCTCGGGCAGCAGGTGATTGTCGAAAACGTCGGCGGCGCTGGCGGCATGACTGGTGCCAGCCGCGTGGCAAAGGCTACGCCCGACGGCTATCAATTCGTGTTCGGTACCACCGGGACGTTCGCGCACAGCCAGACCTTGTACAAGCATCCACTCTACAACACCGCGACCGACTTCGCGCCTGTTGCTTTGGTCACTCAGCAGCCGATCTTGCTGGTCACGCGCAAGGATTTTCCGGCGCAAAATCTGCAGGAGTTCATCGCCTATAGCAAAGCAAATGAGCAGAAGATGCAGTACGGCTCGCCGGGCGTCGGGTCGGGGAATCATCTGGCTTGTGCGCTGCTCAATGCAGCCATCGGGGTGAACGTCACCCACGTCCCCTACCGCGGGGGCGGACCAGCGATGCAGGATCTGATCGCCGGCAGAACCGACTACCAGTGCCCGAACAACGTACTCGCCATGCCGCTGGTCGAGAGCCGCGCCATCAAGGCGATTGCGGTGCTCACGCGCGAGCGCTCCCTGAGCGTGCCGGACCTTGCCTCCGCGCACGAGCAGGGCCTCACCGATTTCGACGTATCGACCTGGTTCGCACTGGCGCTACCCAAGCGCACGCCGGAGTCGATCGTCCGCAAGCTCAATGATGCCACGGTCGCGGCAATGAACAGTCCGGCGACCCAGGAACAGATGAAGAAGATCGGCGCCGATCTGGTCGCACCCGACCGCAGGTCGCCCGAGTATCTGCAAGGATTTTTCGCAAGCGAGATCGCGAGGTGGGCCAAGACAATCAAAGCCAGCGGAGTGAGCGTGAACTAAAGCGCGAGCAGCGATGGCGAGCCTGCCGCGCTCCGATTGTCGACCGCCGGGGTCCAATCCATGAAAGCAAAAAATCTGCTCTTCATTATTTCCGACGAACACCAGGCCCGGGCGCTGTCGTGTGCCGGCCACCCGATCGTGCGAACGCCGAGTATCGATCGTCTCGCCGCACGTGGCACCCGCTTCACGGCCGCCTATACGCCTTGCCCCATCTGCGTCCCGGCGCGTGCAAGCTTGGCGACCGGACGCTACGTCCATGACATCCGCTACTGGGACAACGCGATGGGATACGACGGCCGCGTGCCGGGCTGGGGTGTGCGCCTGCAGGCCGCGAAGGTGCGGGTCGAGTCCATTGGCAAGCTGCACTACGTCAATGGCCATGATCCGACCGGCTTCGACCGCCAGCATCATGCCATGCATCTCGACAAAGGAATCGGACAGGTGTGGGGATCGGTGCGGGATCCGGTTCCGGGCCCCCGCGACGACATCATACGATTTGGCAAAGTCGGTTCCGGCTACTCCAGCTACAATTCCTACGACGAAACGATCCGCGAGGCGGCGGTTGGGTGGCTGCGTGATGCGAGCCGCGACGAGCGCCCCTGGATGCTCTTCATCGGCTTCGTGGCCCCGCATTTTCCGCTGATCGCGCCGCAACGGTTCATCGACCTTTACCCGCCTGCGGCGATGCCGCTGCCCAAGTTGACCTCGCGCAACGGCTATGTTCGCCATCCTTGGTTGGATGCGCAGGAATCATTCATGCCGACCGACGTCGAGTTTGGCGTCGACGATGCGAAACGCCGCCATGCCATTTCCGCCTATTACGCGTTGTGCACGATGATGGATGGGCACGTCGGCGCCATTTGTGCGGCGCTGGAGGAGACGGGCGCCGCTGAAACGACATCGGTGATCTACACATCCGATCATGGCGAGGCGCTGGGCGAACGGAGCCATTGGGGCAAATCGAATCTTTACGGCGAGTGCACGCAAGTGCCCCTGGTGATAGCGGGACCGGACGTGCCGTCGGGTTTCACCTGCGATACGCCGGTCAACCTCATAGATCTCGCGCCGACCTTTCTCTCCGCCTTCGGTCTTGCCGATGCGAGTCTTCCCGGCCGCTCGCTGTTCGAGATCGGCCGCGAACCCACAGACTCGGGGCGCGCGAGCTTTTCACAGTATCACGCGGTCGGCGCTCCGTCCGGCGCATTCATGCTGCGCAAAGGCCGCTGGAAGTATCACGAGTATATTGGTTACCCGCCCGAGTTGTTCGATCTCGCCTCCGATGCGGAGGAAAGGATCAACAAGGCCAACGATCCATCCTGCTCGGAGGTCGTCGCCGAGCTTGGCAACGAGCTGCGGCGGATCGTCGATCCCGTCATTGCGGATCGGCAAGCCAAAGCGGATCAACGGGAGCTGGTTGAGCGCTTTGGTGGACGCGAAGCCGCGTTCTGGCTGGGAACGAAGGGCCCCACGCCAGCGCCAGTGGGTTGAGGGCGCATCGCCTGAGCAGGGGCAAATGCGCGGCACCTAATGCAGATGCCGCAGCTTATCGGGATTGCGCACCACGTAGATCGCGGTGATCCTGCCATCCTCGATGTCGAGGGTCGTGGTCTGCAGTTCGCCATCGGCCTCCAGTGTCACAAAACCCGGCAAGCCGTTGATGAAGCCGGTGCGGACGAGTTTCGACTGGTGCGTCTGGAATTGCTTGGCCAGATAGGCGTGGAGTTTCATCACCGCGTCGAAGCCGAGGGTCGGATCAAGCGCTGCAGGACGCTTGCCGCCACCGTCGGCATGCACGCTGACGTCGGCGGTCAGCATTGCCCCCAGTGCCGACATGTCGCCGCTGCGTGATGCCGTGTAGAAGGCATTGGCGAGCGCGATCCCGCGTTGCTGTTCGAGTTTGAACCGCGGCCGTGCATCGCGCACATGGTTGCGCGCCCGCGCCGCGAGCTGACGGCAGGCGGCCGCGTCGCGCTTGATGGTGGCAGCGACCTCTTCGAAGCCCAATCCAAACACATCATGCAGCAGGAAGGCGGCGCGTTCGAGCGGGGAGAGCCGCTCCATGGCCAGCATCAGCGGGAGTGTGACGTCTTCCCCTTCTTCCTCCTCGACGATCGGATCAGGAAGCCAGGGGCCGATATAGGTCTCGCGCTGGAGCTTCGCCGATTTGAGCTGATCGAGACAAAGCCGCGTCACCACCCGGCGAAGGAACGCCTCGGGCTCACGGATGTCTCGGCGATCAACCCCCATCCAGCGGATGAAGGCCTCCTGCACCACGTCCTCGGCGTCCGCCACGGAGCCCAGCATGCGATAGGCGACACGCATCAGGCGCGGGCGCAGCGGATTGAAGGTCTCCGCTGCGTCCTGGAGGCTTGGCTCCGCCATCAGGCTGCTGCCGCTTTCGCCGCCGCCTTGGCGGCCGCAGGTTCGATCCACGTGCCGAAACCAACCGAGAGCCGGTTCCAGCCATTGATAACATTGATCATCAGCGTGAGCTTCACCTGTTCCTCGTCGCTGAAGTGCGCTTTGAGCGCGCCGTAGGCGCTTTCATGGGTATGGCCTTCGGAGAGCCGCGTCAGCGCCTCGGTCCAGCCCAGCGCGGCCCGCTCCCGCTCGGTGTAGCACGGCGCTTCGCGCCAGGCCGACAGCAGATAGATGCGTTGCTCGGACTCGCCCCGGCGGCGGGCCTCGGT
>VAZM01000381.1:4669-8179 GCA_005883135.1 Alphaproteobacteria bacterium
CTTCACGAGCTCGGCCAGGCCCGGTTCGAGGCTCCCCGCGATCGCGAGCGAAGCGCCGGTCCAGGCTTTCATGACGTCGGGGGCGGCGGTGAGGATTTTAACCTTGGCACTCATTGGACCATTCCTTTCGTGGGTTCCGATGACATGACGAGCCGGAGGGCCCCGAACGTGACATCGCCACGAAAAAATTTGCCCGGCTCGGATTTATGCCTGCCCGCCGACGCAGTCCACCGGCGAAGCGCGCATCTCGCCGGCGCAAGGCGGATGGCTTGCCGAGGGAGCTAAAGAGAGCTTGGCCGGCTGCGGCGTCTGCCCGCCCAACGCTTCAGACTGATGGTTGCTTCAGACCGGCGGTTGCGCGCGCTTGACGCGCTTCACGCGCGTGTCAAGCAAGCCGAGCAGGGTCACGAGCCACGCAGCGAGTGCGATGAGCATGAACGCCTGCGACAGCCGCAGCAGGAACGGCGCCTCCACGATCTTCGTGAGCTCATATGTCGCGACCGAATACATCCCCAATGGAAACACGGCTCCCCAGTAAAGCGGATCGTAGGCAAACGGCATACCGCGCAGAAGATAGTGCCATATCCCAAGCACCACGAGCATCGGGATCCACCAGGTGGCGATGGCCCAGAAGAACAGGCTGAAGCCCTTCACGAACGGTATCATCTCGCTGATGACGGGAGACAGCGCGGCATGCTCGGCGAGCATTGCGCCGGCGAGCGTGGAAATCGCCACCGCCCCCATATTGATCCAATAAGGGGGCGTAAGATCCTGGGGCGCCAAGTGCACGAACGTGTAGCGCAAGAAGATCAGTGTCATGATCCACAAGTACAGCGCGCCGCTCCCAAGCCACAGCACCAGCGCCATGAACAGCAGCGGGCGCTGCAAACCGGCGAAGATGCCTGCGGCCGCTATCAGCGTCGTCAGAATGGCGACGGATTGGGCCGCCACGACGCTGACCAGCCAGCCGCCGTTGAGGCCGTCAGCCAGACTGGGCTTGTCGGGCTTGACGGTGAGCACGGCCAGTTCGCCATAGGTCACCACGGCCCAGAGCGTCGCGGCGGCAATCCAGAACACGGCCGCGACTCTCGCTGCGCCGATCAACACGAAAAGCTGGATCCCGAACACGGCCGTGCCCGCGACGGTGGTGAAGAAGCCGACGCCGCGGCTGTGGCTTTGGATGTCGGCGGCGAAGGCATGCGGATAGCGCAGGATGCGCGCGAGCGTTGCCGCCACCAATGCGGCGAGAAACAGCGCATTGAGCCAGACGAGCACGGTCGCAAGCACGGCAACGCCATGCAGGTGCGCGGCGATCGAGACGATGCCGGTCGCCATGACCATGGCGAAATAGGCGGGATGCAACGTTTTCAGCTCGTCGCGCCGTCCGTGTTCGAAACGAAGTCGCATGAGGAGCCTCGCGATTAACCCCGGTCGGCGACCCTCGGCGTTGATTATGATCCCTCGTCGAGCGGGAACACATGGGCCTTTCCGACTACACTGATCCGCACAATCGCGCCCAGCCGTGGCGTTTCGATCGATGCAGCGATGAGACTTAGCGCCGGGCTATCAGGATCGATTTCGCCAGTCGGATTGAGCAGGCGCACGCGGACAGAGCAAACCGAGCCGCCGAAATCAACTTCGACCACCTTGCCGAAATAGCCGGTCGAACCGTGTCTTGGGTCGTGCTTTGGGTCCTGCACCCCGACCTCGGCGAATTTTACCTGCTCGGGTCGCAGAACGATGCGCGCCGCGCCCTGGCGCTCGCGGTCGTCGACCGGGATGCGGCCAAGCGCGCAATCCGCAAAGCCCGCGGCGAGTTGGGCCGGCAGCACGATCGCATCTCCCATGAATTCGGCCACCATGGGAGTCCTCGGACGCAGATACAAGTCGCGGGGCGGGCCGACTTGAAGCAGCCGGCCCTCGCTCAAAACCGCGACCTGATCGGCGAAGGAGAGCGCTTCGCTTTGATCGTGGGTGACCAGGATGGTCGTGATACGTGCGTCGCGCAGCACGCGCGCCACCGCTTGGCGCGTGGTCGCCCGCAATCCAGTGTCCAGCGCCGAGAACGGCTCATCGAGCAGCATCAGGCGCGGCCGGCGCGCCAGCGCCCGCGCGAGTGCAATCCGCTGCTGCTGCCCGCCGGACAGTTCGTCCGGCCGACGGCCGAGAATGGCCGGATCGAGGTCCACCATGCGAACGAGCTCCGCGATGCGCGCGTCCCGGCCGGGGTCGCGTCGCGGCAAGCCAAAGCCGATGTTCTCGGCAATGCTCAGGTGGGGAAAAAGCGCTCCATCCTGCGCCACATAACCGATCTCGCGGCGATGCGCCGGAACTGTCTTCGCCCCATCGGTGAGGAGCTGTCCGTCAAGCACGACTTTGCCGGCATCCGCCGCATCGAAGCCGGCGATGATGCGCAGCAGCGTCGTCTTGCCCGAACCGGACGGTCCCACCACGGCGCTGCAGCTATCGGCAGCCACGCTGAGATCGACGCCGTCGAGCGCCGTAACGGAGCCGTAGCGGCGGCGGATACCCTCAAGTTCGAGCAGGCTCATCGGCTCGCCGCCGGCTTCGAATACATATACAGCAACCACGTGAGCGGGAGCGAGAACAACACCATGATGAGGGCATAAGGCGCAGCCGCCGCATAGTCGAGCTCGGTGCTGAACGACCAGAAGGCCAAGGCCAGCGTCTGCATCCCGTTCGGCGCAAGCATTTGTGTTGCGGGCAATTCGTTGGTGATGCCGAGTCCGACCAGCGCGAAGCTCGCCGCCGCGCCCGGAGCCGCGAGCCGAACCGTGATCGCCCACAGCGCCTGCAGCGGCGAGCGCCCGAGGCTGCACGCCGCCTGTTCAAGTTCAACCGGCGCCTGGGCGATGCTCGCGCGCACGCTGATTAGGGCGCGCGGCAGGAACATCACCACATAGGCGGCGACGATGGTGACGATCGTCTGGTAGACGAACGGCGCGAAGGAGATAGCGATCGTCACCAGGCCCAGCGCGGTGACGACGCCCGGCACCGCGCCGACGATATAGTTCGTCCCTTCCAAGAGCCGCTGGAGACGACTTGGCGCGCGGATTGAAAGCCATGCCATCGGAGTTGCGGCAAGCGTGGTGAGAATCCCGCCGATGCCGGCGAGGAGCACGGTCTCGCCCAATGCCGCCCCGATTTGGTCGAGCCTCCAGATACTCGCGCCGCCGACGATGAGCCAGCGCGCAAGCGTGATCAACGGGACCCCGACTGCGAGGAGCGTAATGGCGGCCATGAGCAAGAGGCAGAGGGGCAGAGCCCGGCCGAGCTGGGCGCGCCGCGGCGTTCGCGCCGCGCCGGGACCGATCCGCGCATAGCGTTCATCCCCGCGCGCTGCGGCCTCGGTCGTCAGCAGCACGAGACAGCAGATGACCAACACGTTCGCGAGCATGTAGGCAGCCGGCCCATTAAACGTCGATTGGAATTGATCCATGATCGCGGTGGTGAAGGTGTCGAACCGGATCAGACCGTAGAGGCCGTATT
>VAZM01000382.1 GCA_005883135.1 Alphaproteobacteria bacterium
GTTTCATTTGTATCTGTTTTTTTGCAATGTCGAGACCGATTGTCGTGACTGCTTGCATGTTTGGCTCCTCCGAATCGTGGGGCCCTTAACAGCACCCACATGCATGGCACTTCCGTGCCGGTGCAGGAGCCGTCCACAGCATCAGATTCAGACATCCATCCGCTCCACAAAGTGAATTCAGGGAACAGGCTATGGATGTAGTGGGACCAGAGGATCGACCCTCATGGCTGCGCCTCCCTTTTCACCGGGGTAAGGAGTCGCATGGTGCCGATCCGAGACCCTTCTAGTTCACGCTCGTACATGTAATCCCGCGTCAAGGGCACGCTGTCCATCTGCCGCGCGAGCTGCGCTTGAAAAACCATCAGACCGCCGTAGCGGAACGCCAATTCGCTCGAGGCAAGGTAGAATTCCCACATGCGGCAAAACCGCTCATCGTAGATCCGGCCATCATGTCGGTGGCTCGCCAGAAAGCGCTCACGCCAGTGACGAAGCGTCTCAGCATAGTGCAGACGCAGGACCTCCAAATCGGTGAGAACCAGACCCGCACGCTCGATGACTGGCGCGACCTCCGAGAGAGCGGGAATGTGTCCTCCCGGGAAAATGTACTTTTGTGTCCATGCACTCGTGATAGTTGGGCCATTGCTGCGGCCTATCGAATGAATGAGCGCGATGCCATCAGCGCTCAGCAGTTCCCGGATCTTCTGGAAGAATCGTGCATAGTTTGGAACGCCGACATGCTCGAACATTCCGACTGAGACGATCCGATCGAACGGCCCCTCGATCTCACGATAATCGTTCAGAGTGAAGCGTACGCGCTCGTCCAGCTGCGCCTGCTTGGCACGTTGCCGCGCGACAATCAGCTGCTCGCGCGAGAGCGTGACGCCGACAACCTCGACCCGCTCCATCTCGGCCAAGGAAAGCGCCAGACCGCCCCATCCACAACCGACGTCGAGCACCCGGAGGCCCGGCTCTAATAGAAGCTTGGCTGCGATGTGTCGCTTCTTGGCCTCTTGCGCTTGTTCCAGAGAAAAGCTTGGGTCGGCGAAATAGGCGCAGGAATACTGCAAGTCGGTGTCGAGAAACTGCCGATAATGCTCGTGGGAGAGGTCATAGTGGTGTGCCACATGGCGCCTGGCCGCGCGGCGAGAATTGCTTTGCTGGATCCACCTCAGAACCGCCTGCAAAGGCCCAATGGCAGAGTTGTCCGGCACGCTCTCTCGCTCCAGCTGGTTGCGCCCCAGGAGCTCGAGCAGATCCCAGAGCGTCCCGCGCTCAAGGATTAAAGCGCCGTCCACATAAAGTTCGCCGAGATAGAGGTCCGGATGCAGCGAGAGCTTCAACGAGGTGAGCGCGCCCTTGAGGCGTACGGCCACATCCTGACGAGGCTCTGCGGCTGTCAATTCGCCGAATTGTTCCTCGTCGCCGTCGGGTCGAACGACCGTTAGTCGCCCGTGCTTGATCAGTCGCCTGAGGGTCTTTCCTAGCATGATCGCGCCGCCTTACGGCAAGAGCGCCCATGATATCCGATCGGCATCAGGTGATCGAGCCTGCAACTTGCGCATTGCTTCGCTGCGGCACAAGGCGCGCGCTGCCGCTATCGTCCATCGGTCATGGTGCTTGCTTCGGCCGACCGGTATCCGGGGCAAATCAGCTGGGACTATGACCGCGCTGAAATCATTGCCGATGGCGTCGTGCATGCGATCGGTCTCAGTCTCGGGCTCATCGGCGCCGTCACGATCGCCGTGATCGCAGTCAGGATCGAACGCATCGAAGTCGCACCGATCTTGATCTACGTGGTCGGCCTGGTCACGATGCTCGCGCTCTCGGCCGCCTACAACATGTGGCCGGTCTCTCCCGCCAAGTGGGTTATCGGCTTAGCTGTAATTGAGTGAGTACGTAGCGGAACGCCCGCACGCCGGGCATCGGATCCCGAAAATCCGTTGGCCCTCCTCGATTGCGGGGGCTATGACAGTCGTGGTGCCGCAATTAGCGCAGGGCGGCGGTGATGGCTGGAATAGCGGCGGTGATGGCTGGAATAGCAGTGACATGACAGTTGGCTCCCTGAATTTCAGGCGGGAGCACAACCTGTCTCTCTGCCACCGACGCCTGCCGCGGGGCCGTTGCCGGTGATGAATCAGATATAAGCATCATTACGCAGGATGTAAGACAGGCCAGTACCCTCAAGTGAGGTGATGTACCCTATGGGTGAGGTGATGTACCCTATGGGTGAGCTGGCTCGGGTCAAAGGGGCGGTCATCAAAGAACCCAGTGACGGGAGGGCCGAAAGCGCGCATTATAGTTGTCCGACCCGGCGCTGAGACACGACGGGTCGGCTCTCCTCTGGGAACTGAAGCCCCGGCCTAGCCGGGGCTTCTTTGTCCCGCGCGTTAAAGCCCCCGGACCCGTCGCACCACGGGGGGCCCAGGGGCGCCCGATCTTCGCGGTGGGGCGGGCGCGCCCCACCGACCCGTCGGGACTTGCCATGGTGCCCCTCGGAGGCGGCGGTCATGGCCCAGACTAATCAACGCAGCGGGTTTCACATGGTTCGGTGATCGAAGGAACCGAATTTGTGGTTCTAGTGTTCGGCCCGTATGTCGTTGCGTGCGGACATGTACCGTCAGAAAGCGGCCGAGGCTAAGCAGAGCGCGGCAAAAGCAACGAACGCGTCCATAAAAAGAGCATTTGAAGAAGTGGCGGCTGGTTGGCTCGTGCTTGCCGAACAGCTGGAGTGGATGGACAGTCAGCAAGCCTTCCCTCCCCAACAAGAAACTTAGCTTCCATTACAGCCTGACCAAAACGATAACTGACTGCCAGCACTGCCCAACTTTATTTAGCCGGCGATGTTGCAGCGTACCCTCTCGGCCGGCTTCGTCGCGCCGTGCCTCCCAAGCAAAACCGACAAGTTGCCCTCAGGCAGCGACTGGCTGCACGAGATCATTGCCCGCAAGAACGGCGCGCAGGTGAGGCTCTACAGCCGTCCTGGCAATGATCTCACCTATCGTTTCCCGCTGATCGTCGAGACATTGGCCCGCCTGCGCTCGCGCTCATGCTGCACCACGCGGCACTCAAATTCTATCCGAACAGCGCCTGCCCCAACGGCCCGGGGCCAAGGGAGGGTCGTAATCTCATTCAATAATCGGGTATATTCGGGGGCACTTCCGTCTGACTTGGTGGACGCGCGTCGCCGTCGTGACGCAGGAGCGACGCCTTATGCCGTATGGCAAGCCTCCCCGGCAGCTTGAACGCGGACGATCCAATCGTTTCCTAGCGGCATTGCCGCCACACGACTTTGCACTGCTGACGCCGCATCTGCCCACTGTCACGCTTGAGCGCAGCACGATCCTGCATGATGCGGGGGATGAAATCGAGCGCGTCTATTTCCCACATAGTGGCATGGTCTCGCTGGTGGCGGTCATGCAGAGCGGCGCGGCCGTCGAGACCGCAACCATCGGACGCGCGGGAGTGATCGGCGCGAGCACCGGCCTCGGCGTAAAATACAGCTCCGCGAGAGTGATCGTGCAGTTGCCAGGCACGGCGGCGTGGCTATCCGCCTCCCAATTTCATGCCGCTGCCAACGGGAGTCAGGCCATTCGCGATCTCATCGTGCGCTATAGTGATCTGTTGCTCGCGCAAGTCCAGCAATCGGTGGCGTGCAATGTGCTGCATACGATGGAGGCCAGGCTTTGCCGCTGGCTCCTGCAAGCTCACGATTGCATGGACGGCAATGCCATCCCGCTGACGCAGGAGTTTCTCGGACAAATGCTCGGTGTGCGCCGCACCACCGTGACCCTCGCGGCGCA
>VAZM01000054.1 GCA_005883135.1 Alphaproteobacteria bacterium
CCTCGCGTTCCGAGACGGGACGCCTTATGCGGGCGAGGACCTGGTCTATGCGCCTGAAGCCGCGGGTTTTCTCGTGCGCTGCACGCGCGGTGCGCCTGCCGTGCCCGGTACCTGCCTCTATGAGCGGCGCATCGACAGAGCCGACATCGTGGTGCGCTTCCCCCGCGATTGGCTCGACGACTGGCGCATGGTTGCCGCAACGCTCGACCGGCTGATCGCAAGCCTGCGGCCGCCACGCTGATCTCTGCCGAGACAACGGCCCGGCCGCCACTATCCCTTGAGCAGTCCGGGTTCGTCCAAATCGAGCGCCAAGATGGGTATCTCGAAATAAGACGAGCGCGCGTCCTTCTCGTCGAAAAACAACACGCCGATATATTCGTCGCCCACGTAGACTTCCGCCGAATCCTTTTTGCGGGTGCGCGGGACGACGCGGATGCGCTCGGTGTCGAACTTGCGCTTCAGGTAAGCATCGAGCTGCTTGAGATCGGGACCTGTTGTCGAGGCGTCGCCCAAGGTGATCTTCACCTCGAAATTGTAGGAACGCTCGTCATCCTCTTCATCTTCGTCGAGAACGAGCGAGCCGATCCGCTCCTCCCCGACGAACACATCGGCGGCGTCCGCTTTTGTCGGCACGACGCGGATGCGGGCGTTGCCGAACAGCCGCTTGAGATAGGCGTCGAGCTTCCTGACTTCCTGAACGTCCACCGCTCGCGCCCCCTTGCCTCAGCCGTCGTCGTCCTCGAACAGATGATCCATGGTGCGCGACGGCTCGAGACAGCGGGCCTGGCCGATGACCCGTGCCGGAACGCCGGCCACCGTGGTGTTGTGCGGTACGGATTTGAGCACCACGGATCCGGCAGCGATGCGCGCACAGTGACCGATTTCGATGTTGCCGAGGATCTTGGCGCCGGCGCCGATCAAGACGCCGCGGCGGATTTTCGGGTGGCGATCACCGGCCTCTTTGCCGGTTCCACCGAGCGTAACCTCCTGCAGCATCGACACGTCATCCTCGATCACTGCAGTCTCGCCGACGACCAATCCAGTGGCATGATCGAGGAAGATCCCGCGTCCGATGCTGACAGCCGGGTTGATGTCGGTCTGGAAGACCGCCGACGAGCGGCTCTGCAGATAGTAAGCAAAATCCTTGCGGCCTTTGTTCCACAACCAGTGGGCAAGCCGGTGCGTCTGAATTGCGTGAAAGCCCTTGAAGTAAAGCACCGGCTCGAGAAAGCGGTTGGTCGCGGGATCGCGATCAACGGTCGCGACGATGTCGGCACGGAACGCCTCGCCCATCGCCGGCTCGGCCTCGAGCGCGTCGGCGTAGGCCTGGCGGATCATCTCTGCCGATACCTCGGGGCTGTCGAGCCGTTCGGCCACGCGGTGCACGACCGCTGCTTCCAACGAGTCGTGATGCAGGATGGTCGAATAGATAAACGTGGCGAGCTCGGGCTCGCGGCGCACGATATCTTCGGCCTCGCCGCGAATGCGCGCCCAAACCGGGTCCACCTTGTCGAGCGCTCCGGCTCTGACCTGACGCTGGGCCATGCCCATCTCCGACACAATTCGTTGCCGCGCCCAGCTTAGCACAATTCGAGCGCGCAATGGCCTATATGGAAACGAGGCCGGGGAATCGGAAGGCGCGCCGGCCCCTCGCTCCGCAGCAAGCAAGCGGGGTACGCGGGCGCCGGATCATTGATCGGGAGGCGCCATATGGGAGGTATATCAAGCGACCTGACGGGCCCGCATCATCACACTGCATCTGCTGAACAAAGATGCGGGCTTACAATCGGATATAGAGGCCTTACTCCCGATCCTGGGAGTCGCGCACGAGATGCGGCGTCAAACTGGACGCCATTCCCAACGCGCATGACCACATCGCGATGTATAAAAGAATGGGCATGGACTTCCCTATTAATCTCGTGTGCAAACAACCGTTTCGTGCGCTGGGAGTTCATTACCGGCGCCCCTGCCCGCTCACATTTATTTGACGTGGGGCGGCGCCTAGTCCGGGAACCTTGCGGCCGTGCACGGCGGCGCGCGCGGTCGCGCGATGTCCTCAAGTCTGCTCCGCCAGAAAATCGAGCACCGCGGCCTTAAATGTCCGATCCCCGACCGCGAGCATGTGATCGCGTCCGGGGATATCAAACGCGCGGCCGGCAGGCAGCAGGGCCGCCAATTCGCGCGCCGAGCCCGCGACCAGGTCTTCGGTGCCGACCGCCACCAGGACCGGCGCACGGATCGCCGCCACCTCGGCCCGCGTCAGCGTCTGGCGCGAGCCGCGGATGCAGGCCGCAAGCGCCCTAAGGTCGGAGTTGGTCCGCTCGGCAAAGGCGCGGAAGGTGCGTCCCGTAGGATCGCGAATATCCGCCAGCGAGGGCGCCTCCAATGCGTCGGCGATACTCTCCGGCAGGCCGACCCCGTCCACGAGATGGCTGCCTAACCCTCCCAACACGGCCCGCCGCAGTCGCGTGGGATGCGCGCGCGCAAAGAATGCCGCAATACGCGCGCCCATGGAGTAGCCCATGACATCGGCGCGGGCGAGACCGACATGATCGAGCAGCGCTCGGACGTCGTCCGCCATGCGGGCGCTGTGATAGGCAGCCGGATCGTAGAGCTTGCTCGAGGCGCCATGTCCGCGATTGTCGAGCGCGATGACGCGCCGGCAGGCCTTCACGAGCGTGGAAACCCACCCGGGATAGACCCAATTGACATGCGCGGTCGACGCAAAACCGTGCACGAGGACGATCGCCTCGCCTTCGCCTTCATCCAAAAATGCGATTTCAACCCCGTCGTGCTGAAAACGCTGCATGTCGGCAATTTGCAAGGCAAGCTCCGGACCGCCATCGCTCCAACCCGCTGGAGCGCCGTTCTACCAGACCGAACCGGCGGCAACCGCACAATCCGCGCCGTGAGCTCCTTGCAATGTGGAGGAGCGTGCGTACCGTGCGCGGCGCGCGCGGCGACGCTTGCGTCGCGCGCAGTAACGCTCGGTGATCCGCTCGGTCGCTCGCTTGAGCGAGGAGACGAACGCGAAGAGCGTCAGCAGCGCCCAGAGCAGCCACGTCGCAAGATCGAACGCGCCGACCGCGAGGACGATAGCGCCGCGGCCGGCGAGCTTTAGGATCGCTCGAGTCTTGCCGCCCTTGGCTGCGGCGAGCCGCGCGACCTTCGACATGTCGCGCGATCCCTCCGCGAGCCTCAATCCGTCGAGCGCCGCTCGCCCGCCCGCGCTCGCCTGCACGCGCCCGACATCGCCCACGAAGCGCACGAGCGACTGCGCCTTCTCGACCCTCACCGCCTCGCGGATGCCGCGCGCGGCTGCCGCGGGTTCGGCGACGGCGGCACGGCTGACGGCGCGCTTGAGAATGGTCCAGTCGATGACCTCGCGCAGCGAATGGCCGATCCAGGCCGCCATGCCCGCGCCGAGCCGGCCAGTCTGGCGCGCCGCCTTGATGGCCGTGAGCCCCACGCGCGCCGGGACGCCGACACCCAGCGTCGCATAGGTCGCCGCCGTCACCGCCAGCCCGACGCAGGCCAATCCGAGAACGAGCTCATCAGCCTCGCCCCCCGCCGCAAGTCGCGCGCCCTCGCGCACAACGTCGCGGACATCGCCGAGCACGAACAGATCCCCGACCGCGGTGCCGGCAAACCCCGACACATCTTCGGCTTCGCCAACAATGAGCCCACGGGCGAAGCTCCCCAGCGAGCGCTTGGCGGTGGCGACGCCCGCGTTGGCAAGCGCGACCTTCTCCACAAGGGCAGGATCGACCAGGACGTCCTGCTCGCGGGCGAGTTCGAGAAAGCTTCTGGCGAGGTCGGCGTCGCCAGCGGCGAGCGCAGCATCGATCTCGCGCGCGGCGACCGCGGCATCGAACGAGCGCGCCACCGCGTGGTCCGCAAGCGCCACCGGATCATCCTGGGCGGCGAGCAGAACATGAGCCTCGAACGCGCTGGGAGCGACGGCGAGCGCGGCGCTGGCCGAAGCAACGGCCAGAGCGAGCGGCAGTGCGATGCGCGCTGTCGTCACGGGACTCTTCTCCAGTGCCAATGTCGCCGTGCGGCATGGCGGCGGCAAGATAGTCAGGATGGGACCATCGGCCAATCGGGCATGCCCGGAAAATCACACCCGACGCGGGCGACGCCAAAAGCCCCGCTATCCCCGCGGATTAGACCGATTTGGCTGGCCATGATTGTTGCCGATGTTTATGGTGCCCGCGCCCGCGCAGCGCCACCAGCTGGCGGAGGCGTCGAGGCATTCGGCGCCCCCGCGGGTAAATGCGGACAAACACATGGCCGAGCGGGTCGTTCCTCATTTCCACAATACGCCGGGCGTCGCGGTCATCGAGATCGGGGCGCGCGAATTCATGTGCGAGGGCGAGTTGGCCCCGTTCGACCACCCGCATGTGTATCTCGATATGGGCGACGCCACCGACATCATCTGTCCCTATTGCTCGACGCTGTTCCGCTACGACCCGACCCTCGATCCCCACGCGGCGCGCCCGCCGGAATGTGCACTGACGGATAGGGTGGCTCCCTAGCAATAGATATGGGATGTGACCTGTGCCGTCTTCGCGCAGCGTGGTCATCGTCGGCGCGGGGATCGGAGGACTGACTGCGGCGTTGGCGATCGCGCGACGCGGATTTGAGGTCGCCGTCTTCGATCAGGCCGAACGACTGGAGGAAGTCGGCGCCGGCATTCAGCTTTCGCCCAATGCCTCGCGCATCCTGCTGGCGCTCGGGCTCGCCGAGCAGCTGCAGCGCCATGTCGTCACGCCCGAGGAGCTTCGGGTTATCGACGCGCTCACCGCGCGTGTGCTCGCGCGCGCGCCGCTCGGCGCGGCGGCGGAGCGGCGCTACGGCGCCCCATATTGGGTGATCCATCGCAGCGACCTGCAAACCGTGCTGGTCGAGGCGGTGCGCGCCTATCCCGGCATCGTTTCGGCGCACTCGCCGCAGGGCGACATCGAGCATCGCGGCGCGGCGTTGATCGGCGCCGACGGGCTGTGGTCGAGCCTGCGCGGAAGTCTGGGGCATCGCCGGGCGCCGCGCTTCGCCGGCCACAGCGCCTGGCGCGCCCTTGCTCCTGCCGAGGCGATGGCGCCGGAGTTGCGCGCGCCCGCGGTCAATCTCTGGCTCGGCAGCGCTGCCCACCTCGTCCACTATCCCGTCCGGGGCGGGAGCCTTGTCAACGTCGTTGCCATCATGCGCGACGACTGGCGCGAAACCGGTTGGAGCGCGCCCGCGGACCGGGCCGAAATTCTCGCCCGCTATTCCGCCGCGGCCTGGTCGGCAACGGCGCGCGCGCTTCTGGCCGCGCCGCGGCATTGGCAAAAATGGGCGCTCTACGACCGCCCACCGCTTGCGCATTGGGGCACCGGCGCGGTGACGTTGTTGGGGGACGCAGCGCATCCCATGCTGCCCTATCTCGCGCAGGGCGCCGCCATGGCGATCGAGGATGCGGCGGTGCTGGCGCAGCGCCTTGCCGAGACGCGCGACAACCCCGCTGCCGCCATGCGTCGCTACGAGCGGCAGCGGCGCTCCCGCACGGCGCGCGCTCAACGCGCGGCCCGCCGTAACGGGACGATCTATCAACTGGCAGGCCCGGCGGCCTCGCTGCGCAGCCTCGCGCTCGCCTCCCTCGGTGGCGCACGGCTACTCGCGCGCTACGATTGGCTCTATGGCTGGACGCCGGCCTGACGCCGTAGCATGGTCCCCGCATGCCTCTATTTCCAACAACGATCGCCGGAAGCCTGCCGAAACCTGCTTGGCTCGCGGAGCCGAACCGACTGTGGCCGCCCTGGCGCCTCTCCGGCGCCGCGCTCGAGGATGCCAAGCGGGACGCGACGCTGCTCGCGCTCAAGCTACAGGAGGATTGCGGGATCGATATCGTCAGCGACGGCGAGGAGTCGCGGCAGCATTTCGTGCACGGTTTTCTCGAGAGCGTCGACGGCATTGATTTCGCCCGCAAGGTCGAAATCGGCATCCGCGCCGATCGCTACAAGGCGATGGTGCCGACGGTCACGTCTGCCCTGCGCCTCAAATCGCGGGTGCATGCGCGCGAAGCACGGCTTGCCCGCGCGCACACCCGGCGCAAACTCAAGTTCACGCTGCCGGGACCGATGACCATCGTCGATACCGTGGCGGACGCCCACTATGGCGATCGGGTGAAGATGGCGATGGCTTTCGCCGATCTGCTCAACACCGAGGCGCGCGCGCTGGAGGCGGACGGGGTCGACGTCATTCAGTTCGACGAGCCGGCGTTCAACGTCTATTTGCGCGAGGTCGAAGAATGGGGCATCGACGCGCTCCACCGCGCGATCGAGGGGCTCACCTGCACCACGGCCGTTCACATCTGCTACGGCTACGGCATCAAGGCCAACCTCGACTGGAAGGCGACGCTCGGCAGCGAATGGCGCCAATACGAAGCGATTTTCCCGGCGCTCGCTAGGAGCCGCATCGGCCAGGTTTCGGTCGAATGCCGGAACTCCCGTGTTCCGATCGCATTGTTGAAGCTGCTCCATGGCAAGGAGGTGCAAGTCGGCGTGATCGACGTGGCGAACGAACAGGTCGAAACGGCGGACGAGGTCGCCGCCGTCATCGGCGAGGCGACGAATTACCTGCCCAAAGAAGCGATCATCGCCGGGACGAATTGCGGCATGGCGCCGATGCGATGGGATGTCGCGTTCGCCAAGCTCGCGGCGCTCGGCAAAGGTGCCGAGCTCGCGCGCAAGCGATTTCAGTGACACTCTCGTCCGTCATGCCCGTCCTAGTCAGGGTATGACGTCCGCATGCATTCGTAGGGACCGCGTGCAGGGGCTGCCGACTACAATCTGCTATGTCGCAGCCGCAGCGAATTACCGACGACGCTCGCCGACGACAGCGCCATTGCCGCCGCGGCGATGATCGGCGAGAGCAGGATGCCGAACATCGGGTAGAGCACCCCGGCGGCGATCGGCACACCCGCCGCATTGTAGATAAAGGCGAAGAACAGGTTCTGCCGGATGTTGCGCATCGTCGCCTGGGAGAGCCGGCGCGCGCGCACGATCCCGGTCAAGTCGCCTTTGAGCAGCGTGATGCCCGCGCTTTCGATCGCAACATCGGTGCCGGTGCCCATGGCGATGCCGACTTCGGCGGCCGCCAGTGCCGGCGCGTCGTTGACCCCGTCGCCGGCCATGGCGACCGAACGACCCTCACGCTGCAGCTTCTCGACGACGGCGCTCTTCTGGTCCGGCAACACTTCGGCTTCGACGTCCGCGATGCCGAGCCGCCGCGCGACCGCCTGCGCCGTGGTACGGTTATCGCCCGTGAGCATCACCACGCGCACGCCTTCTTTGGCGAGCGCGTCGAGCGCGGCGGGGGTGGTGGATTTCACCGGATCGGCGACGGCAATCACTGCCGCAAGCCTGCCATCGGCGCCCAGGAAAATCGCCGTTGCGCCGTCGTGCCGAAGCCGTTCGGCGTCTTGCTCCAACGCGTTCGGCGCAATGTGAAGTTCGCGCAGAAAGTTAGCATGTCCCAACGCGAGGCGCCGCCCATCGACAACACCCACCACGCCCTTGCCGGTGGGCGAGTTGAACTCCGTGACGGCCGACATATCCAAGCCGCGTTCCTGCGCGGCGGTCACGATCGCGAGCGCGAGCGGATGTTCGCTCGCTTTCTCTAAACTCGCGGCCAATCGCAAGACCTGGTTTTCCTCGAAGCCCTGCGCGGGAGCGACGGCCACGACCTTCGGCTTTCCTTCTGTCAGGGTTCCAGTTTTGTCGACAACAAGCGTGTCGATCTTTTCCATCCGCTCCAGGGCTTCGGCATTCTTGATCAACACGCCGACTTCCGCCCCGCGTCCCACACCGACCATGATCGACATCGGCGTCGCCAAACCGAGCGCGCAGGGACAGGCGATGATCAAGACCGTGACGGCCGCCACCAATCCGAACGCAAAGCGCGGCTCTGGTCCATAGACGCCCCACGCGGCGAATGCGACCAGAGCGGCCGCGATCACCGCCGGCACGAACCAGCCCGAGACCTGGTCCGCCAATCGCTGGATGGGCGCCCGCGAGCGCTGGGCCGCGGCAACCATTTGCACGATGCACGAGAGCATCGTGTCGCGGCCGACCTTTTCGGCCCGCATGATGAAGCCGCCGGTGGTGTTCAGCGTGCCGGCGATGACCTTCGCGCCCGCCTCCTTGGTCACGGGCATGGATTCCCCCGTCACCATCGATTCGTCGACCGCCGAGCGTCCTTCGATCAATTCGCCGTCGACCGGGATCTTCTCTCCGGGACGAACCCGCAGCCGATCACCCACGGCGATCACGTCGAGCGGTACCTCCTCCTCGCTTTCGTCCCCGTTCACGCGCCGCGCCGTCTTGGGGGCGAGATCGAGCAAGGCCCGGATCGCTCCCGACGTCTGCTCGCGCGCCCGCAGCTCGAGCACTTGACCGAGCAGCACGAGGACGGTGATCACGGCCGCGGCTTCGAAATAGACCGCGACCGCGCCATCGGCACTGCGAAATGCCGGCGGAAACACTCCCGGCAGGAGGATAGCAATCACGCTGTAGAGCCAGGCCACGCCGATGCCCATGGCGATCAGCGTGAACATGTTGAGATTGCGCGTGACGAGGGACTGCCACCCGCGCACGAAGAATGGCCACCCCGCCCACAGCACCACCGGCGTGGCAAAGACGAACTGCAGCCAGTTCGACCAGTTCTGGCCGAGCAGCGCGTGGAGGTTGGCGAGATGGCCGCCCATTTCGAGCGCGAGGACCGGAACGGCGAGCACCAGCCCGACCCAGAACCGCCGCGTCATCTCCGCGACTTCAGGGTTCGGCGCTACGTCGGCGGCGGGCAATTCCGGCTCCAGCGCCATGCCGCAGATGGGGCAGACGCCGGGGCCGACCTGCCGGATCTGCAGATGCATCGGGCAGGTGAAGATCACGCCTTCGGCAGGAGGAGGCGGCGAGGATTTCGGCCCGGGCGCCTGCCCGTGCTGGTGGGCGTTTGCCGAACAGCAGCCGGTTTGCTTATCCGCGGAGCTGGCGTGGGCCATGATTGATAATTTAGGAATTGCAGCGCCGAATTTCAGTTGATGTGGACGAGCGCGCCGCCATCGACCGGGAGCGCGACGCCGGTGATGAAATTGGCCTCGTCGGACGCGAGGAAGAGCGCTGCATTGGCCACGTCCCAAGCGGTACCCATCTTGTGGCGAAGCGGCACCCGCCTGTCGCGGGAGGCGGCGACCTCGGCGCGGCTCTTTCCGCTCACGCGGGCGCGCGTGTCGACCGCCATCGGCGTGTCCATCAATCCCGGCAGAATGACGTTGGCGCGCACTCCGAATTCCGCGTTCTGAATCGCAAGCTGCTGGGTGAAGGCGATCATGCCGGCCTTGGTTGCCTTGTAAGCGACGTTCGGATACTGCTCCCACGCGGCGACGGACGAAATCGTGATGATGACGCCCGAACGCTGCGCGCGCATTACCGGCAAGACATGCTTGCACGCCATGATCGCACCGCGCAGGTTGATTGTCATAATGCGGTCGAATGCCGCCTCGGTGATCTCGGCGAGCGGCGCATCGCCTCCGGCAATACTCACGCCGACGTTGTAGTGCAGCACATCGATGCGGCCCCATTGCCGCCGTGCCGCCTCGGCCATGGCGGCGAGCGACGCCTCTTTGGTAACATCCGCCTCGAACGCGACGCATTCCCCGCCCGATTGCCGCGCCATCGCCACCGTCTCTTCGGCGGAGCCGAGATGATTGTCGACGGCGAGCACCTTGGCCCCTTCTTGAGCGAAGCGCAGCACAGTGGCGCGGCCGTTGCCCATGCCCTCGCCCGGGGACTGGCCTGCACCGACGACGATGGCGATTTTGTCCTTGAGACGCATGTGACCCTCGATGATGCGGCCGCCAGCTTATGGAAATTCCGCGACGGAAACGAGCCTCATGCGGCCCATCACTCGGGCTCGCGGAGGCGGATTGCCCGCAGGGCTACAAATTCGGCTGGAGTCGCCACGTGACGGCAAACACGGTTTTCTGCGCCAGCACCGGCTCGCAGCTGACCCTATTCGGCGTGGACGTCGCCGAGGCTGCGCTTGAAAAACGCAGCACGGTCGTTCTGCCCGCCAACGTGCAATATGCTTGGCCACACCCCTCGAAGCGTTACCTCTACGTCGTGTCCAGCGACGGTGGACCGGGCGTTGCCGGCACGACGCACGTTGCGAACGCCTTCCGCATCGACCCCCTGTCTGGCTCATTGCAATCCCATGGTGAGCCGCAATCCCTCCCCTCGCGTCCGATCCACGCCAGCGTCGATACCTCCGGCGAATATCTGCTCACCGCGTACAACGCTCCGAGCAACGTCGCCGTGCACCGGCTCAACGCCGACGGCTCCATCGGCGAGGCCGTGCGCCAGGCCGACAAGCTCGATACCGGCATCTACGCCCATCAGATCCGCACGACGCGAGGCAACGACGCGGCGATCCTGGTCACGCGCGGCAATAACGCCGCCGATGGAAAGCCCGAAGACCCCGGCGCGCTCAAGCTCTTCGCATTCAAGCACGGGGCGCTGACGAATCTTGCTTCGATCGCCCCCGGGAGCGGCCTGGGCTTCGGACCGCGGCACCTTGATTTTCACCCGAGCGAGCCGTGGGTCTATGTCTCGGTCGAGCGGCAGAACAAGCTCTACACCTACAAGCTTCAATCCGACGGCGTGCTGCGCCGCGAGGCGCTATTCGTGAAAGACACCTTGGCCGATCCCGTCAACGTCAAACCGGGTCAAGGCGCGGGAGCAATCCACGTGCATCCCAACGGCCGCTTCGTCTATGTCACCAACCGCAATCAGGACGAAGTGGACTTGCAAGGCCGAAAGGTTTTCAATGACGGCGAGAATAACGTTGCGGTCTTCGCCATCGATGAGAAGACCGGCGAGCCGAACCTGATCCAGACGGTCGAGGGTCACGGCATCCAGCTGCGGACCTTCGGCATCGATCCTACCGGGCGGCTGCTGCTGGCGGCGAGCATCAAGCCGCTGTTGGTGCGCGAAGGCAACGCCGTCAAGACGCTCACCGCCGGCATCACCGTCTATCGCATCAATGCCGACGGCACGCTCGCATTTGTGCGCAAGTACGATGTCGATACCGGCAAGGGCCAGCAATTCTGGAGCGGCATGGTCGCGCTGGCGTAAGCGCCCGTAAGGCAAGTCCGCCTTGCGGTCCTGATGGGAGGAATGCATGGCCGAAAATCGCCCCGTATCGCAACCGGATGTCGTGATGGTCGGGGCCGGCATCATGAGCGCCACCTTGGCGGTGTTCCTCAAAGAGCTCGAGCCCACACTTACCGTCGAGATGTTCGAGACCTTGGATGGCGCGGCCGAGGAGAGCTCCGACGCCTGGAATAATGCCGGCACCGGGCACGCGGCATTATGCGAGCTCAACTACACGCCGGAACGAAGCGACGGCAGCATCGATATTTCGAAGGCGCTCGAGGTCAACGTCGAGTTCGACCTCTCCCGGCAGTTGTGGTCCTATCTCATCAGCAAGGGTGCGATCGCCGATCCGCGCTCGTTCATCCATCCCTGTCCGCATATGAGTTTGGTCCGCGGCGCCGAGGACGTCGCTTTTCTCAAGAAGCGACACGCAGCGCTGACCGCGCACCACACCTACGAAGGGATGGAATACACGCAGGACAAGCAGCAAATCGCGGAATGGGTTCCGCTCGTCATGGAGGGCCGCGCACCGAATGAGACCGTGGCCGTGACCCGCATGATCACCGGCGCCGACGTCGATTACGGCGCCCTCACCCGCCACCTCGTCGGCTATCTCCAGCGGCTCCCCGGGTTTGCCGTCCACTACTCCCATCGCGTGGACGATATCGCTCGCGAGCCCGGCGGGCGCTGGCGGCTGGAGGCCAAGGACACACAGAGCGGCGACCGGCGGTCGACCACGGCGAAATTCGTCTTTCTCGGCGCCGGCGGCGGCGCGCTGCCGCTGTTGCAAAAGTCCGGCATCCCGGAGGAAAAAGGCTATGGCGGATTTCCCGTGAGCGGCATCTGGCTGCGCTGTGACGATCCCGAGCTGAACAAGCGCCATCATGCCAAAGTCTACGGCAAGGCCGCGGTCGGCTCCCCGCCGATGTCCGTTCCTCACCTCGATACGCGCATCATCGGCGGACAGCACTCGCTCCTGTTCGGACCATACGCGGGCTTCTCCACGAAATTCTTGAAGCACGGCTCGCTGCTCGATCTTTTTCTCTCCATCCGGCCGAACAATATCGGGCCGCTGCTCGCGGTGGCTCGCGACAACTTCGATCTGACCAAATATCTGATCGGTCAGGTGCTGCTGACCTCGCGGCAACGGCTCGCCACCTTGCAGGGATATTACCCGCGCGCACGTGCGCAGGACTGGCGGCTCGAGGTGGCGGGACAGCGCGTGCAGATCATCAAGCCCGATGCCCGGCGCACCGGTGTCCTCGAATTCGGAACGGAACTGGTGCCGGCGTCCGACCGCTCGCTGGTCGCGCTGCTGGGCGCCTCGCCCGGAGCATCCACTGCGGTGTGGATCGCGATCGAGGTTCTCGAGCGCTGCTTTGCCGGCGAGCTCAAGGGGTGGACCGCCAAGCTCAAGCAGATGATCCCGTCCTACGGCGAGTCTATCATCGACGACGCGGCGCTCTGCCGGCGCGTGCGCGCCGACACCGCCAAGGTGCTGCGGTTGCAGAATGTTTAAAACGCCTGGCCAAGAGAGGCGACCGAAATCCGTCCCGGCGTAGAGGCGCTGGTGGCCGCAGACTCAAGCCGAAGTCCGAGAAATGCCAGAGGCAGACAACTAGACAGCTATTGCGCCGTCCAGCCGCCATCAATCGGGATTGCAGCTCCGGTGATGTTATGGGCCGTGGGGTGTGCGAGCCACAGCACTAACGCCCCGATCTCCTCTGGTCGCGAGGTGCGACGGCTCGGTTGTTTTTCCGCGAGCAGGCTGGAGATCGCGTCATCGCGGCTTCCACCAATCTCCGCCGCTCGCGCCGTAATCTGCGGCTCGATAATCGCCGTCTCAGTCCAACCTGGGCAGATGCAATTGACCGTGATTCCGCCGCCGTCGCGAGAGCCCAAGGCCGCATACTCAAGCGCGGCAACGCGCGACAGCCCGACTAAGCCGAACTTTGCCGAAACGTAGGGTGCCTTATTCACTGAGGCGACCAAGCCGTGCACCGACGCAACGTTGACCACTCGGCCGTAGCCAGTTTTGGCCATTTCCGGCAACGCCTTCCGCATGGTGTGAAACGCGCCCGACAAATTCACCGCCAGGATGTCGTCCCAAAGCTGCTGCGTGACCTCAGTGAGGCTGGCGGTTTGTTGGATGCCCGCGTTGTTCACCAAAATGTCCGGTCCGCCCCACGAGATGACCGATTCCATCATCGCCTCAATCGCGTTGGGCTTGCGCATATCGGCACCGAAAAAACGCGCATCGGGAGCACCGACCTCGCGCATTGTGCGAACGGCAGCGTCCGCTTGCTCACGCGTCGCCAGGCCGTGAACTGCGACACGAGCGCCCGCGGACGCAAGCGCCCTGGCGATTGCTAGGCCGATACCCTGTACCGAGCCGGTGACAAGCGCAGTCCGGCCCTCAAGAAAGCGTTCTTGCATGAACGTCGCCCTCAGGTTTCCGTCTTGCCCGCGAGTCTCGCGCGCAGTGCGGTCTTAAGCACCTTGCCGTAATTGTTCTTCGGCAATTCACTTTCGAAGATATAGGACTTCGGCCGCTTGAAGCGGGCGATGTGTTCAAGGCAGTGGCGATCAAGGTCGGGCGTCTCGACCGTCATACCGGGCTTGGCCACCACGAAGGCAATGACCTCCTCTCCCCATTCCTTGCTCGCCCTTCCCACGACTGACACCTCACTTATCGCCGGGTGCAAGAGGAGTGCCTCTTCAACCTCGCGCGGATAGATGTTCGAGCCACCGGAAATGATGACATCCTTCGATCGGTCTTTCAGCGTGAGAAAGCCATCATCATCCAGTGAGCCCATATCCCCTGTCCAAAGCCAGCCATCGCGGATCGTCTTGGCCGTCGCTTGCGGATCGCGCCAGTACCCAAGCATGACAGGCGCGCCACGGACGAGAACTTCACCGGTCTCCCCGGTTGGTAGTGAACGTCCGTTCTCGTCGCCGACACGAACCTCGACACAGGATTGGGCCACGCCGACCGAACCAAGCCGTTCACGCCAGCGCGGATGACTGCGGTCAGCAACCAGAGCGCGCGAGAGCGCAGTGATCGTCATCGGGCTCTCGCCCTGACCATAGATCTGGACAAAGCGCGGTCCCATCACTGCGACCGCTTCTTCAATATCGGCGACGTACATCGGTCCGCCGCCATAGACGACGGTGCGGATACCATCGCCATTCGATCCTTCCGTCTTTGCACAGTCGACCAGACGACGCACCATCGTCGGCGCTGCGAACATTGAAATGTCGCGCAGCGAGTGGGCAAGCGCGAGCACCTCGTTAGCCTCGAATCCACCCGACTCAGGAACGACGTGGCGGGTTCCCCGCATGACATGCGTGAAATTGTAAAGGCCAGCGCCATGCGACATCGGTGCGGCATAGAGCATCGCGTCGGTGCCCCGTACCTCATCGACATCGACGAAATAGCTGAATGCCATGGCGTGAAGGTTGCTGCTTGAGATCATGACGCCCTTTGGCTTGCCGGTGGTTCCGGACGTATAGAAGAGCCAAGCCAAATCGTCGCGGGTACGCGGGACAGGCGCTACCATTGGCTCCGAAGCACGCAACAAGGCGAATTCTCTACTGTCGATTGCGACAGCGGCAGCAAGTCCCGGCAAATTTTCGATCAGCGGCACTAACTCCGACGCACCGCTCTCGGAGACGAAAACAGCCTTGGCCTCGGCGTTTTCGACAATCCATGCAGCTTCTTTCGCGTGCAGTTTGCAATTGATCGGCACAACAGCAGCGCCAGCAAACCACGCGGCATAGAGCAGTTCGAGATATTCAATACAATTTGACGCTACGACCGCGATGCGATCGCCGGGAACGATGCTTAGGCGGGAATGCAGTGCGGAAGCCAGCTTGGCCACGCGGCGGGCAAATTCGGCGTAGTTGGCGACGATGTTCTTGCCGCTGAGAAGGGCTGGCGCATTCGGCGTACGGCGGGCTGTGCGAACCAGCCACTCCGCCAGGTTCATAAATAACTCTCCCGATTGGAGGTGGCCGATTTTGCTGGTGGCCGCGGCCGGACTCGAACCGGCACTCCGGTTTCCCAGAAGCAGATTTTAAGTCTGCTGTGTCTACCGTTCCACCACGCGGCCAGGTCAGTATTTTCACTCACTTAGTAGCTAGATTATCCTTGCATTCGCATCATGTCGCAGTTATGTCGCACTCACGCCAGAAGCGCGGTCGTCGCCGCCGCCAACTCGGCACGATCATCGCCGCGCGGAAATAAGTGCCCGTAGCGATCAAGCGTCATAACGATGGAGCCGTGCCCGAGCAGCCCTTGCACGACCTTGGCTGGTAACTCGCGTCCGCCATCTGCCCTCCGGTTGATGCACCAGGATGCGAAGAAATGACGGAAGGCATGTAGCGCGTATTTGGGCTTTCCATGTTTGTCCACTACACCAGCGGCGGCCATGACCGGCGCAAGGCTGTCAAGCATACTCCTATGGTACATGATCGCCCCCGTCCCAGTCGGGAATACGAGATCAAGCTCGCCCTTCGGGCAGGCAAGCTTCCACACCTTGAGCGCGGCTACCGCCTCGGGCGGGAGCGGGATGGTTCGCACGCTCGATGCTGATTTGGGCGCACCGATGATATTGTAGCGATCTGCGCGCTGGCGCACGCGCAGCTCCCCCGACTTTAAGTCAACGTCAGCCCAGCGCAGGCCCCGGAGCTCGGAGGCGCGCAGGCCACACAGGGTCACCGTCAGGAGTAGCGCGTGCATTCTCTCATTGTCCTTTGCGACGGCGATAACTCGCTTGATCTCAGCGGGAGCCGGAATGTCCCGGCCGACCTCCAGCTTACGCTCGCCACGCTTGCTCCTGCCGATCGACACGTCGGCGGCCACATGCGAGTGCTTGGCGGCCTTGAGCAGCGATTTCAGGCTGGTCATCACCTTGCGCGCCATCGGGCGCGAAAGGTTTGCCAATATTTCGTCGCGGAACGCCTCTACCTTCGGGGCCGTCAAGTGCGCCAGTTTATATCTGCCGATCCGGGGCGCGATGTGGAGGCGTACGTGTTGGCGGTATTGGGCGAGCGTGCCGCGCTCCCTGCCCTCCGCCTCGGCGCGGTTAAGCCAGCGCTCCGCCGCCGCGGCTACAGTCTCGGACTTGGAGACGGCAATGTGGACCCCATGACGCACGTCTAGCCTGACCTTATCGTGATGGGCTTCGGCGTCCTTCTTGCGCTCGAAGGTTTCTATATGTCTGTCGCCGTCCTGGTCAAAGTAATCGACAATCCACGCCTCTTTAGCTTCGCCCTTCGACGTTTTCCATTTGCGCTTGCGTACCGACATGTAACCCTCCCGTATCGGTTGGCAGCATGTCGCATTATGTCGCATGAAAATCTGCTGGTTGTCAAATAGAACAAATCGTGTACATTGCTCCTTCGCTGGCCGTTCGCTGTCGGTCTTGCGAATCCAGTGGTAGAAACTGATTCGTTGATGATGAAGAGAAGGCGTGGGCGAGAATGTCCCCACCATCAGTGGACGCAGAGGGGCAATCTCCGAGGAAAGTGTGGACGCAGAGAGTGCGCGCGGACAGAAGGTGTGGGCGCACGGCGATCGGACTCTAGTTGACGGTTCGCGTTGCGTGGCATTGTGCGAGTGCGTCGAGAATCGGAATAGCGAAAATGAATAGAGGAGAGCGACATTAGAAATGCAAAGAGGCCGAACGGCTGCAACCGCTCGGCCCCTTCTGAGAAGCTTCGGAATTGGACCCCGAAAGCTTTCTCACCTAACCAGAGTCCGGCTTGGCCGGCAAGGCATTTCTGGCCGCTCTCCCGTCAAACGGAGAGTGAGGATGACGTCTATCGAGGAGACGACGGCTCCTGATTTGGTTTGGGGCTGTGCCGCCATTGCCGAAGTTATCGGCAGAACCGAGCGAGCTACCTTTCACCTGTTGAAAAGCCAGCTCTTACCCGCGCGGCGGGTTGGCGGACGCTGGTGCGCGAGCCGCCGCAAGTTAATCGAAACGCTAACCGGCGATGGGGCGCCCTCATGAACGAGTCGCAGCTCATTCGCCACATCAAGGCCCACATCGCCAGGGGCGACAAAGCCAAAGACAAGGCCGAGCAGCATTACATCGCGGCCGGCCAGTACCTGAAAGAACTGAAAGACGATTGCCCGGATCAGAAAACTTTTCTCGAAAAGGTCGAGAAGGAGGTCGGGATTGGCAAGTCTCGCACTTACGAGCTGCTCCAAATCGGCGATGGGAGTAAGACGGTTGCCGGGGTGCGCGCCGACACAGCTAAGCGAGTTGCGAAACACGAGCAGTCTTGTCCGTTAGCTAACGGACAGAATGCCGACACCCCCGAAGCCTCTGCCGAGGCGATGAAGGCCAAGTTCGCCGATAACGAAGCGGTTATTGAGGCCCCCGCCTGTCGCGACCTTGATCTAGACCGCCTCCGTGAGGCCTGGGAATCCGCATGTGAGTCAGCGCGTGAGGCATTCAGGCTAAATGCGACTTTCGATATCGGGGCAGAGGACAGCGCGCCCGCCATTTCGGAGCGTATTTTCTCTGAACTCGGAGTTAAGAAGACCGAACGGATTGTCGCGCTGCTACGGAAGCGCCTGAAGGCTATCGACCCGAATTGCCGCCTCTGTAAAGGAACCGGTTTCACCCAAATCCTCGAATTCCGCGGCCCATGCGGCGGTAAG
>VAZM01000383.1:0-3523 GCA_005883135.1 Alphaproteobacteria bacterium
GTGCCGGGCATCACCGCCGTCGCGACGCCGGGGCACACGCCCGGACATTCGTCGCACCTCATTGCCTCCGGCTCCGATCAAGCCTTGGTTCAAGCCGACGTCACCGCCGGGGCGGTCAACCTGTTCCTTACTCATCCCGAGTGGAAGCTGGTGTTCGACACCGACGGGCCGCTGGCGGAGCAGACGCGCCGCAAGGTCTACGACATGGCGATCGCCGACAAGATGCTGATCCAGGGCTATCACTTCCCGTTCCCCGGGCGCGGCTATGTCGAGAAATCCGGGTCGGGGTATCGGCTGGTGCCGGCGATGTGGAATCCGGCGATCTGAGCCGGCTGAGCGAGCGAGGCCGCCGCCATGGCGGCCTTCGCCGCGCGGTCCTGCTGCGCAATCCCCAACAGAGGATGGAGCAGAGCGATTTCGCCGCGCGCCTCGATCGTCAAATTGCGCGCGCCGGCCAGGTCGTCTTGATCCAATTGTAGGTCGCCGACGGATCGTCGTGCCCCTCGCCCGGCTTCGGCCAATCGGGCGGCGCCGAGACATTACGGACGTCTTGCACGATGATTCGGTCCGGATCCCAAATTGGGAACGGATATTCCGGCACGTTCTTGCTGAATCCGACGACTGTCGGTTTGAACCCCGAGTGATCCTCGGCTCGAATGTGCAGGTATCCCGCAGGCGTCGCCATCACCATGCCCTCGAGCATGGTAATGATCTGCGCGGGCTCCGGCCAAGCCCCCAAAAGCTCATTGGCCTTCTCGATCGCGTATTTCAGCAGATAGAGCGTGGTGTACGCGCCTTCCGCCGCGTAGTTGGGATATTCGTTCCAACGTTTGTGATAGCGCTCGACAAATTGCTTGTTGAGCGGCCATTCGTTGCCCGGCGGATAGGTAAAGTGATAATTGGCGTGCGCGCCGGCGAGAATCCCCTCGGGATGATCTTTGCCCAATGCTCCGGGCTCGATGCCGAAGCCGATATTGGCAATCACTTTCATCTGGTCGTACATGCCGAATCTGAGCGCCTGCTTGTAGAACGAAACATAGTCGCCGCCCCACAGCGACGTGACCAGGAGATCCGGCTTGGCCGCCATTGCCTTGGTGATATGCGCGGCATAGTCGCCGGCAAACAGCTTGGGCCATCCCTCGGAGACGATTTCGCTGCCGGGATAGAGCTTCTCGGCTGCGATCTTCGAGTGCACGAATTGCACCCGACCGAAGTTGTAGTCCGGATGGATGTGGGCGATCCTCTTTATGTTGGGCCAGGTTTTGGACGCGGCCAGCATGCATGATACGGCGTCCGAGGAGAGAATGTTCGTCACTCGAAACACGTATTTCGGCTTTCTCACCACGACGTCGAACAGATGGTCCGTGCAGCCGTCGGTGAAAATCGTCGGGATCGCCAGTTCTTCCGCGACCGGAGCAAGCGCAACAGTGTCGCCGGCGGATATGACACCGGTGAACCAGTCGATACCCTCCGAGAGCTTCATCCTTCAGAGCTCTTTGACATTGCCGTCGACACCGGCGGCTTCGTCCGCTGTAATGGTCACGATCTTGCGCGTGCCAAGAAATCCCCCTTCGGCGTTGATCTCGTCGGCGGCGAGCGTATGCCCCTTCAGCGCCGGCGCTCCCAGATAGGCGCCCGGGCCCGACGTAAAGGTCATGTGACCCACCTTGAACGGCGTGTTGGGAATTTTTCCTTTCGGGGTGACGACCGCTCCGGCGCCACGCGGGGCCGCGACGTAGGCGCCCGCGCCGACAGCTGCCGCGAGTCCCACGCTGCTGACGAACCTGCGCCGATCGACGGATACGCTCATGTCAGACCCTCCTGTGCTGCGCCAGCATATCGGCGAATGATTATGCCGTCGAGAATAGCGCTGTTATGCCGCGCCCCGATGCAGTAATAGCAACGGTCCCAGTCAATCACTCGTCATGCCCGGCGCGCGCCGAACCATTGGAGAAAGCGCCGTGATCCGCGCGAAGCTCGACCCGCACCAGTACATCCGCCGCGTTCCGCTCGTCCCGCACCAGATGCAAGATCGGCTCACGCGGGTTGAAGACACGATCGTGCTCTGTCACTTGGGCTTGCCGCGCATCGCGCGCGAAGATTGGTCGCTGTCGATCGACGGATTGGTCGCCCGCCCGCGGACCCTCTCGTTTGCCGACCTCATGCGCTATGAGAAGACGTCGGTGACGAGCATGCACCAATGCGCCGGCAGCCCGCTGGCGCCGCGCGAGCCGACGCAGCGCGTCTGCAACGTGACCTGGTCCGGCGTGCGGCTCGCTGAGCTCCTCGCCGACTGCGAGCCGCGCCCCAATGCGCGATTCGTGTGGTCGGCCGGCGCGGATTATGGTGAGTTTGGTGGTGTCAGCGTCGACGCTTATGTCAAGGATTTGCCCATCGATCGCGCCAAGTCGGACGTCCTAGTCGCGTACCAGATGAATGGGGCGCCGCTCACGCCCGAACACGGATTTCCTGCGCGCCTTGTGGTGCCCGGCTTTTACGGCACCAACAGCGTGAAGTGGCTCACGCGCATCACGCTCGCCGAAACGCGGGCTCCGGGGCCATTCACAACGCGCTGGTACAATGACCCGCTCGAGGATGATGCAAGCGGTCGCACGGCGCCGGTTTGGGCCATCGCGCCGCAATCGGTGATCGTCGCCCCCGCTCCCGAGGCGACCATCAAGGCTCAGCAAGCAGTCGAGGTTTGGGGTTGGGCCTGGGCGGACGGCGGAGTCGTCCAGGTCGAGGTGAGCGTCGACGGCGGCGATTGGCGGCCGACGCAGCTCGAAGACGCATCCGACCGTGGCTGGCAGCGCTTCGCGCTTTCATGGGTGCCGAGCAAATGCGCAGCCGTGACGCTCGCTTCACGTGCGCGCAGCGCGCGCGGCGAATGCCAACCCGAATCGGGCAGGCGCAACGCGATCTATCGCGTACCAGTGACAGTCGTTTAAAGACGCGATCCCGCCGCTGCGGGCGAGCTTCGGCTCGCCTCGGCGCGATGGGTCACGCATGCCCAGCTGTCGCCCTGGTCCTCGCTGACCCAGAGCCCGCCGGTTGTCGAGCCGAAGGCGAGCCGCTCGCCACGCTGATCGAGCGCCAGCGCATGGCGATACACGACGTCATACGCGTGTGATTGCGGCAGGCCCTTGGTGAGGACGTCGAAGCTCTTACCGCCGTTGCGCGTACGCGTTACGACCAGCTTGCCCTCGCGCGGGATGCGCTTCTCATCCTTGATTTCAGGGATGAACCACGCCGTATCCGGCTCGCGCGGATGCACGACGACCGGGAAGCCAAACGTCGATGGTTCGACTCCGCTAATCTCGGTAAAGCTTTTGCCCTCGTCGGAAGAGACAAAGATGCCGTTATGGTGCTGCACCCACATGCGCTGCGGCGCCGCGCGGCATTGCGCGAGGCAATGGACGTCCTGGGCGATGGGGTCGTGAGTCTGCTCGGGCGGCGCGTATTCGGCACGCATGCCTTCACCGCGCAGGCTCCAGCTTGCGCCGCCATCCTCGGTGAACCAGAT
>VAZM01000383.1:3581-7707 GCA_005883135.1 Alphaproteobacteria bacterium
CCGGGCAGGTCGGCGCCGCCCCCCTTCCACTGCTTCCGCTTCGGGTGATCCCAGAGCGAGCGAATCATATCCCAGCTCTGCCCGCCATCGTTGGACCGGAACAGCCCGCCCGGCAGCGTTCCGCACCAGATGACGCCGGGCTCGTCCGCCCCACCCGCCTCGAGCGCCCACACTCGCGTCGTGGTCCAATTGATCGGGCGGCCCCACATGTCGTGCTCTTCGTAACCCTCAGGCTTGGGCGGATAGGCGGGCACGGCGATCTCCTCCCAACCGTTCCCCTTGGAGCGGTGGAGCTTGACGCCGAAGTGGCCGTGGTCGAGCGCCGCGTAGCGGACGCCGTCGCGGCGGTCCGTCAAGGCGAGGGTGACATTGTCGCCCAGGAAATCGGCCGCCGTGATCTCCCACTGCTTCGCTTTGCGCGCGACCGTGAACAGACCTTTGCGCGTCGATACGAGAAGCGTGTCACTCATCATCAACCTCCTGACAGGGCCTGGAAGACGTAGACCGTGCTGGACTCGTTCACCGCATCGGTCAATCGGGTCCGGTCATGGATTATCCGGCCGTCGACGAAGATCGTCATGTGCTTGCGCAGTGCCGATTGGTCGTCGAGCACATAGCCGCGCGCCTGCGGATGATCCGCAAACACCGCGTCGAGGACATCGCGCACCGTCCGGCCGGAGGCTTCCGTCTGCGGCAACGCGACGTGGCGCTGAATGTTGGGGGTGAAGACGACCTTCGCCATCGATTGCGCTCCCCTGGACGGCTGGTATCGCGACCGAGTTGAATCACGCCCTGCCGCAATGCGCGCATGTTGCGGCTATCCGCGTCTTTTTTGGGGCTTGCTTCCGGGACAAGGAGCGCAGCGCGCGCCTCGACACGGCGGAACACGTTACCACCGTCCGCCGGATTACGCCGCGGTGGCAGGGCTTGCCTGCTGAAGCAACCCTAGTGTGGCGGTTCAGAAGTCCGCATCATTCTTGCAGCGAGTTGGAAATGCGGACTTCTGAACCAAAGCCACACTAGATCAATAAGTTGCTAGTGTCCTTCGATTCCGAAGTTCGCAACCGAGGATGCAGCACAATGATGCGAACTTCGGAATCGGGACACTAGTCCGACCGCATACCTATCGATGGAATGATCTTGGCCCAATGGTCGACCTCACGGGCGATGAGGCCGGCGAATTCCGCAGGCGTGCTGCTCATCACGTGCAGGCCCTGAAGCTTCATCTTGGCGATCACGTCCGGCGTTTTGAGCGCCGCCACCGTCATGGCGTTGAGCTTCTCGATGATCGGAACCGGCGTTCCAGCAGGCGCAAGCAGGCCGTTCCAACCGACGTTGACCACGCCGGGAACGGTCTCCTCGATGGTGGGCGTGTCGGGCAGTTCCGGCAGGCGCGTCTTCTCGGCGACGGCAATGATGCGAATGCTGCCAACCTGCGCCTGCGGCAGCGCCACCGGCAGCGTGCTGAAAGCCACTTTGACGTTGCCGGCGATGAGGTCCTGCATCAAGGCCGCGCCCCCGCGGTAAGGCACGTGCACCATGTCGATCCCGACTTTTTGCTTGATCAGCTCACCCAGGATGTGGTGGCTCGTGCCGATGCCCGCGCTGGCATAGGCGAGTTCATTCGTTTTCGCGTATGCAATGAGCTCCGTCACGTCGTGCACCGGCAGCGACGGATGCACGGCGAGCACGAGCGCGACGTCCGAGGTGAGCGTGATGGGGGCAAACGCCGTCTTCGCATCGAATGGAAAGTTCTTTTGCAGAAATCTGTTGGTGGTCAACGCCGAGTTGACCGAGAGGAGAAGCGTGTAGCCGTCGGGCCGGGCATTGGCCACGGCGGCGGCGCCAGTCGTCCCGCCAGCACCGCCGCGGTTGTCGATGACGACATTCTGCCCGAGCGCTTGGCTCAACGGCTCGCGCAGGATGCGCGCCATCGCGTCGGTCGACCCTCCAGGCGGGAAGTTGACGACGAGCGTGACGGCACGGTTGGCATAGTCCTGCGCTACCGCTCGAAGCGGCGTCGCCAGCGCGGTCGCCGCACCGCCGAGAGCGAAGATGAATTCGCGGCGCCTCATTGGCTCCTTCACGGCCTCCACCGCAAACGCCGGCGCGCGGGCCTCGAGAATCTCGCCATCATATCCCGGATTTGCTTCGCTCGGGACTAACGGCCTCCTACAAACGGGCAATTGAAATTGCGCCCATAATCCCGTCCAATTGCGGGGCCGGCTGTGCGCCGCTCCCGGTGCGCGGGCCGAAGGCAAAGAGCCCGCGGGCCGGGGGGAGCCCGCAAGGGCCGACTGGAGGAACACCAATGGCGTCGGTCGCCATCCGCGACGTCAGGAAGGCCTTCGGAGCGACTGAGGTGATCCACGGCGTCGACGTGCTCATCGGCGACGGTGAATTCGTCGTGCTGGTCGGGCCGTCGGGCTGCGGCAAGTCGACGCTGTTGCGCATGATCGCGGGGCTGGAAAACATCACCTCCGGCGAAATCCATATTGGCGAGCGGGTCGTCAATCGCGTGCCGCCGAAAGAGCGCGACATCGCCATGGTATTCCAGAACTACGCGCTCTATCCGCACATGACCGTGGCCGCCAATATGGGTTTCTCGCTCATGCTGCGCGGCGCGCCAAAGGGCGAGATCGAGCAGCGTGTCAACGGGGCGGCGGATATTCTCGGTCTTCGATCGCTGCTCAACCGCTATCCGCGCCAGCTCTCCGGCGGGCAACGTCAGCGCGTCGCCATGGGCCGGGCGATCGTGCGTGACCCGCAGGTTTTCCTGTTCGACGAGCCGCTGTCGAACCTCGACGCCAAGCTTCGCGTCGCCATGCGCACCGAGATCAAGGAATTGCACCAGCGCCTGAAGACCACGACCATCTACGTCACCCACGACCAGATCGAAGCGATGACGCTCGCTGACCGCATCGTGGTCATGCATGACGGCTTGGTTGAGCAGGTCGGCGCGCCGCTCGAGCTCTATGACCGGCCGCAGAACCTTTTCGTCGCGGGCTTCATCGGTTCGCCGGCAATGAATTTCCTCAATGGCGCGATCCGCGCCAACGGCCGGCTGGAATTCGAAGGCACCGGCGGCATGCGCTTGCCGCTGCTTACGGCACCGCCTGGCAGCGACGGACGGCCCGTGATCTACGGCATCAGGCCGGAACACTTCGTCATTTCCGAGGACGGCCCCGAAGCCGAGGTGCTCGTGGTCGAACCCACCGGCTCCGAACTGCAGATCGCTGCCAAAGTCGGCGTCGACGAGATCGTCGCCGTCTTCCGCGAACGCCACAATTTTAAGCCGGGCGACAAGATCCGGCTCAACGCCGATCCGCGCGCGGCGCACCTGTTCGACGCGCCGAGCGGAGAACGTCTCACCGCCTGATTAAGGGAGGAACCATCATGACTACATTGAACCGGCGAACCCTGGTGCAAGGCGCCCTTGCCGCAACCGGCGCGCTCGCCGGCCCGCCCCTGCTCGAATGGGCAAGCGCTTGGGCGCAAGCGGCCCCGTGGAAACCGGAGAAGGGCGCGCAACTGGCGCTGCTGCGCTGGAAATACTTCGTGCAATCCGAGGACAATGAATTCATGGCGCTGCTCGACGCCTTCACCAAGGCGACGGGCGTCAAGGTCACTGTCACGCGCGAATCGTTCGAGGACATCCCGCCCAAAGCCTCAGTGGCGGCGAACACGAATGCCGGCCCGGATCTTTTCTGGGGTCTTTACTCGCTTCCGCATCTGTTCCCGCAGAAATGCGTCGACGTGACCGACGTCGCCGATTATTTCGGCAAAAAATACGGCGGCTGGGTGCCGAGCGCGGTGGCCTACGGCAAGAGCGGAAACAAGTGGATCGACATCCCCCTCTGCTTCAACGGCAACATGATGAATTACCGCGTCTCGGCATTGAAGAAGGCGGGCTTCTCGAAGTTTCCGGCGACGACGGACGAGTTCCTGGAGTACGCCAAAGCGACCAAGCGCAACAACACGCCGGGCGGCATGGCGCTCGGCCACGCCACCGGCGACGGCAATGCCTGGGTGTATTGGTGTCTGTGGGCGCACGGCGGCAATCTCGTCGACAAGAACGACAAGGTGATCCTCAACTCGCCGGAAACCGTGAAATCACTCGAATACG
>VAZM01000383.1:7740-8087 GCA_005883135.1 Alphaproteobacteria bacterium
GTTTCTTGCCGGCGAAATTTCGTGGACCAACAACGGCATCTCGATCTACGCCGCGGCCAAGGTTGACCCCAGCAAGAAGGAGATCGCCGAGGACATGGACCACGCGGTGTGGCCGGTCGGACCGGTCGGAAAGCCCACCGAATTCCACGTCTGCTTCCCGATGCTGGCGATGAGTTACACGAAATATCCGCAGGCGAGTAAGGCGCTGATGGCGTACCTGCTGGAAGCGGATCAATACAACAAGTGGCTGGAAGCCTCGGTGGGCTATCTCACGCATCCGCTCAACGCCTACGACGCCAATCCGGTGTGGACCTCCGATCCCAAGAACACGATTTTCCGCGAAGCGG
>VAZM01000384.1:0-1495 GCA_005883135.1 Alphaproteobacteria bacterium
GAAGATGTTAGCGGCGACAAAGCAAGGGACGCAACCGTTCGTCCCCGAGAAGGTGCTGCACAAGCTGGCGCAACTAAACCTGCCGCCGAATCCCTGGGTGTACGAAGTTTGCCTGAGAGAATTGCTGCGAGGCGTGAATGCGACGTGAGAAGAAACAAGAGGAAGGCGAAGAGCGATATCGCGCCAAGCGAGATCTCTTGCGCGACAGCGGTTCGGCCACCAGGATCGAGGACTTCTCGGCTGGTGGCGGGGGCGGCAGAAGAGCGGCTGAAGTTTCTCGCGACCGTTGTTGCGCTTCGCCGTTTGGCTCGGTGCTTATGTGATCGTAGGGTTGTTTTTGGCCATATTCGTGCAGTCGTTCGTGAATTGGTTTCTCAGTTAAGCAGATTTCGCGCCTGCCTCTGTTTCCTAATTGCCCTTGCCTAGCACCTGTTCGACAGCCTTCATGACTGGCACCTTAAAATTCTTTTCGTCGCTGCAAAAATTTTGCACCTTGCTCATATTTTCTTCAAAGGTCTGCAGGTCAATCATTCGGTTGTTGCGTTTCGCACTATAGTAACCGCTGAGCCACGCGGCGATAAGCCTAGGCTCGCTGATTTTGTGATGCACGAATTGGTCACAGTTGACTTTCGTAACATCGACCGTCACTTGGGCGTGGGTAGACCGGGAGGCTGCAAGAGCAAAGACGGCTACCAAGGCGACGCAGACGCACTTCCGTGGCATAAAAGCTCTCCATCAAGAATCCAATTCTTCAGAAAGCGACCCATCAGTGTAGCGATTCTGTCTACTGCTTGGAAGAACTACATGTCGGCTGGTGGCGACGGCGGCAGAAAATCGGTGTGGCGTAGAATTGCAAATGTTAAAAGTCTCGGCTGGGCGATTTACGCAATAGGGTTTGCGATTTGGCTTTTTGGCTATTTGAGCGCAGGCCACGCCCCACTATTCGATTGGAACGCGATCACGCCGTGGTGGATTTCTAGCTTCGTTCCCAACCTCGAAGCAGAACTCGGCATGGTGCTCATGTTCGCGAGCATGATCCCCCTTTGTGGGGGTGCAGTACGGAAGCGCGTTCGCCTACACAGCCCTTTTAATCTTCGGGGCCGTGACCCTCGCGTGGTGGTGTTTTTTGGCGTGGCTATTCTAGAATGCGATCCAGCGGACAGCCGCGTGCGCCCACAAGCGAGGGCGGGAGCCGCCTTCAAGGGACCATGAAATGCGACGGCCCTGGGTAGCAATTGCCGGGTTTGTTGCTGTGCTGTTAGTTTTGGCGCTTGGGAATCGTTGGTCGGTCACCGCTTCTTGGCTCACGAGCGATAAGACATGTCGTGAGCGACATGCAGCGCCATGGCTTGTAAACCGCCTTGATATAGATTGCGGTCGCTTGCTTCGCGAGCGGTTATGGAAGCTTTATGACGAAGGCCGATTTGGCCGTTCACGTAGTGGGCAGGGCGCTGTTGACTACATGAAGCACCTAGAGCACCCCGACGAGTAGTTA
>VAZM01000384.1:1510-5498 GCA_005883135.1 Alphaproteobacteria bacterium
AGCACTGGCCTTCTCGGCTGGTGGCCATGGCGGCAGAATTCGGGCACCACAAGGATCGCACGCCGAAGCACGGCTATGCTGCGACCCGAGAAGCCGCGATGGCGGCGTTCGTCAAGAGCCTGGCGGCGGGAGTAGGACAGTACATCCAGGGCTTCCTACGGCGGCATTAGCCTTGAAGATGCGGCCGACCACGACCCCCTCTTTTGCCCTGCTTGTCAGTCACGGTCTAAGGGCAAGGACGCCTCTCGCGCCCCGTAGAGCAGGTGCAGCCATTGATCTGGCGGAGGAAGGCCAAGCGCAACGGCGATAGCAAGAACTGCAAAGGCAAACGAGCAGTTCAAGAGCCATCGCGTTCCGTATCCAAGCACAGCCGAACCGCCGACAAAAGCACCAATGAGAACAGCCTTCCAAAAGCTTCCGATGAGGAAATAGATGGCAACAGCCGAAACAAAACCTGCCCACAATGAGAGAATGTCTCTTCGCTCCTCTTCGGTTAATATCCGCATCCAACCCCCTCCCGCGCTCACCAGGCCGTAGATCATAATGCGGTTGCCAGCTACAATCCCGCAATAGGGACCATCGACGATCCCCCTGGGCTATCCGGCAAGCGGTTAAGGATTCTTAGCGCTCCGCTCCAAACGGGCGCTTGGGCGTCCCATCCGGATCAATCCTATTGAATTCGCGCCCAAAGCTTCTGGCCCTATAAGGAGTATTCCCACTATCGACGATGGGATAACCTTGACCGGGAGCGAGATAGTCGCCGCCGTATCCGGCAACATCTAATTTGCCAATCATAATGGACGCCCCGGTTGCATTAGAAGATCGTATCCCGAGACGTGGTGTAGCAACGGCGCGGCCGTCGTGATCACCGGCGGGGCCGGATCGATCAAGCTGCCGCCACGGCGGGCAGCTTGATGATGGGATCATCGCTCAACGGCGCGATGGTTTCCAGGCTCATATATCGGCCGCGCTGGACCGCCCATTCGTCATTTTGTTCGAGCAGCAGAGCTCCGACGAGCCGGGTGATCGCATCCTCGTTGGGGAGGATGCCGACGACATCGGTGCGGCGCTTGATCTCGCCATTAGCCGCTCGAGCGGATTGATCGAGTGGATTTTTGCCCGATGGTCCTTGGGGAAGCTCATGAACGCGAGCACGTCGGCCTCCGCTTCATCCATCAATGCGGCGAGCTTCGGCACGTTGGGGCGCAGCTGATCGGCGACCTGGCGCCATTGCGTGCGCGCGGCCTCGGCGTCGTCCTGGACGAAGGCGGTGCCAATGAAGGCTGCGACCACGCGCCGGCCCTGGCGACCGGCATGGGCCAGCACGTTGCGCACGAAGTGCACGCGACATTCCCGCCGCCACGTCTTGGCAAAGGCCGATCGCGCCTCGCGAGTCGCCGCGGCCCTGTGTTGGGCTGCGGTCTGCATGGAGGCCGAATGCTAATGTGCACACCCAGGATGCCCGATTGGCGCCGCATTGTGCTTTGAGCCCCGGTAATTTCAACTTCACAGCTGGGAGCAAAAGGCGCGACGAGCGCCCGGGTTTATCTGACGCGCGATCATCAGAGTTTTCCCCACCGTCGGATAAGGACTAATCCGGACAATCTATCTCACGTGTGCGCTGCTCAAGAGCGTGGTGCTGCCGGTAGTGAGGCAAGCCGAGGAAGCATTCTCCGCTGAGCTGGCGCGCATCAACGTCGAGAGGATTCGGCGCAGTCCGCAACCGAATTGGGCAGTTCGGCGGCAGCGGAATACCGCAATCCGGCTTACCTCTGTCCTCCCAAGACGTGTTGATTGTCGATAATCGCAGGAACTTGGTGCTTGCCGTTCTGCGACTGCCATATTGCAAACCCCAGTTTAGCGTCAGCCGCCGCAGTAATCGCCCATGTGCCGACAAGCAGTCCGCCGCCGCCGTCGCCACCAGCCGAGAAGGCCGCCGCTCTCGCGCTCGCAGCCCAGGAACTCCTCAACAGCTTGCCTTGCCACTTTTTCAAGGCGCTTCGCGTCCCCATCGCGATCGCCGGCGTCTTCGCCAATCGCTGAACTGTGAGCACACCTTACAATCCTTTTCCGATCGGCGGAGACCTCAAACAAATATCCATCGTGCGGCGCGGTTTGCTGCTCCGCGAACACGCGCTCGCTTGCCCAATCGACCTCAAAGCCATTGATGATGCGCTTCCATCACGGCTCCTCCAGACTCACGCGAACGGTATGCCGGATCGATGGCTCCGGCTGATGTGATGGCCATCACGAAATGGTCGATTTTACCCTGGGCGTCTCACCCTTTTTATTGCACGTCTCAGGCCATTGGATATCGTCGGGCTGCCTGGAGATGTTTCCTCCTCTAGGTATCTCCTCATGACCTTGAAGCCCCGGCACACGCTCGGGGCTTTCTTTTCACTTCTATTCCGCGACTTTGGAACGGCATTATTCGCGCGGCCAGCTCTTGGCGAATGCGGCCATGGCGGCCTCTCGAGTCGCCTCATAGCCGTGCGTCGGCGTAAGCCCCCCAATCAACATCCAATTCACGGCGCAGTTCTTTCGAAGTTGTGATATTTATCACAGACTAGCTGTGCGAGGTCGGATACTTATACCCTGCGGGGCATACGTTTCACCGCGGTGCCCTGTCATCCATCCACATAACTTCGAACCCCGCATCGCAGCGGGGTTCTTTTTGCGAGAAGGCCGCCACTCGCGACCGGCGCTCAACGAAGCTGATCCCGATAAAACTGAATCACAAAAATTCGAATAGCTGATGATAGATTGGCATGCTGACGATTAGCATCCATGGCGGCGACCAGCGCTCCAACGCTCACGTCGCGTTCGACGGCGATCTCTCTCAAACAGTCCCAGAACTCTTTTTCAAGGCTGACGCTGGTCTTGTGGTCTGCAATCTTAATCGAGCGCTTCGTCGAGCGCTTCGAAACCGGAAAGTCCAGCCTTCTCCGCAAATGTGCCATCGGTATTATGTGTTTCTGAATAGTGGGAGAACTGGGAAGGGAAGGTCCTGCGCCGGTTACAGCCGCTCCCGCATTCGAGATTGAGGCTTGCGCGCTGCCCGTCGGTTACTCTTCTCCGCGCCGTCCGCGGCGCTCGCGGCCCCGACCGATGAACCATCCGGCCATGAACACGGCCCCCATGAAAGCGACGATCACGCCTATGCTGACGAGCAGATAGGTGAAAACGATAGCGGTGCCACCCTCGATGCTCATTGCCGCGGTCAGTCGGGCGGATGGCCTCCTCGGTTCAGCGCTAGAACATTAAATGTTGGCAGGAATTGCGCCCGCGGCACTGGTAAGTGACACTCTCAAGAAATTCCCCAACTTCTCCGAGGCTTTGGCCGTCCGTCAGGACAGCCTGGCCATCAGCAGCACGAGGAGGCCGCCGACGAAGGCGCCAAAACAGCCGGAGCCCACCGCGAGCCATAAGCAAAATTCAGGCATTGATACGATCTATAGGCGGCCGCACCCCAGCCTCGACTCGGGCGGCCGCACCCCCAGCCTAAGACTTTCTTCCTAAGCACGATTCCAGCAAGGATCCCGCGGTTTGGGCTTACCAGCGGTTAAAATGCACCGCGGAGTTTTTTAGACGGGACACCGCACGGGCATGTGTTGGCGACGCGGAGCCCCCTTCCGCTGCATTCCCCCTGACGAGGGCGTCCCGGAGCCCCACCTAGATCGGACTGGGGGCGGGGTTCTCGTCTCACCGAAGCGAGCGAGAACGTGGCCACCACGGCACGCGCCTCGGTATGTCGTCAGTGGTCTCCCGTTCCCTAACGGTCTCACTTGCGTTTAGAGTCACGCCTCACGCTATGTGCCGCGGTCCGGACGGCTCTGGCGATAATCTCTCCTGCCCTGCGCGCAAAGCTCTCATCTGACTGATGCCTCGGGCGGTGTTTCCTCCGCGGTGCCGGTGGATCGCTCGTCCGAAAATTCCTTGCTGTTTCCCTTTCTCACGCCACGACCTCTCGCCGCTTTGATGAGGCATC
>VAZM01000396.1 GCA_005883135.1 Alphaproteobacteria bacterium
TCGTTCTCTTCGACATCACATCGGATTTTCGGCATCGGCCCGAAGCCGACGTGCCGCTCTGGGGCACTGACTACGACTTGACGTCGGTGCAGCGACCGCCTCCACGCCCCAAGGAACGCGTCCTGCCCGATGCACTCGCCGCCAGCGGCTATCCGGCCGATCAGATATTCGTCGTTCGCTATCCGGTGGATACAATCGATCTGACGCGTCCGATCGCGTTTCTCGGATTGAGCGCGGAGACCTACGACGCCAACCGCGCGGCAGTGCGCACACTGGCGCCACGCGTATCGATCGGCGGCGTCATTGCTGTCGAAGGCAACGAGCACACGCCGCGGGCGGCGATACCGGGTTGCGTGCAGCATCACTTGGATGCGGTCGCGGAATTCCTGAAAGCGCGAGGCAGTGACCTGCCGTTCTGGCAGGTGACCGACGAATATCGCCTCACCGTAAAATCGCGCCCCTTCGCCGAATAGGATCAACGGACCTCCGCACGGCTCTTCCATTCCGAGGTCAGGCGCATCGCCATAGCTCGGGGCGTCCGCTGCTTCGGCGGCCCGCTAAAGCATGGCCAGAAAGCGCGTGTCGCCGTTCGCCTTGCGGTAGAACTTGTAGCGGATGTTGGGTACCAGCGGATCCGAAATCCCGACGAATGTCAGGTCGCTGTTGTTGAGGTTGGCGATGAACTGTTTGACGTAAGATGAGGTGGGGTCATCGGTGATCATGACGTCGGCGTATGACCCATAACTCATCGCGACGTAATGGAAATCGTAGCGCTTGACGAAGGTGTTCACGGCGCCCATCACGCCGAGATTCTGCTCCGCGCCCCCGGGGCCCTCGTAGAAATCATTCATCTGCATGATGCCGCCGGGCTTGAGCTTCTTGCGCGCCTCCATCATGTCGCGCAGCACGTATTCGTATTGGTGGTTTGCATCGACATACATGACGTCGAAATGGCTGTCGGGAAGGCTCTGAATGCCCTCGATCGAATTCGCCCTCACCACCTTGACCTGTGGGGCGTGCGCGAAGCGGGTCTTCACGTGCTGATAATTCTGCTCCTGGGTCGCATTTGGATCGTCTCCAAAGTGCTGCCAGTGAATTTTGCCGGCGAAGCCGCTGAAATTCTCCGCCTCGTCGGAGAACGGATTGTGGTCCCGGATCTCGAACCTCCAATTATCGATGAGGTACAATTCCGATGGCTCGCAGATTTCCAGGATTTTTTGCGAAAAATCGCCGCGATACACACCAATCTCCGCCCAGACCCCCCTTTTGGGATATTGCTGGATCAGAGCGTCGCGATTTCCCATGACGAAGTACACTGCCAATCTCCCGGAACGCCTCAACTTGGTGATCGATGGTGCCAGAAACATCGTCGCCGGCGCAAGGTTCTCGATCAGCGCTCAGGGTATCTTCGATGTGATCGAACCGATCTGCAGCGCAGGGATTGATGGGCGGGCGATCGCTGTGATTTTATGCAGAAGCCCAGGTTCGCACAGGCAACCAAATTCGCATGACCGCGCGACCTACATTCTGCTTCGTGGTTCCCTGCTTCAACGAAGAGGACAACGTCGGACCGACGGTGGGTTCGATCCGGGCGGCCGTGCATGAACGAGGCGATTACGAAATCATCCTGGTCAACGACGCGAGCACCGATCGGACCTTGGAGCGGATGCAGGCTTTGGCGACGGAGGATTCCCACATTCGCGTGCTCGACAATCCGAGCAACCTTGGTTTCGGCGGCTCTTACAAGCGCGGCGCAGGCGTCGCAATGGCAACCTACGTCATGATGCTTCCCGGCGACGACGGCTTCCCGGGGCAAAGCATCTCGGAAATCCTCACCCATGCGGGGGAAGCCGACATCATCATTCCGGTGGTGACCAATCGCGCCGCACGCGGTTGGTTCCGTGCGTTCGCCTCCAGAGGTTTCACCACCCTGTTGAATTGGATGTTCTGGCTAGACGTGGGATACTACAACGGCGCCGTGCTTCAACGTAATGACTTGCTGCGCAGCATCGAGATCAAGACCGACAGTTTTGCCTATCAGGCGGAGGCGCTGGTCAAACTGATCGCGCAGGGTGCGACGTACAAACATTGTTTCGTGCAGATCCAGGAGCGGGCGGCGGGCCGATCTTCCGCGCTGACGCTGAAGAATCAAGTCGCGGTGTGGAAGACAATTCTGCACCTCATTGCCGTCGTCGGCCTGTTCTGCCGGTTTCCGCTCGGCACGACGCGGTCGGTACGCTGAATCCCCGCTGTCGTCCACGCCACCCGGTTCCGCCCCGTTGGCCGAATTGGCACACCTTCGGTTCGTTGGCCGAACGCGCCCTTCCCGCCACCCGCCGCTGATATTTCGGCACGGAGCCGGGTCGGTCAGACCAAGCTCGTTGCGCCTGGGGCGTAGTGCCCAGCATCCCCAACAGCGTTGACGCCACCCAGATTTCGACGCTAGAAGCCCCATCCGCCAAACTCTGCCGATATGAACGGCAAAAGGTAGGAGATGGCGCACCAACCTCGCCGGTCGGGCACACGTTGCGCCGCCTGGTCAGGCGCCGAACCCCTTATGCAACAGAGGCCGACTGATGTCCGACACGCGCGCAACCGGCTTGGGAATGCGTCAGCAGGCGCATTTCGAAACCCTTCACAGCCTTTACGAGCGCCATCAGTATCACCCCGCAGTCATGGAGTATCGCCGCCGCTTCATTTACGAGCCGATGTTCCGTGGAATGGATCTCAACGGCGCCCGAGTGGTCGAGCTTTGCAGCGGGTCGGGCCACAACTCGGTCTATCTCAAAGAGAGGTTTCCCGGCGTCTCGCTCACGGGCTTGGATATTTCGCGAACGGCATGCACGGATTACGAGACTCGCGTCGGCGCGCCTTGCAAGCTGTTGGACTTGACTGATCCAACCGGGAAAATAACCGATACCTTCGACATCGCGTTCGTCGTCGGCGGCTTGCATCACTGCATAGCCGATCTTGAAGTTGTCCTTTCCAACATCGCTGCCATGCTGAAACCGGGCGGCCACCTCGTGATGATGGAGCCGAGCAGTCAGTTCTTTCTCGATCCGGTGAGGAAGCTTTGGTACCGGCTGGACAAACAGATGTTCGACGTCGAGACGGAGCGTGCGCTCAATCACGAAGAGCTTTTCGCAATGACGAAGGGCAATTTCCAGATCGAGTCGGTTGAATTTTTCGGTGGTCCGGGGTGCGCCTTTATTCTCAATGGCATGATCTTCCGCATCCCCCTGCGGGTAAAGTCATTCACCGCGCCATTGTTGTTGCAAGCCGAGGCGGCGTGGAATCGTCTTCCTTGGCGCGCTTGTCATTTTTTGTTCGTGGCGCGATGGAAGCGAACCTGAACGAGTTGTCGATTAGCAGATTACGCTTCGGAATGCGCTTCGAATCGGCGGGCGGCGGCACCATCCGGATCAATCCGGGCGAGCTCGAGTTCCAGCTTCTGGCCCCATAGGGAATATTTGGTGGCCGTTTCGGTGAGTTCGCGCTCCCGCTTCTGGGCCTGTACAGCCGTCTCAGTGAGTTCGCGCTCCAGCTGTTGCGCTCGTAACGAGTATTTGGTGGCGACCTCGGTTAGATCGCGTTCCAGCGTCTGAGCGCGTACGGAGTATTTGGTGGCGACCTCGGTTAGATCGCGTTCCAGCTTCTGG
>VAZM01000055.1:0-11517 GCA_005883135.1 Alphaproteobacteria bacterium
AGTCGCCGCTGCCGGTAAATCCATGGACGCGGTGCTCAACGAAGCCTCCGGCATGCTCTCAGAGCTCACGCGCGCCGCGGGGGTGGTGCTGACGGCTAAGTCGAACGTGCGGTTGAAGCATATTGAGTTCGTTCGGCTCGAGCCGGAGAGCGCACTGGCCATCCTGGTTGCCGACGACGGCCAGGTCGAGAATCGCATCATCAATGTCCCAATGGGTCTGCCCGCATCCTCCCTCACGGAAGCTGCAAACTTCCTCAATGCTCATGTGCGCGGCTGCACACTGACCGAGGCCAAGGCCGAACTGGAGAAAGCGCACGCGGCTGCCCAGGCCGAACTCGACCTGCTCACGCAGAAGATCATCGCCGCCGGCTTCGCGAGCTGGTCGGGGGGAGAATCCGATGAGCGTAAGCTGATCGTGCGTGGCGCGGCTCATCTGCTCGACGATCTCAAGGCAGTCGAGGACCTTGAACGGGTGAGACTGCTATTCGGCGATCTCGAAACGCGCGGCGTGATCGATCTTCTCGGCCGCGCCGAGCGCGCCGAAGGCGCCCGCATCTTTATCGGCTCGGAGAACAAGCTGTTCTCCCTCTCCGGATCCTCCACGATTGTGGCGCCCTATCGCGACAGCGCCGGCCGCTTGGTCGGCGTGCTCGGCGTGATCGGACCGACGCGGCTCAATTACGCGCGGGTCATCCCGATGGTCGATTACACCGCCAAAGTCGTGACCAAGCTCATCGGCGGCTGATGCCTCTGCAACGAACCCGCCGTTGCGGCTTGATTTTTGTGGCCTTAGCCCTGATATCGGGGAAGAAACCGAATTGTAGGTGGGAACACGACAATGCCGGATAGGACCGTTCGCGCACCGGGCGCCGCGACCGATCAGAACGATCAAGAAGCCGACCAGGCTGCGTCCGAGACGTCGATCAATTCCCCTGCTGGCGAGACGCCAGCGCCAAAAGAGGACCCCATGGTCGCGCTCGCCCGCGAAGCCGCCGACTACAAGGACAAGCTACTGCGCTCGCTTGCGGAAATGGAAAATCTCCGCAAGCGGACCGAGCGCCAGGTGGCGGATGCCCGCGACTACGGCATCGCCGGTTTCGCACGCGATATTCTGGCGGTCGCAGACAACATGGAGCGCGCGCTCGGCGCGCTCGATGCGGACCTGCGGGAAAAGGCCGATGCCGGAACGAAGGCTTTGCTCGACGGCGTCGAGCTCACGGAGCGCGAACTCCTGAAAGTGCTGGACAAGCATGGAGTCAAGAAATTCGAGCCGCTGGACGAGAAATTCGATCCAAACCTTCATCAGGCGATGTTCGAAGTCCCCGATGCCTCGCGGCCCGCGGGCACGGTGGCGCGGGTGATCCAACCCGGTTACATGATTGGCGAGCGCGTTTTGCGACCGGCGCTGGTTGGCATCGCCAAAGGCGGACCCAAGGCTTCAATGGAGACGCCGGCCAACGACAATGCCGACGCAGCTCCGCGCGACTCTCACTAAAAAATCTTGCTGCGCTGATCGGTGCTTCGGTGGGAAGGGTCAGCGCGTGTCGATGCCGTCGCGCACCGAGCGGAACCGAGGGTAGGCGTCCTTCCAGGCTTCCGCGCGGGCGATACCGACCATTTGCAAATAGGCGCCGCCGCCAAAGCGCAACCACTGCACGACCGTCAGCCCGGCAGCGCCGGTCGGGTCCTTGGCATCAGCGAGGATTTGATAACCCTGCTGGCCGCCCATCCGTAAGGACTCGGACGTGGTGATGCGGACATCCCTGAGGTTAGGAACCGTCGCGAACACATCACGCGCGAAAGTATCGCGTTCGCTGGTCTGAACTGGCCCGCCGGGAGAAATGGCGACGAAGATGTGAGGCTCGGTGATGGTGCCTATCCCCGGCGAATCGGCGGCGGCATCGCCCAACATGACGGCGCGCCCAGGAACGATCCCGCTGACGCGAAAGCCCGCGAGTTCGCCAACTTTGAACGGCAGCAGCGAAAGCTGCTCCTCCACCGGCACGGTGTTACGGATCGCCAGTGTTGCCAGCGCTGCGCGGATCGCGGCGTCGGGGTAAAGCGCCTTCGCCGCCTCCGGAATTTGCGCTGTGACCAGCGCGGTCAGGCCGGAGGAGGCGGCGACCAAGATCCATTTGCGGATTTTTGTGTTTTCGACTTCGTGATGCCCCACCACCAGAAACGCCTCGCCCGTGGACAGCGGCATCTCCTCGCGCGTTTCGAACGTCAAGCCTTGCTGTTTCAGCGCATCGGCGGTGACGGACTTGTGGAGATCCGCATAAGCCTGGGGGGGAAGTGCGAGCACGATGATTGCGGCGTTGTTCTCGGCGTCCTCATAGCCGAAGAAATTCTTGCGTGTGACCATGCGCTGCGGCGGGGGCAGCCCGATGCGCGAGCCGGGCGGATAGACAGCGTCGGCTGCGGCCGCGGGCATGACGCCCAGGGCGAGCGCGAACACGATGAGGATGATCCTCGGACCCATGGCGCTTGTCATACTACTGCGCTTGAATGGCGGAAATACGGTGTCGGGGCGCGGCCGTTCGCATAAGCGTGATCGGCCTGGGCCGCCGAGATCGCCTCGAGATTGGGAAACCTGGTACACACGGAGAACGGCGAATGTGGTCCCATGGCAGCTTCTATTGGAACGAGTTGATGACCCGGGACGTGGAGCAGGCGAAGAGGTTCTATAGCTCTTCGATCGGCTGGACGTTCGAGGCAGTGCCGATGCCGAACGGAACCTATTGGCTGGCGAAAATGGATGACAAATCCGTCGCGGGAATTTTCCCGCTGAGCGGGCCGGAGTTCGACGCCGTGCCGGAAAGCTGGATGTCGTACCTCGCCGTCGATGACGTTGACGCGCGTGTCGAAGCGGCCAAGGCGGCCGGCGCCAAAGTGATGCGGGAGCCGTTCGAGGTTCCCGATGTGGGGCGCATTGCGATTCTTAAAGAACCGGGTGGAGCGGGGATCGGCTGGATCACGCCGGTCGACGATGCGTAGCGGCGAGGAGCTCACCAAGCCCGATCTTCGCCGGGCATGGTGACCCGCCGCAGCGTGAGATTGATCCGCCCACCTTCAGCCAACAGCGTCGAGGTCCCCGGCAGAATCCGGTCGACGCCGTGAAACGCCAGCCGCGCCTTCCCGCCGAGCACGATGGCGTCGCCGGAAGCGAGGTGCAGCGTGCGGGTTGCATCTTTGCGGGTGGTCCCGCCGATCCGAAATACGCAGGTGTCGCCGAGCGACAGCGACACAACCGGCGCCTCGAAGTCGCGCTCGTCACGGTCCTGATGCAGCCCCATCTTCGCTGCCGGACCGTAATAATTGACCAGGCAACTCTCAGGCAGATGAGGGTAGCGCGCGAGGGCCTTCCAGGCGTCCACCAAGATATCCGGCATCGCCGGCCACGGTTGCCCGGTTTGCGGATGCAGTGGCTGGTAGCGGTAGCCCGCTTCGTCGGTGACCCACCCGAGCGGTCCGCAATTGGTCATGCGCACCGAGAGCGGCTTTCCGCTTTTGGGCATGCGCGGGGTGTAGAGCGGCGCGGCGGCGAACACGGTGCCGAGCGCGCCAAGCAGTGCCTCCTGGGAAGGCCGGTCGAGATAGCCCGGCACAAGCCGGAGGCCGGAAAGTGAGCGCGCCGCGGTCATGAGGGCATCGTCCTTAGCCGTTGCACCTTGTCAAACGGGCAGGCGGCTTTTCGGTCTGCCATTTTGGGGACGAGCGCCGGCGGGCTCGCTTGCCGGTCGCGAATCCGTGATCATATGGCTTGCGGCCCAAACCCGCCCTCCTATATGAGCCAAGACGCCGCTTGGGCGCGGCATCGATGTGGTTATTAGGGGGTCGGATAGAGGGGGGCCCGCGGGCCTCGCGGAATCTCCCGTTCGGGTGCCGGAAGGACCCCGCCGACCTGCCGCAGACAAGAGGAAACGAGACATGGGCAAGGTCATCGGCATCGACCTCGGCACCACCAATTCGTGCGTCGCCGTCATGGAAGGCAAGACGCCGAAAGTTATCGAAAACGCAGAGGGCATGCGCACGACGCCCTCCATCGTGGCCTTCACCGATGACGGCGAACGTCTGGTCGGCCAGCCGGCCAAGCGCCAGGCCGTGACCAATCCGGAGCGCACCATCTTCGCCGTCAAGCGTCTGATCGGCCGCCGCTACGATGACCCGATGGTGGAAAAGGACAAGAAGCTCGTTCCCTACAAGATCGTGCGTGCCTCGAACGGCGATGCTTGGGTCGAGATCGAAGGCAAGACTTATTCGCCCTCCCAGATCTCCGCTTTCATCCTGCAGAAAATGAAGGAGACGGCGGAGGCCTATCTCGGCCAGAAGGTCGAGCAGGCGGTGATCACCGTTCCTGCCTACTTCAACGACGCCCAACGCCAAGCCACGAAGGATGCCGGCCGCATCGCCGGCCTGGAAGTATTGCGCATCATCAACGAGCCGACCGCGGCCTCGCTGTCCTACGGCCTCGATAAGCAGAAGAGCGGCACCATCGCTGTCTACGACCTGGGCGGGGGTACCTTCGATATTTCAATTCTGGAAATCGGCGACGGCGTGTTCGAGGTGAAGTCGACCAACGGCGACACCTTCCTCGGCGGCGAGGACTTCGACATGCGCCTGGTCAATTATCTGGCCGACGAATTCCAGAAGGAGCAAGGCATCGATCTGCGCCGCGACAAGCTGGCGCTGCAGCGGCTCAAAGAGGCGGCGGAGAAAGCCAAGATCGAGCTCTCCTCCACCACGCAGACCGAGATCAACCTGCCGTTCATTACCGCCGACGCGTCCGGTCCCAAGCATATGACCATGAAACTCACCCGCGCCAAATTCGAGGCGCTGGTGGATGATCTGGTGCAAAAGACCGTCGAGCCGTGTCGGCTGGCTCTTAAAGACGCCGGTCTATCCGCGGCCGAGATCAACGAGGTCGTCCTGGTCGGCGGCATGACGCGCATGCCGAAGGTGCAGGAGGTCGTCAAACAGTTGTTCGGCAAAGAGCCGCACAAGGGCGTCAATCCCGATGAGGTCGTCGCGGTCGGCGCTGCGATCCAGGCTGGCGTATTGCAAGGCGACGTCAAGGACGTGCTGTTGCTCGACGTGACGCCGCTCTCGCTCGGCATCGAAACGCTCGGCGGCGTGTTCACGCGGCTCATCGACCGCAACACCACCATCCCGACCAAGAAGAGCCAGGTGTTCTCCACCGCCGAGGACAATCAAAACGCGGTGACCATCCGCGTGTTCCAAGGCGAGCGCGAGATGGCGTCCGACAATAAACTGCTCGGCCAATTCGACCTGGTCGGAATACCGCCCGCGCCGCGCGGCGTGCCGCAGGTCGAGGTGACGTTCGACATCGACGCCAACGGCATCGTCAACGTGCAGGCGAGGGACAAGGGCACCGGCAAAGAGCAGCAGATCCGCATCCAGGCGTCGGGCGGCCTGTCCGAGGCTGACATCCAGCGCATGGTCAAGGATGCCGAAAGCCACGCCGAAGAAGACAAGAAGCGCAAGGCCGAGGTCGAGGCCAAGAATCATGCCGAGGCGCTGGTCCATGCGACCGAGAAAGCGCTCGCCGAGCACGGCTCGAAGGTCGGCGAAGGCGATCGGCGGGCGATCGAGAATGCCATGGCCGATCTCAAGGAAGCGCTTAAGGGAAGCGATGCTGAGGCGATCACGGCCAAGACCAACGCGCTGGCGCAAGCCTCGATGAAGCTCGGCGAGGCCATGTACAAGCAGACCGAGGAAGGAGCCGCGGCGGCGGGCGGCCCCGGCGGCGGCGGTGACGGCCCGGGTAAGACCGACGATGTCGTCGACGCGGAATTCACCGAGGTCGACGACGACAAGAAGAACAAGAAGTCAGCCTAAGCTCGGCGAGGCCTCTGCCATGCCGGCTTCGATTGTAACGAAGACCCCCGGGGCCCAACCTCGGGGGTGCATATTTTTTGAAGCACCATGGACGAGCGGACAAGATTAGGCGATGACGCCACGGCAGATATGACAGGGGTGAACGTGGGCATGGCCAAGCGCTGCTTTTACGACGTTCTGGGGGTCGAGCGCACCGCGGACGAAAGTGAACTGAAATCCGCCTTCCGCAAGCTCGCGATGAAATGGCATCCCGATCGCAATCCCGGCGACAAGAGTAGCGAAGTCCGCTTCAAGGAGATCAACGAGGCTTATGAAATCCTCAAGGATGCGGACAAGCGCGCCGCTTACGACCGCTTCGGCCACGCCGCATTCGAGCACGCCGGTCCGGGCGCTGGCGGCTTTGGCGACGTAGCGTCGGCCTTCGCCGACATATTCGATGACCTGTTCGGGATGGGTGGCGGGCGGCGCGGACGCGGCGGCGGCCGCGAGCGCGGCGCCGATCTGCGCTACAACATGGAAATCACCTTGGAGGAGGCCTATTCGGGAAAGAATGCCCAGGTACGCATTCCAACCTCGGTGACCTGCGAAGCCTGTTCGGGCTCGGGCGCCAAGTCCGGCACCCGACCCAAAGCCTGTCCAACATGTGGCGGTCAGGGACGCATCCGCCATGCGCAGGGATTCTTCACATTGGAGCGGACGTGTCCGGCCTGCCAGGGCCGCGGCCAGGTGATCGACAACCCTTGTCCCTCTTGTTCCGGCTCTGGACGAGTGACGCGCGAGCGCTCGCTTTCGGTCAACATTCCCGCTGGAGTCGAGGCGAAGGCGAAGCGGGCGTGCGCGGCGGGCCTGCCGGCGACCTCTACATTTTCCTCGCCATCCGCGCCCATCCGTTCTTCCAGCGCGAGGGCGCCGATTTGCATTGTCGGGTGCCGATCTCAATGGTGCTTGCCGCACTGGGCGGCGAGATCGAGGTGCCGACCATCGACGGCACTCACAGCCGGGTCAAGGTGCCGGAAGGTACCCAATCGGGACGACGCTTCCGTCTGCACGGCAAGGGCATGCCGGTGTTGCGCTCGAAACAATGCGGCGACATGTATGTGCAGGTTCTCGTCGAGACGCCGCAAAAACTCAGCAAGCGGCAACGCGAATTGCTGAATGAATTCGAGCGATTGTCATCCAAGGAGACGCAGCCGGAAACGGCGGGATTTTTCGGCAAAGTGAAGGAGTTCTTGGGTCGTTCCGGTGCCGTTTGATAAATTGCCGCTTGACCGCCGCAGGCGTGGCCTTTACCGATTCAGGGTTCAAATCGCCAGTCATTGCGTAGCCTTAGGGCCAAGATGCCGCTTCCAGCCCTGCAACTCCTCGAGCAGAAGCTTGAAAGACAGAAGCGCCTCTTCGAACTGAGAAAGGGTGCGCTCGAAAGGCGGATCGAGCGGCACATTCAGCTGCTCGAGCAGAGGAAGGGCGTGCTCGAAAAGAAGCTCGAGCAGCAGTTCGAAAATCACAAAAAGAAGTTCGAGCAGAAGTTCGACACGCAAAAAAAGAAGATCGAGACTAGGATTCGCCACTTCGAGCAAAAGAACGGCATTCGTCTCGACGACGAGGTGCGCTTCATCCGCTCCTGGATCGGGAAGCCGCTGACCACCGGCGCGGTTACGCCTTCAGGCCGGGCGCTCGCTCGCACCATGGCGGCGTATATCGATCCGAACCGGCCGGGTCCCGTCATCGAGCTTGGCCCCGGCACCGGACCGGTTACCGAGGCGCTGCTGGCACAAGGGATCGACGCGTCACGCCTGATGCTGGTCGAGTTCGATCCGACCTTCTGCCGTTTGCTGCGCGCGCGCTATCCAACTGCCACGGTCGTGCAGGGAGACGCCTACGCCTTGAAGCGTTTATTGAGCGGGGTGTTGCAACGACCGGCCGCCGGGGTGGTCTCCGGCTTGCCGCTTTTTGCCAAACCATTCCGAATGCGCCTGCGGCTTCTATTCGAAGCCTTTGCCTTGATGGCGCCGGGCGCACCCTTTGTGCAGTTCACCTATAACGCCGTCGCGCCGATCCCGAAGTGGCTAGACCGCGTAACGGTGGAAGCGTCCGAACGGGTGTGGATGAATATTCCACCGGCACGGGTGTGGGTGTATCGGAGGGACTGACGATAGACGACACAGCATGAAACTTGTGCGTATCATGCAGGCCCAATCCCTGGTCCGCCGTCTGTCATGGCAGTTCCGAAAATCCTGGTCATTCCCGGCTCGCTGCGGGCGAAGTCGTACAACGTCCGGCTCGCGGCGCTCGCCGCAAAGGAATTGATGCTCGCCCCCGCGGACGTCACCCGCGTCTCGCTGCTGGATTATCCGCTGCCGATCTACGACGCTGATACCGCCGAGGCAGCGGGACCACCGCCCAACGCCGTCAAACTCAAGCAATTGATGTCGCTGCATCAAGGCGTATTCATCGCCAGCCCGGAATACAACGCTTCGATTACTCCGCTGATGAAGAACACGATCGATTGGATCTCGGCAGTCCGCGAGCGTGGCGAGGCACCGCTCGCCGCTTACCAGAACCGCGTGTTCGCGCTGGGAGGCGCCTCGCCCGGACGTTCGGGCGCGACGCATTCGCTGCTGGCACTGCGCCAAGTGCTGGCGGTCGGGTGCCGGGCGCTCGTCATTGCCGAGCAGGTGACGGTGCCGAATGCCGAGCAGGCCTTCGACGAGATGGACGAACTCAAGGACGCGCGCGCGGCCAGTCAGCTCAAGCTCGTCATACGAAAGCTCGTTGATACCGCCAAGCTGTTGGCATGAACGCCAGGCGCTGCACGTTGCCGGCAATGCGCGCAGAGGAGATCGGCCGTGAAACTCGATCCGCGTGAGCGGCTGATCGTCGCGCTCGACGTGCCTTCGGTTGCCGAGGCCGAGGCGCTGGTTGCACGCCTCGGCGAAACAGTTTCGTTCTATAAGATTGGTTATCAGCTCGCCTTTGCGGGCGGGATTGACTTCGCGCGCGTGCTGGCCGGCGCCGGCAAGCGCATTTTCCTCGATCTCAAGCTCCACGACATCGGCAACACCGTCGCGAGAGGCGTTGAAGGCGTGGCACGGCTCGGGGCATCGTTTCTCTCCGTGCACGCCTACCCGCAGACGATGCACGCCGCGGTCGACGCGCGCAAAGGATCGGCGCTGCGCCTGCTCGCCGTGACCGTGCTCACCTCCTACGATGACGCCGACCTCGCCGCAGCAGGCTATGATTTCACGGTCTCAGAACTCGTCGGCGAACGCGCCGCGCAGGCGCGCGACGTCGGCATCGACGGGCTGGTGTGCTCGGGCGAGGAGGCGGCGACGCTGCGCCCGATCATCGGCGCGGGGATGGTGTTGGTCACCCCGGGCATTCGCCCGGCCGGTGCCGCAGCAGGCGACCAGAAGCGCATTATGACGCCGGCCGCGGCCCTCGCCGCCGGGGCCGATCACCTCGTGGTCGGCCGCCCGATCCTGGCGGCGCCCGATCCAAGGGCAGCCGCGGACGCAATTATCGCCGAGATCACCGGCGTGATGCCGTGACAGGGAGGTCGAGATGCCGAAAGGCTATTGGATTCCGCACATCGATGTGAGCGATCCGGAAGGCTACAAGGCCTATGTCGCCGCAACCCCCGCGGCGCACGAGAAGTATGGCGGGCGTGCGCTGGTGCGAGGCGGCACGCAGGAGGTGGTCGAGGGGAAGGCCCGCTCCCGCAACGTGCTGCGCGAATTTGCCGATTATGCCACCGCCCTTGCCTGCTATCGCTCGCCGGAATACCAGCGCGCCCGGCCCTTGCGCCTTGTCCATTCAGTCTGCGACTTCGTGATCATCGAGGGCCATGACGGCGTGCAGCCGGATCCGCCCGCCGCGCCGCCAGCACCGGCACCGCGCAAAGGCTACTGGATCGCGCATATCGATGTCACCGATCCCGAAGGCTACAAGGCGTACATGACCGCCGACATGGTGCCGTTCGGCAGATTCGGCGGACGCTTTCTGGTACGCGGCGGCCGCCGCGAGGTGATGGAGGGAAACGTGCGCGCGCGCACGGTCGTGCTCGAATTTCCAAGCTATCGCGCGGCGCTCGACTGCTATCGGTCGGCGGATTATCAAGCCGCAGCCGCGCTGCGCAAAGGCAAAGCCGAGTTCGACCTCTTCATCATCGAAGGCTGCGACCCGCAATCATAGCGGCCGCCGTCGCTGCTCCGGCTCGCAGATCCCGCGGGAGCGCGGGAGCGGTCCATTGCTTTCCTTCGTGGGTGCGCCTCGCTATACCGGCAGTCGACCCGGAGAGACTCCATGTCCGACATGCGGCTGATCGTGGCTGGCGCCGGCGGGCGCATGGGGCGCACGCTGATCCACGCCATCGCCGCGACCGATGGAGTCATCCTCGCGGGCGCGGTGGAGGCAGCTTCCTCCGCGGTGATTGGCCGCGACGCGGGCGAGCTCGCCGGGCTGGGGCGAAACGGCGTTACGGTTGCCACCGAGATTGGGCCGCTGCTCGCTCACGCCGACGGGCTGGTCGATTTCACCGTCCCCGCCGCGACCGTTGCCTTCGCCGAACATACGGCCCGCACGGGCTGCGCCCACGTCGTCGGCACCACCGGCCTTACGGGCGAAAGCGAAGCGTTGATCGCCGAGGCGGCCAAACGCGCCGTGATCGTCAAATCCGGCAACATGAGCATGGGCGTCAACCTGCTGGCGGCCCTCGTCAAGCGGGTTGCGCAGACGCTGGATGAGGATTTCGACGTCGAAATCCTCGAAATGCACCACAATAGAAAGATCGACGCGCCTTCAGGCACCGCGCTGATGCTCGGCCGCGCCGCGGCGCAGGGCCGCGGCGTGAACCTCGAGCAGCGTTCGGTGCGCGGCCGCGACGGCACCACCGGCGCACGCTGCCCCGGCGATATCGGCTTTGCCTCATTGCGCGGCGGCTCGGTGGTGGGCGAACACACCGTCGTCTTCGCCGGACCGGCCGAGCGGATCGAGCTCACGCATAAGGCGGAGGACCGGATGATCTTCGCCCGCGGCGCCCTCCGCGCGGCGCTGTGGGCGCGGGGGCGCAAACCTGGGCCTTATTCGATGGCCGATGTGCTGGGGCTCAGCGACGGCTGATCGCTCGCTCGCGGTCGTAGAAGAGATCGGCCGGTCATCTCGTCCGGCGGCGGCAAGTCCATCAATTCGAGCAAAGTGGGCGCGACATCTGCAAGCCGCCCAGCCGTCAAAGACACATTGCCGCCGCCCAACAGCAGAACCGGTACGGGATTGGTGGTGTGAGCGGTATGCGCGCCGCCGGTGACGGGATCGCGCATCATTTCGCAATTACCGTGGTCCGCGGTGACCAGCAGAGCGCCGCCGGCTGTTGCGATCGCCTCCGCAATCCGGCCGAGACCGGTGTCGACCGCCTCCACCGCTTTGACTGCAGCCGTCAAGCTGCCGGTGTGTCCGACCATGTCGGGGTTGGCGTAGTTCAGCACGATCAAGTCGTAGCGGCCGGAGCCAATTGCTTCCACCGCCCTATCCGTCAACTCCGGCGCCGACATCTCGGGTTTGAGGTCATAGGTTGCGACCTTAGGCGAAGGAACCATGATGCGGTCCTCGCCGCGATAGGGCTCCTCCTCGCCGCCGTTGAGAAAATAGGTGACGTGCGGATAT
>VAZM01000055.1:11546-39109 GCA_005883135.1 Alphaproteobacteria bacterium
GCCGACGACCTGGCCGAGCACGTTGGCTAGGCTTTGCGGCGGGAAGATCGTTCCCAGCAACGCATCCAGCTGCTCGCTGTACTGTGTCATACCGGCGGCGCCAGCGACGCGGATGCTGCGACGGCGGGCAAAGCCGCTGAAGCTCGGGTCGAGCAAGGCGGACAGGATCTCGCGCACGCGGTCGGCGCGGAAATTGAAGCAAAGCACGCCGTCGCCGTCCCGCATGCCCCGATACTCGCCGACCACCGCCGGAACGATGAACTCGTCGCTGATCTCATGTGCATAAGCATCCGCAATGACGGCGGGAGCGCTGGCAAAGCGCGGCCCCTCGGCGTCCGCGATCGCGTGATAGGCCTTGGCCACGCGCTCCCACCGTCTGTCGCGATCCATGGCGTAGTACCGACCGCTCACCGTGACGATCGGGACGGATCGCGGGAGTGCCGCGATGAGGCGCGCAATGTCCTCCCCTGCCGAGCGTGGCGGCGTATCGCGGCCATCGGTAAAGGCATGCACGACCGCCGGCACCGAGGCCTGGGCGAGAATGTTGGCGAGCGCAGCCGCCTGGTCCTGATGCGAATGGACCCCACCCGGCGACACCAATCCGATGAGATGGCACGCGCCCCCGCTGCGCCGCAACGCCTCGATCAATTCGTTGAGTGCCGGCGCCCGTTTGATATCGCCGCTAGCGATCGCCGCGTCGATGCGGGGCAGATCTTGCATCACGAGACGGCCGGCACCGATGTTGAGATGTCCGACCTCGGAATTGCCCATCTGCCCCTCCGGCAGGCCGACATCTTTGCCTGACGTGCGCAAGAACGCATGCGGACAGCTCGCCCACAGACGATCGAAACTCGGAGTCCGCGCCTGGCGGATCGCATTGTCGGCGGCTTCTTCGCGCCAGCCCCACCCGTCAAGAACGACCAGCATGACCGGACGGCGCTTTTGCATCTGCCCACGTCCTCTGCACCTCGCCGGCGCTGGCGAAGCGCGCCAACCGGCATTCATCGCCCCCTCGAAGGGTTGTGTGGGATCGCGATGCCATCGTCAACCAGCGGCTCGTTTGCGGTCGATCGCGACCGTGCTTTTGGTGTCACACGGAGGCGATTTTTACTCCGTGGCGCGGCTAATCACGCAGCTAGCGGTCAATTCGACCTCGTGATCGGGTAGGCTGGCGGCGAGTCGCTGTCACTTTCGGTCGGGGGGCTGAATTGACCGCCAACAGGCTCGTCGCCGCACTGGCGACGCTCGCCGTGCTGCTGGGCGTTCTTGCGCCGGCGAGAGCGGGCGTCGACCGCCCGCCTCAATTCGTCGTCATGGCGTTCGACAATTGTACCGAGCTAGAGCGCTGGCAGGAGCTCATCGATTTCGCTGCCGAGCTGAACAGAGATGGGGATCGCATTCACTTCACCTTTTTTGTCAGCGGCAGCAATTTCATCGCCGATTCCCGCAGGAGCATTTATGAAGGCCCGCATCAGCGGCGCGGTTATTCCCGCATCAGTTTCGGCGGATCGCCCGAGCAGATTCGCAGGCGCGTCGAGTACGTGAACGCTCTTTATCGCAGCGGACACGAGATCGCCTCGCACGGCGTCGGACATTTCAACGGCGCCGCATGGGCCGTCGGCGATTGGGAGAAGGAGTTTCGCGCGTTCGGCGACGTATTGAAGAACGTCGCGCGAAACAACGGCCTCCGCGGCTCGCAGTTCGCGTTCCCCGCCGCGGACGTGACCGGTTTTCGCGCGCCCTATCTCGCCAAGGGGGCGGGGCTATATGGCGTGCTCAGGGCGCATGGCTTCCGCTACGACACCAGCGGCATCGGCCATGCCAACGCCTGGCCGGAAAAGATCGACGGGCTGTGGCGGTTCAATTTGGCCATGCTGAGAATTCAAGGCTCGGGCAGGAGCACGCTGTCGATGGATTACAATTTCTTCGTGGCCCATTCGCGCGCCGTCTACGATCCGCGCCGCTACGAGATGGTGCGCGAGCAGACGCTGCAAACGTATCTGCAGTATTTCAAGAGCAATTACGCCGGAAATCGAGCGCCGCTCCATATCGGCCACCACTTCATGAACTACGGCGGCGGCGCCTATAATGAGGCGCTTAAGTCGTTTGCGCGGGCGGTCTGTGGTTTGCCGGAAGTGCGCTGCGTGACCTATGCCAAGCTCGCCGACTTCATGGATCAGCAGAACCCTGAGACGCTGGCAGCCTATCGCAGGGGCGACTTTGCGCATGTGGCAACGCCGACGTTGAAGGTGGCGCAACGGTCGCGCTAGCGCCAAACGGCCAGCCGCGGAAGTCGCCACGCACGTGGGGCGCTAGCTCGCCGTGCACGAATCGCCTCTCGTTGCCGAGCGGTCAGCTGGCGGTTTTGCCAGCCTCCCAGCCCAGCATCGCGCGCTTGCGCGTCAGTCCCCAGTGGTAGCCGGTGAGTGCGCCATCTTTGCCCAGCACGCGATGGCAGGGCACCACGAACGAGAGTGGATTCTTGCCGACTGCGGCGCCGACGGCGCGCGCGGCGTTGATTGCGCCGACCTTCGTGGCGATGTCTGAGTAGGTCATTGCGCGGCCCATGGGAATTTTGAGCAGCGTTTCCCACACGCGGATCTCGAAATCGGTGCCGATGAGCACGACGCGCAGCGGCTGATCGGCGCGCCATAGGGCGGTATCGAAGATGCGCCGCGCCAGCGCCGCGGTGCGCGGGCGATCTTCGACGATGTCGGCCTTAAGCCAGCGGCCCTTCATGTCGGCGAGCGCGGCCTCCTCCTCGCCGGCATCGGCGAATGCGAGGCCGGCAAGCCCGCGGTGGGTCGTCATCACCAGCGCGGTCCCGAACGGAGACGGATGAAAGCCGTAGGACATCGTGAGCCCGGCCCCGCCTGATTTCCATTCGCCGGGCGACATGGCTTCGTGAGTGACGAACAGATCGTGCAGACGGCCTGGCCCGGAGAGGCCAACTTCGAACGCGGCTTCGAGCACGCTTGCCGAATCCCGCAACAAGCGGCGCGCGTGCTCGAGCGTGAGCGCTTGAAGGAAATCTTTGGGCGTGATTGCGGCCCAGCGGCGAAACAAATGATGCAACTCGCTGGCGCTCACTCCTGCCGCTGCAGCAATGGCGTCGATCTCGGGTTGGGCGCGCCAGTGTTCGCAGACGAACGCGATAGCGCGCCGCACGACGGCATAGTCGGCGGCCGCGCGGCGGAGCGGCTCGCGATCGCCAACCTGGTCGGGAGAGAGCATGTTCGGCTATGGCTCGCTTGTGCGCCCCTTCTAGGCTGAGGCGGAGGCTGCGCCCACCCGATTTCTGCGTGCAATGCTGATCAGAATACCGTCCGCGTTGGGCCTCGCTTGGCCTCGCCGAGCGCTGCCGACAGCGCAAGCGCAAAGCTTTCCTTTTCCTGCGGCCCCAGGAACCCCGCAATCGCAAGCCGCTGCCCGCGCGAGACGAGAAACAGCCGTTCGATGCCGAACTCCGCGTGGACCACGCGATCGAGCCGGACCCAGAGCGGATTGAGCGTCCATTCACTGATACGGCCGCGGTGACTGACCTGACGCACCGTCAGTTCAAAAGGGGTGACAGTGACCTGCTCGTAGGCCGTCGCGCGGCGGTAGCTGAGCTTGAGCGCCCAGTACAGCAACAGGACGTCGAGTCCGCAAAAACCGAAAACCGGCCAAGCGCCGGCGAGGAGGAATGTCGTCCCGGTGACCAGGCTGATCCCGCCGGCCACCAGCATCAATGCCAAGAAACCCTTGCGGCTCAGCGAGCGATGCGGCGTGAGCACTGCGGAAAAGATCGTGGGTTCTCGGATGAGATCGTTGTCGGGTGGCATGGAGCCCACTATACCGGAACTATGCCGCGCAAAACACCTCGCAAGGCGATCCGCAGAGTCCCTCGCAAGGCGGCGCGAAGAACGGCGCAGAGCCTACGCAAAGCTCGTGCGCACACGGCGGCGAAGGTCAAGAGCCCGGCCACGCAGTCGGCAGCCGACCACGTAGCCGCTGCCGGCGCGCTGCCGCAATGGACAACCGCCGAGATCGAGGAAGCGTTCCGCCGGTTCGCGGCCGCTCGCCCGGAGCCCAAGGGCGAACTGCAGCACGTCAATCCGTTTACGCTTCTCGTCGCGGTGGTGCTCTCGGCGCAGGCGACCGACGCTGGCGTCAACAAGGCGACGCCCGCCCTATTTGCCGCCGCCGGCACGCCGGAAAAGATGGCCGCCCTTGGCGAAAAACGGGTGCAGGAGCTGATCAAGACCATCGGCCTCTTCCGCACCAAAGCCAAAAATGTTGTCGAGCTGTCGAAGCGGATCGTGCAGGAGCATGGCGGGGAGGTTCCGCGCACGCGCGAGGCGCTGGAGGCACTGCCAGGCGTCGGCCGCAAGACCGCAAATGTCGTGCTCAACGTCGCCTTTGATGAGCCAACAATTGCCGTCGACACCCATATCTTCCGTGTCGGCAATCGAACCGGCATCGCAACCGGCAAGACGCCATTGGAAGTGGAGATGAAGCTCGACCGTGTAGTACCGGCGAAATATAAGCGCCATGCTCATCACTGGTTGATCCTGCATGGGCGCTACGTCTGCGTGGCGCGTCGGCCTCTCTGCGAGAAGTGCCTGATCGCCGATCTCTGTAAGTGGCCCGGCAAAGCTGTCCTCAATCATCGCTCGTCAGCGCACTGACGACGATCGGGCAACCCCCGCCTTGGTGGCACCACGATCCAGGCGCAAGGAGAATCCCACCCGCCATTCGGAGAAGTCGCCGGCATGCATTTGCCGTGGGGCAAGATCGCCATCGGTATCCTGATCGCCGTCGTCTCGTTCGCCGGCGGACTATGGGCGTTGAACTTGCTATGGCCGAGCCCGAAGGGCCAGCGGCCGGCCTTGGTCGAAGTGCCGCCCTTGAAGCCAGTTGCCCGCAACTCGTTGATCGTGACGCCTGCGGCGATTGCGCTTTCCGCGATCCACGCTGCGCTGGAAACGGCGGCGCCGCGCAACCTCGTGGGCAAGCGCGACAACCCACTCCCGCAATTGCTATCCAATGGCGCGCTCGACTGGACGGTCACACGCGGCCCGCTCGCAGTCGTCGGCCGACCGGATGCGCTCGTCGTGTCAACCGCGCTTTCCGGCAGCTTCCACGCGACCGGCCAGGTCTCCGGCGAGGCGGGTAATCTCGCGGGTGCGCTCGGAGGTCTGCTGGGCGGACGGCTGGGGCAAGGGCTGCAAAACCTGCAGGGAAAAGCGCTCGACCAACGCGCCGATATCCGCGGCGAAGTCACGCTCACCGCCCATCCGTCCTTGCTGCCGACGTGGCGGGTTGAGCCCAATCTGAGCTCTCAGGTCGCGCTCGCCGACGCTTCTCTGCCGATCATGGGCGTGAAGCTGAGCGTATCGAACGATCTCAAGCCTTTTCTCGATCGCGCGGTCAATGAGCAAATGGCCGCGCTGGCGGCGCGGCTGCGCGACGATCCGTCCCTTGAAGTAGCGGCGCGGCGTGAGTGGGCCAAGATGTGCCGGGCGATCTCGCTCGGCGCGACGGCCGCCGGCATGCCGAATCTGTGGCTGGAAGTTCGGCCGACGCGCGCCTTCGCCGCGCAGCCACGGATTGACTCCACTGCCCTCGCGCTGACGATCGGCGTCGAGGCGCAAACGCGCATCGTTTCCAACGAGACCAAGCCCGATTGTCCCTTCCCCGCGCAATTGGAGCTCGTTCCGCAGGTCGAGCAGGGGCGCATCAATATCGCCGTGCCGATCGATATTCCGTTCACCGAGGTGACGAGGCTGCTCGAGGCGCAGCTCAAGGGGAAGACTTTTCCCGAAGACCAAAGCAGCGCCTTCACCGCCACCATCCGCGGCGTCAGCTTGGCGGCGTCTGGCGATCGCTTGCTGCTGTCGCTGCGGGTGAAGGCCAATGAGAACAAGAGCTGGCTCGGCCTTGGCGCCGAAGCCACGATTCACGTGTGGGGCCGGCCGGTGCTCGATGCCACGCATCAGGTGCTCCGTCTCACCGACATCGCGCTGGATGTGCAATCCGAGGCCGCTTTCGGCCTCTTGGGCGCAGCGGCGCGCGCGGCGGTGCCATATTTGGAAAAGGCGGTTGCAGAGCACGGGGTCGTGGATCTGGTGCCGCTCGCGGCCAATGCTCGTCAGAGCATCGATGCGGCGATTGCGGATTTTCGCAAGAGCGCCGATGGTGTTCGCGTGGACGCCGCCGTCAGCGATCTGCGGCTCGTCGACATCGAATTCGATGCGAACACGCTGCGCGTGGTCGCGGAGGTCAACGGGACCGTGCAGGTCGCCGTGACCAAGCTGAGCGAATAAGACCAAACGCGCTCAGGCGGCCGAGCGCCGGCGGACTATTTAACGCAAACGAATACCGCTCGGAGCTCTTGAGTATCCTCGCCCCTCTTTCGTCCGAATGCGCTGGTGCACATGCACCATAAGAGCCATGGCGAACAGGGGTGTGGCGAGATTGACGATTGGGATCGACACGAACACCGCGATCAAGAGTCCGGCGAGAAAAACTGTGCTTTGGTGTGTTTGCCGCAGGCGTTTGGCCTGCGCGACCGGCGCATGACGCATGGCGGCCAGCTCGAAATATTCGCGGCCAAGCAAATAGGCGCTGGCCAGGAAAAAAATGACCGCGCCCGCGCCGGCGAGAAGAAGGAACGGCACCGCGATGAGGTAGACTAGGACCGTCAGCAAAGCCGTCTTGGCACCTTCTAGCAACGCGCGCGGGAGCGGCAGCGGCGTGCCGACAGGTTGCGTCGGATAGTACGTGCGTTCGACTTCGAGCGCGATCTCATCGACGAAGAAGCTGCCGACCAGCGCAGTGACCGCCGGCATCAAGAACACTGATCCGATGATGATCCCGATGCCGGCGGCAACAGATAGGATCCAGATGAAAATCGAGATCGGTGCCGGCGCGCTGACGCCGAACATGCTCTGGGCCCAATTCGCGCCGGCCGTGGCAAGCCAGACTAGGAGCCAATCAAGCGCGATTGCGAACAGCACGATCAGCCCGAGCGCCAAGCCGGCGGACTTCAACAGCACCCAGCGGAACGGGGGCGAGAACATCTGGACGAGTGCTTTGACGGCCGCGTCGATCATCATCTGCATCCTTCTACCGGCTGTGCGGTGCCCGGTAACGACGACCCTGGAACCAGGCGTTCCATAGGAGCGCTTGTAAAGGGGCGCCGTCGATGGGCGATAGCGTAACTGCGATGATGATGAAAAAGAATTTAGACATGCCTGGAACGCGTTCCGTGCTAAACCTCGAGGCGCCTAACGCTTGCGCGCCCAGATGCGATATTTGACCCGCAGATCGTTCCTTGCGTCCGCCGCGGCGCTTACAGCCGCGCCTGCTGTCGCAGCACCGCGCCCTGCGCCCGCCCCCGAGGTTCCCCGCTCCGGCTGGGTCGACGCCGTCGTCGTGGGGGCCGGCGCGGCCGGCATCGCCGCGGGGCGGCGACTTGCCGCAGCCGGCAAACGATTTGTTGTGCTCGAGGCCGCCGAGGACATCGGCGGGCGCTGCATCACCGACACCAAAATATTCGGCGTACCCTACGATCGCGGCGCACACTGGATCTATGCGGCCGACATCAATCCCTTGGCGAAGCTCGCCCCGCAGGCCGGGGTCGAGATCTACGCGGCGCCGCCGGGGCAGCGAATGCGCATCGGACGTCGCTACGCCCGCGAAGGAGAGATGGAGGATTTTCTCGCGAGCCTCGTGCGAGCCAATACCGCCATTGCCGATGCCGCGCGCAAGAGCGACGTCGCTTGCACCCAGGCGCTGCCCAAGGATCTCGGCGAATGGCGCCCGACCGTCGAATTTGTGCTGGGCCCGTATGGCTGCAGCAAAGAGCTCGCCGAGGTGTCGACCGCGGATCTTTCCCGCGCGGGAGAGCGCGACAACAGTGCATTCTGCCGTCAGGGGTTCGGGACTCTCCTGGCAAAGCTCGCGGCTTCCCTCCCAATGCTTTCCGCAACGCCGGTCAAGTCGATCGAATCGTGGAGCCGCGCACGCATCGAAGTGGACACGCCCAAGGGGCAGTTCAGGACCGCCGCCGTCATCCTCACCGTCTCGACCAACGTGCTCACCAGCGGAAAGATCAAGATGGCGCCGGACTTGCCGAAACGGCATCTGGAGGCTGCCACAAAGCTCAAGCTCGGTAGCCGCGATCACGTGGCGCTGGAATTGACCGGCAATCCGCTCGGGCTGCGTTCCGACGAACTGGTATTCGAGAGAACCGAGAGCAAGCAGACCGCGGCCCTCTTCGGCAACATGTCGGGTTCGACGATTTGCGTCATCGATGTCGGCGGAAGTTTCGGGCGCGATCTCTCGGCCAAGGGCGAGGCGGCGATGATCGATTTTGCGATTAGCTGGCTCGGCGGTCTCTACGGCACGGATGTGAAGAACGCGGTCAAGCGCCGCCACGCGACGCGCTGGAACAACGAGCCGTGGGTGCTCGGCGCCATTTCCGCCGCCGCGCCGGGAGCTCAATCCGCGCGCAAGGTGCTGGCGGAGCCGATCAGCGGCCGCATCTTTCTGGCCGGTGAGGCCACGCATGAGACCCGTTGGGGCACCGTCAACGGTGCCTGGGACTCCGGTGAGAGGGCCGCGGATGCGGTGGTGAAGCTGCTCGGCGGCCCGAGCAGGCGCACCTGAGCGCCCTTACCCACGCAGCGCACCGCGAGTGCGCTTGCCGACCTCAGCGACAATCTTTCCGGCCACGGCGTCGATCTCTGCGTCGGTTAAGGTCTTTTCCCGCGGCTGCAATGTCACGCTGATGGCGATCGACTTCTTGCCGGGTTCTATCCCCACGCCCTCGTAGACGTCGAACACCGCGACATTGGTGATGAGCTTGCGATCGGCGCTCTGTGCCGCGCGCAGCACGTCGGCGGCGTTTACCGCGCGATCGACGACGAACGCGAAATCGCGCTCCACCGGTTGGAACAGGGAAAGCTCCAACGCTGGCCGCGCGCGGGTTGCCTTCGCCTTCGGTTCCGGGATTTTTTCGAGCATCACCTCGAAGGCGACCAGCGGGCCCTCGGCGTCGAGCGCTTCGAGCGCGCGCGGATGTAGCTCTCCAAAATGCCCGAGCACCGTCTGCGGGCCAATTTGGATCGTCCCCGAGCGCCCCGGATGGAACCATGATGGCCCTCCCGGCAGGACCTGCAGCGCCGCCACCGGCGCGCCCGCGGCAGCTAGCACGGCGATCGCGTCGGCTTTGGCGTCGAACGCGTCGACCTCACTCGCAGGCGCGGACCAATGGCGACCGATACCGGTTGCTTTGGCAAGTCCGCGGCGCACGCCGCTCGCGGCCGTGAGCTGATCCTGCGGGCGATCGCCGCGGAACACCTGCCCGATTTCGAACAGTGACACGTTGGCAATGCCATGGTCGGCGTTATTCTGCGCGGCAGCAACGAGGCCCGGAATGAGACTCGGTCGCATGTCCGACAGATCCGAGGCAATTGGATTGGCGAGCGCGAGTTCAGGTTCGCCGCCGCCAAACAACTCGGCCTGCCGCTTTGCCAGGAACGACCAGGTCACCGCCTCGAGCATGCCGCGCGCGGCGAGCGCGCGCTTGGCCTTGCGGGTGCGCAGTTGAATGGGCGTGAGCACCGGTTTGCGCGGGGCCTCGCCGCGATCGAAGGGCGTCGCGGGAACACGGTCGACCCCGAGAATACGGACGATCTCCTCGGCCAGATCGGCCTTGCCCTCCACGTCAGCGCGCCACGAGGGGACGGTCACTTTAAGGTGCTTGCCTGCATCGCTGATTGCAAACCCCAGCCGGCCGAGCACGCGTTCGATCTCGCGCCGATCGACTTGCAAGCCGGTGAGCCGCGGAAGTTCGTCGAGCGGGAAGTCGATCATGCGTGCGGGCACTTCTGGCGTGCCCGCGACCGTGACTTCGGATGGTTTCCCGCCGCATAGCTCGAGCACCATCGCGGTCGCCAGTTCGAGTCCTGGCAGCATGAAGGCGGGATCGACGCCGCGCTCGAAGCGGTACCGCGCATCCGATTGGACGCCGAGCTTGCGGCCGGTCTGCGCAATATTCACGGGGTCCCACAGCGCGGACTCGATGAGCACGTCCGTCGTCGCTTCCGAGCAGCCGGTGCTTTCGCCGCCCATGATGCCCGCCAGCGATTCCACGCCGCTCTCGTCCGCGATGACGCACATGCTCGGGTCGAGTGAGTAGCGCTTGCCGTCGAGCGCGACGAGAGTCTCGCCGTCGCGGGCACGCCGCACCGTGAGGTTGCCGTGCACTTTTGCCGCATCGAACACATGCAGCGGCCGTCCGCGGTCGTAAGTGATGAAGTTGGTGATATCGACCAGCGCATTGATGGGGCGCAGTCCGATGGCGCTCAGCCGCTGCTGCAGCCAGGTCGGCGACGGCCCATTGCGCACCCCGCGTATCAGTCGGAGGGCAAATGCCGGACAAAGCGAAGGCGTCGGGCCGAAATCGAGCGTCACCTTCACCGGGCAGGGGAAATCACCTTTCACCGGCTGAACGCTTCTATCCCGCAGCTTGCCCATCTCAGCAGCAGCGAGATCGCGGGCGATGCCGCTCACGCCGGCGCAGTCGGCGCGGTTGGGGGTGAGATTGATCTCGATGACGGGATCGTCGAGTCCGACCCAGGCCGCGTAATTCGCCCCGACCGGCGCATCCTGCGGAAGGTCGATGATCCCTTCGTGGTCGTCGGAGATTTGTAATTCGAATTCCGACACCAGCATGCCGCGGCTTTCGACTCCGCGGATCTTACCGATGCCCAGCGTCATGTTTTTGCCCGGGATGAACGCTCCGGGAGGCACGAATACCCCTTTCATGCCGGCGCGGGCGTTCGGCGCGCCGCACACGACCTGCACTGGATCGCCGGCGCCGGTATCCACCATGCACACGCGCAGGCGGTCCGCGTTCGGATGCTGTTCGGCCGAGATCACCCGCGCGATCGTGAAAGGCGCCAGCATCTTGCCTCGGTCGGCGACGTTCTCGACTTCGAGCCCGATCATGGTGAGCCGGTCGACAATCGCAGCGAGCGGCGCCTCAGTGTCGAGGTGCTCCTTCAGCCAAGCGAGGGTCAATTTCATCATTCTGCTGACCCGGGACCCTTTCCTCCACCGTCGCGCGGGAAAGACTTAAGATTTAGGGAATTTGTCATCTGTTGTGTCGAACGGAACGATCCAGCGATTGGCCACGGGGTTTTGCCGTCGGCGATCAGCCGCTCAATCCTCCGGCCAGCGTGGGAAAGTCGAGCGGGCGGAAGCCATAGTGGGAGAGCCAGCGCACGTCGGCTTCGAAGAACGGACGCAGATCCGGCATGCCGTACTTGAGCATGGCGATGCGGTCGATCCCCAGGCCCCAGGCGAAGCCCTGATACTCGTCGGGATCGAGCCCGCAATTGCGCAGCACGTTCGGATGCACCATGCCGCAGCCGAGAATCTCCATCCAGTCGTCGCCTTCGCCGAATCTTGTCTCACCCTTGTCGCGCCGACATTGGATATCGACCTCGAGCGACGGCTCCGTGAACGGAAAGAACGACGGACGGAAACGCATCTTGACCTGATCGACCTCGAAGAACGCCTTGCAGAATTCCTGCAGTATCCATTTCAGATGGCCGAGATGCGAGCTCTTGTCGATCACGAGCCCTTCGACCTGATGGAACATGGGGGTATGGGTTTGATCGCTGTCGCTGCGGTAGGTGCGGCCGGGAATGATGACGCGGATCGGCGGCTTCTGCGCCAGCATCGTCCTGATCTGCACAGGTGACGTGTGGGTCCGCAGTAGAAGCCGCGAGCCGTCGGGCTTCGGATTGAAGTAGAAGGTATCGTGCATGTCGCGGGCGGGATGGCCCTCGGCGAAATTGAGCTTGGTGAAGTTGTAGTCGTCGGTCTCGATGTCGGGTCCTTCGGCGACGGCAAAACCCATGTCGGCGAAAATCGCGGTCAGCTCGTCCACCACTTGGCTGATGGGATGGACGCGTCCGACCTCCGCCGGCGGCTCGGGCACCGGCAATGTCACGTCCAGCGTCTCGGTGTTGAGGCGCTGATCGAGCGCCAGCTCTTTCAGCGCGTCTCTGCGTGCGGCAATCGCAGCGGTGACGCGGTCTTTGAGACCGTTGATACGCGGCCCTTGCTCCTTGCGCGCTTCGGCGGACATCGTGCCGAGCGTCTTCAGGAGCGCGGATATCGAGCCGTTGCGGCCCAGCGCCGCAACCCGCACGGCTTCGAGCGCCGGTTCATCCGTCGCGTTTGCGACGGCGGCCAGGAGTTCGGTCTCGAGCGGGCGCAGGTCGTTCATGGGTGTCCTCAACTTCGCCAGCGCAGCGTCTTGGGCTCGAGCGGATTAACGAAGGGACGGCCTTCTCCCTGCGCCGCGATCCACTCATCCTTGACGCGCATCCACCAGCGCGCTTGCGTATCGGCATCGTTGATGAGCATCAGCCGGGGCTTGTGCACAAGACCCTCGCGCTGCTTGACCACCACCTGGCGATCCTGATCGAGAAAAGTGTGCATGAACGGCTTGAGCAGCGGCGCGAGCGGCGCCACCCAGCCGGAGGAGGCCCAGAATATCTGGTGGACTTCCGTTGCCTCGTCGGTGATTGGCGTGATCGCGGTAAGGCCGACGACGGCATGGCGATCCCCATGCACCTCCTCGATGCGCAGCCCCGGAAGCTTGTAGCAAATCTCCGTTTCGACATGACGCCCGAGCAGCTTGTAAACGAGGTTCTGCGGCGGGAGTGGATGGCGCACCATCCGCCAGCCGAGCTCGATCGGCTCGAACTGCTTCTCTTTGGGGCGCAGCTTTCTGGGCTGGTGCTTGAACCACCACGACGTGTGCACGAAGCCGGCGTGGGTGGGGTCCATCAGACCGAATGCGGCGTGGTCGGTCGAGCAGGGGAACCCGCCACGGGCGCGGCCGCATCGGAAAAGATCGGCATGCGGGGCGGCTCCGCCGGTGCGGGCGCTTCGTTCGCGGCCGGGAAGTAGACCCACACCAAGCCTTGTCGCTCGACGCAGGCATAGGCGCCGCAGCGAATCTTGCCGAGATCCATCTCCTGGCCATCCCGCAGCGAGGGAATCTCGACGCAGGTGCCGCCCACGTCGAAGCGCCAGCCGTGATAGCAGCACGTGATCGTCTCGCCGTCGAAGCGGCCATAATGCAGAGGGATGCCCCGGTGCGGGCAGATGTCGCGCAGGGCAAAAACCCCTCCGTCGCGACCGCGCCCGATGAGCAACGGCTCGCCGAGTAGCGTCTTGTGCACGAGCCGACCCGGACGCACGTCCGCAGCCACGAGCGCGACATACCACAAACCGCGCAGGAGTTGGGCCTTGAGATCGTGCATGGGTGCGTCCCCGGGGGCAGGCCCGGTCGTTAGGTCGGCATGAATGGCAGATCGGTGTCGCCGGGTTTGCCGCCCGCCTGCGTCAGCATGCAATGCACCTGGCCGCGATGATGGGTCTGGTGATTGAACATGTGCGCGACCAAAAGCCATTTCGGCTTGCGCAAGTGCGCTTTGATCGCACCGGAGTAATACGCGAGCTCGCTGGCGAGGGACGCAGCATCGAGTCGGTCCGCCCAGTCGATCATGACGGCATCGAAGGCTTTGCGCTCGCGCTTCAAGTCCTCCCAGTCAGCATAAAGCGATACGGATTCGGGAATTCCGCCGCCGGGCGATGGCGTGTCGGCAAGGCGGTTCATCCAGATGCGGTCAGCCCAAAGCAGGTGGTTGAGCGTCGCGTGGATCGAACCGAAAAATGCTCCGCGGTCGCGGCGTCGGTCGGCGTCCGGCAGCGAGTCGGCCACACGATAGACGTTGTCGTTTTGCCAGCGGTTATAGCGCGCCATGCATTGCACATAGCCAACGTCGATCATGGTCGCGTTCGAAGCGGGCACGATCGTCGGTCGTGCATTCTCCGTCCTCTGATTGTCACGCCGCGATGGCGACCTTGGCCTTTTCGACAATCGCGGCGAACGCCGCGGGCTCGCGGATCGCAAGATCGGACAGCACCTTGCGGTCAACGACCAGGCCCGCCTTGCCGAGGCCATCGATGAACCGGCTGTATGTAAGTCCGAAGGGACGCACGGCTGCATTGAGCCGCTGGATCCAGAGCGCGCGGAAGGTGCGTTTGCGACGCTTGCGGTCGCGGTAGGCGTATTGGTTGGCCTTCTCCACCGCCTGCTTTGCGATCCGAATCGTGTTCTTGCGCCGGCCGTAATAGCCCTTGGCCGCTTTGAAAACCTTTTTGTGCTTGGCGTGCCCGGTGACGCCGCGCTTGACGCGTGCCATGGCTGACCTCCTGGTTGCGTGCAACGATCGGGTGCGGCTCGCCGCCGCGGAGCCCTACGGTGTCAATCGTTGGGCAGAAAAAATTTCTTGATCTTATCGCCGTCGGTCTTGAACAGCACGGAGGTGCCGCGCAGTTGCCGGATCTGCTTGTTGGTGCGTTTGATCATGCCGTGGCGCTTGCGGGATTGCTGATAAAGCACCATCCCGCCGGCGGTCACTTTGAAGCGCTTTTTGGCGCCGGATTTGGTCTTGAGCTTGGGCATTTGGCTCTCCTTTGCGGCGTCAGGCGTGAAAACGGCCCGGCCGGCTTCTGCTCGTTCGAGCGTGCTGATTTTGCCGTCGCCACGGCAGCCCTTTGGGCCGGGCGGCGGAAGGGCGGCGTTATGGCAGAGCCGGCCGTGAAATACAACCAGAACCCAGTTTCATCGGCTAAACGGCCGTCCGCGGAGAGCACAGGGGGGTGTCAATCGAGGATTGCCCCGCTCCTGTTCGGCTCAGACGCAAGGGACCGCCACCCGAGGAATGCCGGGCGGAGCCCTCACCTCGGCGCCAGTACCATCACCACCTGGCGGCCTTCGAAGCGCGGCTCCTGCTCGACTTTGGCGACTTTGGAGGTGTCGCCCTTGACGCGGTTGAGCAACTGGTAACCGAGTTCCTGGTGTGCCATCTCGCGCCCGCGGAAGCGCAGCGTGACTTTCACCTTGTCACCCTCTTCGAAAAAGCGCTGCATCGAGCGCATTTTCACGTCGTAATCGTGGTCGTCGATCATCGGCCGAAGCTTGATCTCCTTGACCTCGACGACCTTCTGTTTTTTGCGGGCTTCTGCCGCCTTTTTCTGCGCCTGATATTTATATTTGCCGTAATCGAGAATTTTGCAGACGGGCGGAGATGAGTTGGGGGCAATCTCGACGAGATCTAGCCCAGCCTCCTGGGCTTTGTCCAAAGCGATCTGGATTTCAACGGGCCCGTGATTGTGGCCGGTCTGGTCGATCAATTGGACTTCGCGAACGCGGATCTCCTCGTTGATGCGCGGGCCGTCCTTCGGGGCGGGCTGCGCGGATCTCATTGGGCGACGAATGGCTTTGCTCTCCTCATGCCGTTGCAACGTCCTGCTGGTGCAGGCTCGGGAAGGATCAGGACAAACCGGGAATAAGTCAACGGCTTTCCGTCGGTCCGTGGCCGCCGCGCGCGCCTCTGCGATTGCTAAAGGTCGCGTTCTAGCAACGCGGTATAGACGGCGTGGGTTGCGGTCGCGACGCTATGGGGAGAAAACATGTACTCGGCGAAATGTCGTGCGCGCGCGGTCATCGTGGAGTAGGCGCCGTCGTCGAGCGCGAACGCCTCGCTCAGGGCGACGGCGAATTCTTGCGCATCGCCTCGTTTGGCCACCCACCCCGTGCGCACCTCTTCCGGCATTTCCGGCGGCGCGACCACGTGTTCCGGCAAGATGCCGATGTCTGACGTCACGACCGGCCGGCCCATGGCTTGTGCTTGTGCCACTGCACGGCCGAGTACCGGCGGCTCGGTTGCGGGAACCACCACGGTATCGGCGGCGGCAAGCGCCGCCGGCAGATCGCGGCAATGGCCGGTCAGCCGAACCAGCGCCTGCACCCCTTTGGCCTGTGCCTGCTCCATGACGGCTTGTGCATATTTTCGATGACTGCGATGCTCGCCAGCGAGGACGAAGACAAAACCGCGCAGACCGCTGTCGAGCATCATTCGCGCGACATCGGGCAGAATGAGTTGCCCATTCCAAGGCGCGACACGTCCGGGAACGAGCAGGATCCGCGCCGCCGGCGGAATTCGCCACGCCTTGCGCAAGGTCTCGACCCGCACCGCGTCCACCGCCGCAGGATCGAATACGGCGATATCGATGCTGCGCGGAATGATGGTGAGGCGCTCGCGCGGAATGTTGTAGCGGGCGACGACGGGCGCGGCGGCAAAGTTCGAAGGCGTGATCACCCAATCTCCGCGCGTGAGCGCGGCGGCCCAATAGCCGTGCAGCCCGAAGGCGGGCGGCATGTCGGGCAGCGTGGTGACGAGCCGCACCGCGATCCGCGCCGCTGTTAAGCTGGCGATCCAAGCTCCGCCGGCGCTGTGCGCGTGCACGATATCGATGCGCTCGGAGGCGATCACGCGTTGGAGAGCGCGGGCGCTGCGTCTGAGCCGGAACGGATTGACGGTGGCATTGACAAGTGGAACCCATTCGCCGCCCGATGCCGTGAGCTCCCCAACGAGCGGGCCCTCTTCTGCCGCCACCAGCACGCGCGCGCCGGCTTGCCGTAGCGCGGCGACAACGTCGATCGCAGTACGGGCGACGGGCTCCTCGCGCAAAGCCGGAACAATCTGCAGGATCGTCGCGCCCACCAAGGTGGGCGGGTGAGCCTGCGTGTCGTCATTGCTCACGGAGTTCATTCCTCGGCCGGCGCCGGCTTGTTTGCCGCTAGGGCATGCTTGTATTCAATGGCAGCATGCGAGGCCCGCTGCCCGCTGAAGTCTGTGTCCCCAAGGTCAGTCTCCGCCGATGAGCGATGTTTGCCCGAAATTCTTGACGGTTGGAACTGGTACTGCGGCCAGGCAGATTGCTGTGCGCCGGCGCGAGGGAGCGCCGCCCGGCCTGTTTTGGATCGGTGGTTTCAAGTCCGACATGAGAGGTACCAAGGCCGAGGCACTCGATCGATGGGCGCAGTCGAATGGCCGGGCGACGACGCGCTTCGATTACTCCGGCCACGGCGAGTCCGGCGGAAATTTCACCGAGGGCACCGTCGGCCGCTGGTTCGAGGAGACGCTCGCCGTATTTGAAGCGTTTTGCCGCGAGCCGCAGATCGTGATCGGCTCGTCGATGGGAGGCTGGCTCGCGCTGCTGCTGAGCCGCGAACTGACGCGCCGAACGCCGGCAGATCCGCGCGTCACGCGGCTCGTGCTCATCGCGCCCGCGGTCGATTTCACTGAAGTGTTGATGTGGAAGCGGTTTCCGCCGGAGGTCAAGCGTGAGATCGAGCAGACCGGCGTCTGGGCACTCCCGTCGAAGTATTCCGAAGAGCCCTACCCGATCACCCGCGACCTGATCGAGGACGGACGCAAGCATCTCCTGCTCGACGGCATGATCGAGACCGGCTGCGCGGTGCGGATTCTGCAGGGAGTACAGGATCCCGACGTGCCGTGGCAGCACACGCTGGATCTGACCTCTCGCTTTGCCCGCGACGACATCGTGCTGACGCTCGTAAAGGATGGCGACCATCGTCTGTCGCGCCCAGAAGACATCGAGCGGCTCATTGCGGCGGTGGCGGAGCCGTAACGCGCGACTAGCCGTGCTTGGAACGACTGTCGGCGGGAACCTCAGCGCGATCAGACATGCCGTAGTCCCTGATCACGCCCGCGATCCGCAATCGATAATCGCCGAACATTTCGCCGCGGCCGAGAGCCTGGGCGCGACGATGCGCTTCGAGCTTTCTCCATGCATTCACCGCCGCCTCATCGCGGAAGAACGAGAGCGAGAGCATCTTGCCGGGTTCATAGATGCTCTCGAACCGCTCGACCGAGATGAAACCATCGATCGTGTCGAGGAGCGGCCGCAGCTCCGCGGCAAGGTCGAGATAGCGCTGTTTGTGCTCGGGCTTTGGCCAAACTTCGAAGATGACCGCGATCATTTGACACCTGTCGTTGAGGAAACGGCGCTGGGTTCGTTTTCGACCGGATTGGCGACGCCGAGATGGTCGCTGGCGGCGTGGAGCGCGCGCAGACCGTCGCGATAGGTCGGATAGCGCAGTTCAACTCCGAGCAGCGCCTTGAGCTTGTCATTGCGCGCGCGAATGCAACCATCGTAGAAGCTCAGCGCCATCGCCGAGGCCGATTTGCCGGCGGCCTCATAGGGGATTTCCGGCGGCGGATTGATTCCGATGAGATCAGCTGCAAACGCGATCTGGTCGCTCGGCGAGGCCGGCTCGTCATCGACAACGTTGAACACGCCTGCGGCGCAGCGCGCGAAGGCCGCATCGATGGCCTGGGCGATGTCATACACATGAATGCGGTTCGAGACATGTCCGGATTTGGCGATGCGCTGCGCGGTGCCGCGCAACAGGCGCACCATTCCATTGCGCCCCGGACCATAGATGCCGCCGAGGCGGAAAATCGCCACCGGCAGTTTCCGTCGTGTCCCGAGCGCCTGCCAGGCGAGTTCGGCGTTGATGCGCGAGCCACCGCGGCGGGCGAGCGCGGGAATGGCGGGCGCGGTCTCGTCGATCCAGGCGCCGTCGCTATCGCCGTAGACACCGAGGCTCGAGAGATAGACCACGGATTTGAGCCGCGGCGCCTGGGCAAGCTCCTGATCGAGCGCCGCGAGCATTGGATCGCGGCCATCCGCTGGGGCGGCCGATACGAGCAGCGCATCGGCCGCTAAAATCGCGGCTTGGAGCTCGCGCGAGGATGAGGTGCCATCGAACGGGAGCATCTCGACCGCCCGCCCGCCGAGACGTTCTCGGGCGAGTGCGGCGGCGCGCTCTGCGCTGCGCGCCGTCCCTACGACACGGTCGAAGCGCAAGCCGAATTCGCTGACGTAATAACGCGCGCAATAGCCGAGCCCGAGGCAAACGAGCGTGATCATCAGGCCGCTGCCGGCCCGAGCGCCGCCGTCCATTCCGTTGCCACCAACGGCTCACTCTCGCGTGGGCGACGATCTCTCGCCAAGGCCGCAAAGCGTTCGGCGGGCATGAGCCGGCTCAACGCCCACACCGCCGCGCCGCGCACCAGCGCCGAGGGATCGTCCAACAGCTGGATGGCTTGCGGTACAAGCGACGCATCGCCGGAATTGCCTATCGCGATTAGCACATTGCGCACGAACCGGTTGCGACCCGTGCGCTTGACCGGTGACTTCGAAAACATCTTTCGGAACGCCGCGTCGTCGAGACGGGCGAGATCGGCGAGCCGCGGAACCGTCAGTTCCTCACGCGCGGCGAGTTTGCTCTCGCGGCCGGCCTGCGCGAATTTGTTCCAGGGGCATACCGCGAGACAATCGTCGCAACCGAAGATGCGATTGCCGATCGCGCTGCGAAGCTCCCGCGCAATCGGCCCCTTGTGCTCGATGGTGAGGTAGGAGATGCAGCGGCGCGCATCGAGTCGGTAGGGCGACGGAAAGGCGGCGGTCGGGCACACATCGAGACATGCACGGCAGCTGCCGCAATGATCCGTCTCCGGCGCGTCGGCGGGCAACTCGAGCGTGGTGAAGATCGTGCCGAGAAATAACCATGATCCGAATTGGCGCGAAACCAAATTCGTATGCTTGCCCTGCCAACCGAGTCCGGCGGCCGCGGCCAGCGGCTTTTCCATCACCGCCGCGGTGTCGACGAAGACCTTCGCGTCGCCCCCGGCTTGTGCGATCAGCCAACGCGCCACTGCCTTGAGCCTCGGCTTGATGATGTCGTGGTAGTCCTCGGCCCGCGCATAGACCGAAATCGCACCGCGATCGCGCCTGGCCAAAATGGCCAGCGGATCGTCCTCCAGGTGTTGGCCGTAGTTCAGGCCGAGCATGATGATCGAGCGCACGTCCGGCCAGAGCGCGCGCGGACTGCCTCGCCGTGCCGCAGTTGTTTCCATCCAATCCATATCGCCATGGGCGCCTTCGGCCAGGAAATGCCGCAGCCGCTCCAGCGCTTGGGGGATCGAGTCAGGCCGCGTGATGCCGACGATGTCAAAGCCGTGCTGGTGCGCGGCGTTGACGAGCGCTCGCTTGAGCGCCGATGGATCGCTCAGAAGTCGAGATCGGCGTAGGTCTCGGACGGCGGAATGCCCGCCAGCGTCTCTGCCAGGATCGGACGGAACGAGGGGCGCGACTTGATTTGCGCGTACCAGATCTTCGCCGCCTCGTCTTCGTTCCATGGCACGTCGCCCAAATAGTCGGCTGCCGAAAGGTGCGCGGCTGCGGCGAGATCCGCGTAACTCATCCGAGCGCCTGCAAGCCAGTCGCGTGTGCGCACCAGCCACCCAATATACGCCAAATGATAGCGCATGTTGTGCCGCGCCGCTCGGATCACCTCGGTGTCCGGTGAGCCGCCGCCTGCGCTCGTCGGCATTTGTCGCTTATATAGACGTTCCATGGTCAGCGGGCCGCTGACCTCGGCAAAAAATTTTTCGTTGAACCAGCTCATCAATCGGCGCACTTCAACCCGCGAGCCCGGTTCGCGCGGCAGCAGGCGCAGCTCGCCAAGATCCGCCCCCCGCGTCTCGTCCAAATATTCGGCGATAATTGACGCCCCGGGGATCGCCGGACGGCCCTCCTCCACCGCCACCGGCGTCGTGCAGGCAGGATTGAGAATCAGGAACTCTTGGCGGCGCTCCCACACCCGCTCCTCGACCGTCCGCGCAGTAATCCCATACTCCCCCAGCGCCAAGCGCACGAAGCGGGAATGCGGGCAGAACGGATGATGGAACAAGGTCAGCATGCGCTCTTAATGACTGCGGCGGTGTTGGGGCGCGCGCCGCGGCGCCGGTCACGTTAGGTCGGTCTCGATCCCTTGGGTAGGGTTCGCCGAGAGTAACCTGTGCAATGTTCGCCGTTTCCCGTTGCCCCTAGGTTAATGATGCGGGAAAAGCGCATCGGACCTTCCGCGACCGCCGCGGCGCGGCGCCTAGTCCTCTTCTGCCGACGGAGCCATCATGTTGTTCGAATATTTCAAGGCCCTCGTCCTCGGGGTGGTTGAAGGGCTCACCGAGTTCCTGCCGGTGTCCTCGACCGGCCACCTTCTTTTGGTTCAGCGCTTTTTCGGCTTCGACGATGACGATTTCGGCAAGACCTTCGCGGTGCTGATCCAATTCGGCGCGAGTCTCGCGCTGCTCTCGATCTATTTTTCCCGCATTTGGCGGCTCGCCACCGGCATGTTCAGCGATCCGGCGGCTCGCCGCTTCGTCATCGGCGTGCTGATCGCTTTCCTACCCGCCGCGGTGGTCGGCGCGCTTGCGCACGACTTCATCAAAACGGTCTTATTCATCGTCTGGATCGTCTGTTTCACCCTGATCCTTGGCGGTGCGATTCATTCTACTGTGGGTCGATCGCATGGATCTCGACACCCGCTACCACGACGCCACGAAATTTTCCTTGCCGATGTACCTCGGCATCGGCCTGGCGCAGTGCGTCTCGATGATACCGGGAGTCTCGCGCTCTGGCGCCACCATCGTCGCGGCCATGCTGCTCGGCGCCGATCGGCGCTCCGCAGCGGAATTCTCATTCTGGCTCGCAATGCCCACTATGGCCGGCGCGTTCGCCTATGATCTCTTCAAGAGCCGCGGGCAGATGAGTCTCGACAACAGCATTCTCGTGGCATTCGGATTCGCAGTGTCGTTCGTCTGCGCCTGGATCGTGGTGAAGACGTTTCTTGATTATGTGCAGCACCACGGCTTTGCCGTGTTTGCCTGGTGGCGCGTCGTCGTCGGAGCGCTCGGCTTGATCGCGCTGGCGCTGGGGCACTGACCGGCGCCTTACGCAGGCCGCTGGCGCTCTCAGCGGCTGTCCGCCGCTGCCCCCTTGAATTGGCCGGTCTTGCGGAACCGCCACAGATATGAGGGCACGATGGCGGCCATGGCGAGCGGCTCGATGCCGAGCGCCTCCAACGTGCGGCCATCGCGCTTGGCCTCCTCAGAGACGATGGTGTCGCCGCGCAGCAGCTCAACTTGATCGGGCGTCAAGAGTGGCTTCGGCAGCAGCTGCAGGAAGCCGGCCTGAAACTTGGCGACGGCGAACGGGATTGGAATCAACAGCCGTCGCCGTTCGATGGTTGCTAGCATGAATTGCATCAGCTCTTTGAAGCTGCGCACTTGCGGCCCGCCAAGCTCGTACACCTGGCCCTCTCCGGCGCGGTCCTCGATCGCGCCAACGATCGCGCTCGCGACATCGCCGGCGAAGACCGGTTGGAATCGGGTATGGCCGCCGCCGACCAACGGAAGGAACGGCGAAAAGCGGGCGATAGCCGCGAACTTGTTGAAGAAGTCGTCTTCAGGACCGAACAGGACCGACGGTCGCAGGATGACCGCGGATGGTGCCGCGCTGAGCACCCGCTTCTCGCCGTCTGCCTTCGAACGTGCATATTGCGACGCGGCCCTTTCGTCGGCGCCGATCGCCGAGACGTGGATCATCCGCGCGCCGATGGCGGCGGCCGCGCGCGCCACGGTCTCGGCGCCGGAGGACTGCACCGCATCGAATTTTTGCCGTCCGCGCTCGAACAGGATCCCGACAAGATTGATCACCACATCCGCATCGCGCGCGGCTGCCTCCACGGAGCTCGAATTGCGCACATTGGCTTGCACTGCATGAATCTGCCCGACCTGGCCCAGCGGCTGCAGAAAGCCCGCAAGCTCGGGCCGGCGCACAGCGACGCGGACGCGGTATCCGAGCTGCGCGAGCGCGCGCACGACGTGACGGCCGAGGAAGCCGGAGCCGCCGAACACGGTGACAAGCGTTTCCAGCGGGATGGCGGTCATGCTGGCTCAAGTTCCTTGTCCGGCGAATACAGGATCGGTTTGATGCTGTACAGAGCGGCCATTTGACAACAAGGGGGCTGCTCCGTACCTATCGCGCAAAGCCCAGGTGGCGGAATTGGTAGACGCACTAGTTTCAGGTACTAGCGCCGCGAGGCGTGGAGGTTCGAGTCCTCTCCTGGGCACCAGGTTTGTATCATTGCCGGTCCATGCGCCGTCATGACCATCCGCTTGCATCGCGGCGATCTGCCCGACCTCTCGCGCTACGGGCGCGGCGCAGTAGCGGTCGATACCGAGGCCATGGGACTCGATGTGAACCGCGACCGGCTCTGCGTGGTGCAGATCTCGCCCGGTGACGGCTCCGCCGATGTGATCCAGATCCCAGCGAGCACGAACGAGGCGCCGAACCTCGCTAAGCTTCTCGCCGACGGGACGGTACTCAAGATTTTTCATTTCGCCCGTTTCGATCTTGCCGTGCTGCACAAGCATTTGGGAATCATGCCGTTCCCCCTCTATTGCACCAAGATCGCCTCCCGCATCGCCCGCACATATAGCGACAAGCACGGTCTCAAGGACTTGGTCCGCGAACTGCTGGGCGTCGATCTATCGAAGCAGCAACAGCTCTCGGATTGGGGCGCCGAGGCGCTCAGCGACGCCCAACTCGCCTATGCCGCGTCGGATGTACTGCACCTGCATGCGCTCAAGGAGAAGCTCGACGCCATCCTTCTCCGTGAGGGGCGCGCCGATTTGGCGGCGGCCTGTTTTCGCTTCCTCCCGGATCGGGTGCGGCTCGACCTCGCCGGCTGGTCGGACCAGGACATTTTTGCCCATTCCTAGCGTCGGCTACGGCGGGAACCGCATGGATTGGTAACCTGTCCGCGCTATCCCATTCAAAGAGCAAGCGTTTCCTGCCCGATCTTCGCTCCCGCTTCTCGCTCGGCATGCCGCGCCGGGGCCATATTTCAGAGCGAGCATACGGGCAAACGCGGTTAGTATCGCGGGTGGGGCCGCCTGATTCTCTCGGCAGGCGGACGGGGCTCGGGGATGAACTCTTTAACGGTTGCCTCCGACGTCGACGAGCGAGTGCCGCGCGTATTCGCGCGAGCCGGCCGCGCCGACGCCGATCGGGTGTTCCGCGCCGCTTTGCGCCATAGCCGGCATGTCCGCATCCTGCGCCTCGCGATCCCGCTCAGCGCGGCGATCGTTGTCGTCGCGGGCGCGGCGTTCACCTACGTGTTCAAGCCGTTGCGCGGCCTCTCCGGCATGCCGGTCGATGTCGGCTCGGTGGTCGTTTCCGGCACCAAAATCATGATGAACCAACCCCGTCTCGCCGGCGTCACTCGCGATAATCGCCGCTATGACATGGTCGCTCAAGCTGCGGCCCAGGATCTGACCAAGCCGGATATGGTCGAGCTCCAGGGCATTCATGCGACCATGGAGATGAGAGACAAAGTCATCTTCGAAACCATCGCGAAGGACGGGCTGTACAACACCAAGACGGAGCAGTTGACGCTGAACCACAACATCGTGGTGACGTCCTCGAGCGGGTACCAGGCATTCCTCAACGAGGCAGTGGTCGACGTTCGAGGGAGCAAAATCGTTTCCGACAAGCCGGTCGAGGTAAAGACGGCCACGTGGAGCATCAACGCCAATCGCATGGAGGTCAGCGAGTCCGGCGATCTCATGCGCTTCGATCGCGGCGTGTTCGTCACCTTGCTGCTGGACAGTACGACGTCCGGAGCCGGCGACAGGGCGCGCAAAAAATGATCATACGGGCTCCTCGGCCTTGCCGGGCAGTGGTTGCGGGCGCAATCATTGTCCTCGCTTGCGGACTCGGCGCAGGTGCCGCCACCGCCCAGAAAAACACGGGTGCGCCCACCGCCCAAAAAAATCAGGGTCCGCCGAACGCGCTGCAGGGTTTCTCGCAGAACCGCGACGAGCCGGTGAAGATCCGGGCTGGGTCGCTGGAGCTTCGCGAGAAAGACAAGAGGGCGACCTTTACCGGCGATGTGCACGTGTTGCAGGGCGACACCGAAATGCATTGCAAGATGCTCGTCGTCTTCTACGAAGAGGAAACGGCTGGACGCACCGTCAAGGCCGCCGATCCCGGGCCCGGAGGCGACCGCCAGATCCGCCTGATCGAGGCCAAAGGCGACGTCGTCGTGGTGCAGAAGGATCAGAATGCGACCGGCGACGCCGCCACCTTCAATATGCGTGAGAATACGGTAACGCTCGTTGGCAACGTCGTGGTGACGCGGGGCGTGGACATCTTGCGCGGCCAACGGCTGACGGTCGATCTCACGAGCGGCGTGTCGAAAATGGACGGGGGCCGGGTCGACGGCATCTTCCAAGCGGGGCCGCGAAACCCCCCCGATCAGCGCGGCGGCGCGGCTGACAAGAGCGCCGGCGCGGAAAAAAGCGCCGGCGCCGAAAAAAGTGCCGGCGCGGAGAAAAGCAGCGCGCCGGAGAAAAGATGATCCTGCCGTTCGTAGCGCCGCACCGCCACAACGCACACCCCGCTGGGCTGCCATTGGCAAAGCAGGGCGCGACAACCGGTTCGAAATATGCCGAACGCAGGCGCCTGATCGGCAAGGCTCAACTCGCGTCAGCGGGTTGACAAGACGGTTCGGCCCATTCCAATCGGCGGCTTGACATCGACCTTGGTCGTTGCGGTGAATCTGGGGCTTTGAGGGCGAAGGCGTGCTCAATATCCTCGCGTTGTTTCGACATCGCCGCGCCCCCCGACCACGACGAAAACCGGGCAACGGCGGCTGGCAGAACATCGACCTGACGTCGCTGGGTGGGTCGATGCCGGCGCCGCGCGCCAAGAAAGCGCCTCCAGGTCGGCCGCGTCCACAGCGACAGGAATCCCGCCCGGAGGCGTCCCGGGGCTATCTGGCCGCCCATAAACTCGAAAAGGCCTACGGCGGACGCAGGGTGGTCGACGGCGTCAGCCTTTACGTGCGCCGCGGCGAGGCGGTGGGCCTGCTGGGACCAAATGGCGCCGGTAAGACCACGGCGTTCTACATGATCACTGGGCTCATCAAGGCCGACCGCGGTCACATCGAGCTCGACGGGCACGAGGTGACGCATCTGCCGATGTACCAGCGGGCGCGGCTCGGCATCGGTTATCTGCCGCAGGAAGCGTCGATCTTTCGCGGGCTCAATGTGGAGGACAACATCCGCGCGGTGCTCGAGGTGGTCGAAGCGGACCGCCGTCGCCGTGAGGCGGATCTCGATGCCCTATTGGATGAGTTCGAGATCACGCGCCATCGCAAGACGCCCTCGATCGCGCTTTCCGGTGGCGAACGCCGCCGCGTCGAGATCGCTCGCGCGCTGGCGAGCCGGCCCAACTACATGCTGCTGGACGAGCCGTTTGCCGGTATCGACCCCAAGGCCGTGGTGGAAATTCAGAGACTCGTGCGCCGGCTGACCAACCGCGGCATTGGCGTGCTCATTACCGACCACAATGTGCGCGAGACGCTAGACCTCACGGACCGGTCCTACATCATTTATTCCGGCCAGGTCCTGATGGAGGGGCGCAAGGACGATATCGTGAACGATCCCGAGGTCCGCCGCCTCTATCTCGGGGAAGAATTTCGCGTCTAGCGTTATCCCCGCTATCGACGGGAACGCCCCCTCTTGCACCCTTAACGAGATGCCCTCGTCCTGGTATACACCGGGCCAGGAAGGCGATAAGCAAGAATCGGACCAAACAGCATCGCGCGCATGCGCGTGATCGCGGTCAACAGGACAGTAGCCCTCACCGCCAATGGCGCTCACCCAACGACTCGAAATCCGGCAGAGCCATGCGCTCGTGATGACGCCGCAGCTGATGCAGGCCATCAAGCTGCTGCAGCTCTCCAACCTCGACCTGGCCGCTTACGTTGAGGGCGAACTCGAGCGCAATCCGCTGCTCGAGCGAGCGGGAGAAGACGAGGGAGAGGGAAGCGCCGCCAATCGCGAAGTCTCGCCGGATGCAGCCCGGGCCGATTGGGTGCAGGCGGACCGCGATCAAGACCAAAGCTCAAGCCCAGAGCAGCCCGCCGTCGACATTGACGATGTTCTTCCCAGCGATGCCGATGCCGCGACCTCGCGCGCCAATGGCGAGGGACCGATGGGGTACTCCGAGTGGGCCGGCGTCGGCGCGGGCGGGCGCGAGAATGGCGACTATAATCTCGAAGCTTTTGTTTCGGTCGAGACCACGCTCGCCGATCACCTTGCCGAGCAACTCGCGCTCACCGTCACCAATCCGGCGCGGCGCATGATCGGGCAGTATCTGATCGATCTCGTCGACGAGGCGGGGTACCTCAACGGCGATGTCGCGCTCGTCGCCGAAAAGCTTGGTGCTCCGGTCGGCGAGGTCGAGGCCGTGCTGGCGATCCTGCAGGGCTTCGATCCGCCGGGTGTCTGCGCGCGCAATCTCACAGAATGCCTCGCCATCCAACTGAAGGAGTGCAATCGGTTCGACCCGGCGATGCAGGCGCTCGTCGCTCATCTTGATCTGCTTGCCAAACGCGATCTTGCGGCCTTGCGCCGGCTCTGCGGGATTGGCGACGAAGACTTGACCGACATGATCGGTGAGATTCGTAAACTCAACCCAAAGCCTGGCCTTGCCTTCGGCTCGGTCCAGATGCAGCCGATCGTACCCGATGTGTTCGTGCGCTCGGGGCCCGACGGCGGCTTCGTCATCGAGCTCAATTCCGATACCTTGCCCAAGGTGTTGGTCAACCAGACCTATCATGCCGAACTCGCCAAGACCGCGAAGAACGACAAGGACAAGAGCTACCTCGCCGACTGCCTGCAAACCGCGACCTG
>VAZM01000397.1 GCA_005883135.1 Alphaproteobacteria bacterium
CAGCAATGGGTTGCCCATCCCACGCCCGAACAGCGTACGAGTCCGTGAACGGAGCGCACACGCGGTCGCTGCGCCAGTCTGTGAGACTGCGGCCGCCGAGGCGATGTTGCGCTGCATATGTCCGCTTTTGCGGCAAAGCGGACATGGGTTCGCGATCGGACTTGGTCGCCTCAGACGCTAATGACCCGGAGCAGACATCAAACGATGTTCGCTCCCCAGGCTGCCTTCGCAGATTGTATAATGACACAACGGGGAAAGCTCGATCGAATCCCGGCGAAATTCCGAATAGGAGGACAGGCAATGGAAAGTGTCATCGCAAAATTGCTCCAGGATTTCGAACAGGGAAAAATGAACCGCCGGCAGCTCATTCAGAGCCTGAGCCTCGCGGCAGCCGCGGCGGCCGCGATAGCGCCGGCAGCCAGGGCCGCGGGCAAGCCGCTCGAGGCCCTCTACGTCAACCACATCTCTTATGAGGTGAACGATTATAAGAAGGTCCGCGACTTCTATGTGGATCTCCTGGGCATGAAGGTCACTGAAGACGACGGAAAGCAGTGCCGCCTGGTGTTCGGCAATAACATGCTGATTCCCCGGAACCGGGCTGGCGGCGGCCCTGCCAAAGTGGACCACATCGCCTACACCGTTACGAACTGGGACGCGGAGAAGGATGGGTTGGAGGAGGAGCTGAAGCGCCGCGGTTTGCAGTACAGGGGTAGCGCCAAGACGAGCTTTCACGTCAAGGACCCGGAGGGGATGGGAGTACAGCTCGGCGGATTACATCAATGATCGGCCGGCAGCGAGACTGTTGGAATCGGGGGGCAAGCGCGATGAGGCGGCGCGAGTTCATCACACTCCTCGGCGGGGCCGCGCCAATAAGGTCCCGTGTCGCGCGCCACGCCTCGAGCGCTACTGTGGATGGACCGGAATGAGCGCAGATCCAGTTGTGCAGCTGCTCAGCGATCCTCGCTTTAAAGGCCGACCGATCACTTGGGGGGTCACACCGGAAGGCTACGATGCCGTGAGGCGCGCGTGGCTGACCCATGTTCAGGCCGAAGAGGTGCTGTTCAAGCCGTTCACAGAGAATGAGTTCAACACGCAAATGAAGGTGATGCTCAGTGTTTTCACCAATGATTGCGTGATGGAACTTGCGGCCACAGGGGAGCGCTGGGACGGTCATCTGCAGGCCGCTGAGTTCTACCGCGTCTTTCTGAGCTCATTCGAAGGGATGGAGTGGATTCCGCAGGCGCTTGTCATCGGCCCGCAGGGCGTACTTGACGTGGTGAATATGACAGGAAAGCTCGTCAATGAGTTCGCCGGTCTCAAGCAAGTGGGCTCGCCGGTGCACCTCCAATGGGTGATCTACTTTCCGTGGGTGCCGGCGGCCGGGAAGTTTAAGGGAGAAGTGATCTATTCGATCCGCGAATTGAAGAATGACATGCTGGACCGCAAGACCGTCTAAACCCACTCCCGCTTGGCCGAACTTCGAGAGATTTCGGACATTCCGCACGCGTCCGCGGCCACTGCTTCGTCTTAGCGCCGGCGGTTAGCAGCCTCATCGAGTAGACTTAGGTCGGCATATTTCGAAACGTCGATCGTTTGCTTGATGAAGCCCACCTCCTGCACCTTGTCGATACTTTGCTGAATGATGCTGAGATCGGGCTTGCCGTCGAGGGCGCGATAAAAATCCTTTCTAGTGAACAGCCAGTCAGCGAACAGCGCCGGCGGCCGCCTGAGGAACCGTGCCACAATCCCGACCGCCTCATCGTGGTTGTTCGGATCGTGGAACCAGCGCAGCATGGTCACATAATCCTCCATCAGATCGACCAATGCGGCGCGGTTCCTGTCCAGGAACGATTGCCGTACCGCCCAGAACGACAGCGCAATGCGTCCGAGGCTCGACCCCGTCGTGAACAAGGACTTCGCGATTTCGTTGAACTCCCGATCGTAGGAGAATGGTAAGACGCCGACTACGAGATCGCCCTTATGCTCCTTGAGCATCTCTTTGTGGGTTGGGAATGGCGCCTCGATCATGGTGTAGTCGCGCTGCACTTCGAGACCGTGCCGCCGCAGCGCCGCCCGCATAACAATGTCGACGCCGCTACCAAGGCCGTTGGTGACCGCGACCTTACCCTTTATATCCTCGATCTTGTCGATGCCGGAATCCTTGCGCACGAAATACGGCGTGGAGTAGTAGCCCGGGGCGCCATCCTGAATTTCATCGGCAACGATGCGCAGGTCGGACAGACCGGCATTCTCTATTGCGAGCGGAAAGCTGGTGTAGCCGAAGGCGGCGAGGTCGAGTTCACCGTGGCTGATGGCGGTGATTTGCAACGTGGAAGAGGAAAAGTAGATCGGTTCAAAAATGTAAGAGTTGCCGTTGTGCCCGGTGACCCCCGGCTTGAGAAACAGGAGTGGAATAAGCGAGGCAGGGGTGCTGACCCAGCCGGCGCGGATTTTGACCGGCGCCTGTGCGCCCACCGCATCGAGCGGCGTGGCGGCAAGGGCGACAGCTAGAAGGATCATCAGTCGAAACATTCGCACCAAGCTCCTCCTGCGTCATCAGTGGCCACAGAGCCGGACTATTATCGCTTATCTGGAGCGGCCACGGGAGGGAGGCGCTGGGCGTCGAAGCGCTTTAGTTCTGGAAATAGCCCGATCATCGACCGAGATCGCCTCAGTAGCAACTGACCCGAAAGAGACATCCCCCAGCGCGGCCGCACCGGTGTCGTCCTGCATCTGATTCGTGCGCACTCAAACCGGCTGCGTCGAGTGTGCCCGCCTGCGCCGTGAGAGCTTGTGCTACAGTGTCGTGGCGCGCCCACCGGAGATCCCGGAAGCTATCCGTCCAGTGATGGGGCGCCGGCGCCGAGCGCAGGCCCGCGACAACGATACCGGAGGAAGGCGATGACCGATTCAAGCCGACGCACTGTCCTGACAACAAGCGCCGCGGCAGCGGCGACGGCAGCCGCACCGCAGGTGTTTGCGCAGGCGCCGCAGACAGGCGCCCCGCAAGGCGCGCCGGCGGGCGCCAAGACCGGCTACTACGAGAAGGGCAACGTCCGCATCCGCTACGCCGAGATCGGCACGGGCTTTCCGCTGTTGGCGACGCCCGGCGGCGGCTTGAACTCGCGCATCGCGGTCTGGGCGAACGCGGTGATCAACATCCCGGAGGAGTTCAAGAACGACTTCCGCGTCATCACCATGGACCAGCGTAACGCCACGGGCGGCGAGTCCACCGGCCCGGTGCCGGTCGACGATCCCTGGGGCGCGTTCGCCGACGACCAGCTCGGCCTGATGGACCATCTCGGCATTCGCCAGTTCTTTTTCTTCGGCAATTGCATCGGCGGCCCGTTCGCGATGAAAC
>VAZM01000398.1 GCA_005883135.1 Alphaproteobacteria bacterium
TTCTCGCGCGTTTTACCGCCGCCGCAGTCGAGCTGAACGTTCCCCACATTCACATGCCGAGCGGCGCCGGGCATGATGCCGCGGTCTTTGCGGCCGCGGGCGTTCCCGCGGTCATGCTCTTTGTGCGCAATCAGAACGGCAGTCACAATCCCGATGAAGCCATGCGCATGGACGACTTTGAGCTTGCTGCTCGCGTGATCGCGCACGCCGTTGCCGGATTGAGTTGAGTTCCCTGTCACGGATAAGCGAGCGTGATCGGAGCGTGCGAGCATGACCACTTCGGAAACGGTCACGATCCCGGTCGACAGCCTGCGCGACTTTCTCGCGCGCATTTTCGCGGCCGCCGGGTGCGACGCGGACAATGCCCGCGGAACGGCGCGGGGCGTGATCGAGGCCGACCTGCACGGCCACCATATCCAGGGCACCGATCACATCTATTCGACGGTGCGGGAGTTGCGCGCCGGGCGCTTGAACGGGCGCGCCAAGCCGAAAATCGTGAATGAAACGGTGGCCACCGCGCGCGTCGATGGCGACGGCGGAACAGGTCACGTCACCGGCATCTTCGCCACGGATATCGCCATCCGCAAAGCGCGCGAGGCCGGCATCGGTGCCGTCGGCCTCGTTGGTGGCGGCGATATCTTCATGCTGGGCTACTACGCCGAGCATATGGCGCGCGCGGGTCTGGTCGGGATGGTCTTTACCAACACCTACCCGATCCGCGTGCATCCCGCCGGCGGCATCGACCCGTTGCTTGGCACAAATCCGCTCGCCTTGGGCTTTCCGGTCGCCGGGGAGGACCCGGTCGTCGTCGATCTCGCCACCAGCACATCGGCGATAGGGCACGTGCGCGTCGCAAACTACAGCGGCGCGCCGATTCCACCCGGGATCGCCATCGACCGGCAAGGAAATCCCACCGTTGACGCGCAGGCGGCGCTCGACGGCGCGTTGACCCCGCTTGGCGGTCACAAGGGATTCGCGCTGGGGCTCGCGGTCGGATTGCTGTCGGGGCCGGTGATAGGGGCGCTGATCGGCGGCGAGCTCCAGCAGGCGATCGCGGCGGGAGCGGGCGAGCGCAGCCGTGGGCATCTCTTCATTGCCATTAATCCCGCGGCTTTCGGAGATCCCGCATTAAACGAGCGGCGCATCGCAGCGTATCTGTCCGAGCTCAAATCCTCGCGTAAGGCGCCAGGTGTCGCGGAAATCCTCATTCCAGGGGAGCGCGGTCACCGGGCAAAAAAGCAGGCGATCCGTACCGGGGTCACTCTGCCCGCATCGATTTGGAACAATACGCTGAAGATTGCCCGCGAGCTCGGCGTCGCGCCGCCAGAACTCGGCAAGTAGCGGTCAGTCCCGGTATGTCCGCCTAAAGCAGGTCTGAATTGGCTCAAGTCTTCTTGCGTCATGGCCGGGCATAGCGCGTCGGAAGACGCGCGTGAGCGCGCTTATGCCCGGCCATCCACGTCTTTGATCTTGTTACAAGAAAGACGTGGATGCCCGCGCCAAGCGCGGGCATGACGATTCAACTTAATCTCATTCCGCTCTAGTGCCAAAAGCAAGGAAGTCGCGCTCGACTACGGCGTCGTCCCGCCGCTTCGATTTAAGATGGTTCGAAAACCAATGTGCGCGGCGCCGAGATCGACCTCCTGCGGCTGGCGCGCGGCCGGACGATAGCGCGAGCAATAATTGGACGCGCAGAGATAGGAGCCGCCCTTGACCACGCGGCTTGGCGATTGGCCGCGCGCGAGCGGGATGTCCTGCGGTTCGGGTCCGCGGGGATTAACGGCCTCCTCGCGCGGGTGGTCCGGCCGATACCAGTCGCTCGTCCACTCCCATACGTTGCCGATCATGTCGTAGAGGCCATAGCCGTTCGGCTTGAAGCAGCCGACCGGCGCGGTCGCGGCATAACCGTCCTCGTTGGTGTTGTAGACGGGGAAGATGCCTTGCCAGGAGTTGGCGATCGGCTTGCCCTCGGGATCGAAAGCGCTCGACCAGTCGTCCTCGCCGTCGCGCCCACCGCGCGCGGCGAACTCCCATTGCGCCTCGGTCGGCAACTCGCGCCCGCGCCAACGCGCATAGGCGAGCGCGTCCTCGTAGGCGGTGTCCACGACGGGATGATTGTCCTTGCCGTCAATCGTGCTGCCCGCGCCTCCCAGTGCGCGCCAATTTGCGCCCGCCATGTATTGGAACCACTGCGTGATCCGGCCGCCGCTTGCGACATTGGTCGGCGCAACAAACACCACGGACCCAGGAGCGAGCAGCTCCTTGGGCATCCCGGGATGGGTCGCCGGATCGAGCCCGCGCTCCGCCAAGGTCACATATCCCGTGGCGGTCACGAATTCCCGAAACTGCGCGTTAGTCACCTCGTGGCGATCGATCCAGAAGCCGTCGACGCGCACGACGTGCGTGAAGCGCTCCTCCGGTTGATGGCGTTCGGAGCCCATGCGGAACGTTCCGCCGCGGATGAACACCATCCCGGCGGGGTCGTTGTCTTCCGACGGCAGGCCGGAATAGGCGGCGCAGCTCCCGAGTTGGCCGCTGGCCGCTTGCTCTTGTGCCCTCGCCCCTGCGAAACCGCCGATCACCAAACCAGCCGAGGCAATGCTTGCGACTCCAACGAAGCAGATCAGCACGTGCCACAGACGCATAATTTGCAAGTCCGCTTAATCCGATGAAATGGGCGGACGTCCGAGGTGGATTGTCCGCCGAGTATTAACGTACGCAGCCTTCGCGATCATTGAGATGGGCTGCGCTGCCTCTGCTTCTTCACCTCATCGAGAACCTGACTGAGATTGTAGCTCGCCGGATCTTGCAGCGGCGGGAAGGCGTTGTACGACTCGAGCTCCTTCAGCCAGAGCGCCTGGCCGATCGGCAGGATATTCCAGTCGTAGACATAAGCCGTGCTCGGGGCCGCGAGTGCGCCGGCGGCGCCGAACATCGTCTTTGTATCGTCACCAACGGAGATCTCGAACGGATCACGCTTGATGTTGGCGATCTGCGTCCATGAATACGTAGTGGCTCCGGTGAGCCCGCAGGTCGGGCACGTGCCCACCATCGTGTAGTAGAACTTCCAGTTTTTGTACCGCACCGCCGACGGCTTTGGCCCTGTATAGTAGAAGAAAGTGTCACGCGCAGAGTCGGATTTTCCCTCGAGGTAGTCGCGCTGATCGACGCCATCGAGCGTCGTCTTGAGAATGCCGGGGTATTGACCTCCCTCGATCTGATTCTTCAGCGCATCGCCCTGGGGCCCGCCGGCAATGTTAACCAGCGTCGGCAACCAGTCGAGCGCGGAGAACATCTGGTTCTTGACCGTGCCCGGCCTGATGTGTCCCGGCCAGCGCACGACCAAAGGGGCGCGCATGCCACCTTCCCAGGTGGTTAGCTTCCCGCCTTTGAATGGCGTGACACCGCCGTCCGGAAAGGTGATCACCTCGGCGCCGTTATCGGTGGTAAAGGCGATGATGGTGTTGTCGAGCTCGCCCATGTCCTCCAGCTTCTTGAGCACGAGGCCGATGTTGTCGTCGAGCTGCTTCATGCCTGCTTCGTTGATGCCCCAGTCCTTGCCGCCCCGCGTGCCCAGCATGGCCTCGTACTTCGGCGACAACATTGTTGTGATGTGCATGCGCGCCGGGTTGTACCAAACGAAGAAAGGCTTGTTGGTTTTCTTCGGGTCATTGCGGTCGAGGAAGTCGATGACCTTGGCCGATATCTCTTCGTCTATGGTCTTCGACCGCTCCAGCGTCAGTGGACCTTCATCCTTGCAGGTCTGGTTAGCCGGCTTGCCATCGGAAGACATGCACGAGATCACCGGACGGGGCGGCATCATGCAGAGTGCGGTCTTCGGATCTACGGCGCCAGGAGGATCGGAAAGGCCAGGGACCGGCGTGTTTTTGCAGGGCGGAACGATCGCCTGTTCGGTTGGGCTCTTATTGAT
>VAZM01000056.1 GCA_005883135.1 Alphaproteobacteria bacterium
GATCGCTATTCCGCAGATTCAGAGCAAGATGGTCAAGGCAATCGCGGTCCTCACGCGCAATCGCTCGCCCAGCCTGCCCGCTCAGGCGACGGCCCATGAGCAAGGCTTGACCAATTTCGATGCGTCGAATTGGTTTGCCGCGTTCTTCCCGAAAGCAACGCCGGCGGTGGCCATAGACAAGCTCCATGCTGCCATCCTCGCTACCATCGACACCCCGGCGGTCAAGATGCGGATGCAGCAGGTCGGCGCCGATCTCGTCACCGGAGACCGCAGCTTCCCTGACTATCTTCAAGGCTTCGTCGAGAGCGAGATCAACAAATGGGCCGGACCGATCAAGGCCAGCGGGGTCTCGATGGAGTGAGCGGCCGATAAATAACCGACGCGGCAATCCAGGTTAACTCCACGCATTCTCAATCCTGTCATGACAATCAGGCTCGCTGAAAATTTTCGCGCCGTGTTTTACGCCCCGCTCTATGCGGCCCAGGCGCTAGGACTTTATGCCCAAGAGGGCGTCAAGGTCGAACTGATCGGCTCGTCCGTTCCCGGAGACGGCGTGTCCGCCCTTCTCAATGACAGAATTGACGTTACCTGGGGTGGGCCGATGCGCGTCATGAAAGCCCACGATCTGGAGCGAAACGCGCCCCTCGTTTGCTTTTGCGAAATCGTCGCCCGCGACCCGTTCTTTCTGCTGGGCGGGCACAATCGCACCGGCTTTGAGCTGAAGCAGCTGTCGTCACTCAGATTTGCAACGGTCTCGGAAGTGCCCACCCCGTGGATGTGCCTTCAGAACGATCTGCGTGAGCAGGGCATAGATCCATCGAGCTTGGCGCGGCAGCCCGACCAATCTATGGCCGCCAATTTCGAAGCGTTGTGCGAGGAGCGACTCGACGTCGTGCAGCTTTTTGAACCCTACGCATCCATGGCCTTGCAGCGCCGTGTCGGCAACATTCTATATGCAGCCAGCGACCGAGGACTAACGGTCTATACGACGTTCATCGCCACCCGCAGCGGGCTTAAGCGCCACAGCGATGAATTTGCCGGCATGACGCGCGCTATTGGGCGCATGCAGGCCTGGCTGGCCGAAAACGGAGCGGATGAACTGGCGAAAATCACCGCGCCATTCTTCCCTCAGATCGATCGCAATATTCTGGTGAGCTCGCTGCGGCGTTATGCCGAAGCGGGGATTTGGGCGCGTACCCCTGACGTTTCCAGGCAGGGGTTCGCGCGGCTCGGTGAATGCCTGCTCTCAGGCGGATTTATCTCTCGCATGCCTATTTATGAAGACTGCGTCGATCAGAGCTTGAACTGAACGCGGCGGCCCACCATCGCTAATTGATGCTCTTCGGTGGCATCCGTTCGGCAACCGGCGGAAGGTATTGGTCCGTGTACACGCTCGCCGGATCAGGGCTGACCCGAAGCTGATAGGCGCCCACCATTGCATCGATAGTCTTTTTCAATTTTTCTGGGGTTACTGAGCTAAGCCCGTTTTTCATCACATGCGGCGTGTTGGTCAGCCCGAGCGCAATGTCGAGGCGCACCTTCTCGATGTCGAGCTTCATCATTGGATCGTTGCGTTTGAGCAACTCCAAGGCTTTTTGCGGAGATGCAATCGTATCCTTGGTGCCCTGGTTCAACGCGCTGACAACGCCACGGACGGTCTCTGGGTTCTCGTCGGCAAATTTTTTCGTAGTGACCAAGGCGAGCCCATACATGTCGGCCCCGAAATCCGAGTACTTGATGACGAACAGATCTTCGAGCGTGAAACCAAGCTCGAGCGCGGCCGGAATATTCGAATTGGTGAAGCCGCCGGTGCCGTCGACTTCCCCGCGCTTGAGCATGGGGCCGAATAATTGCGGCTGCACCGCCACCCAATTGATTTTCACGCTCTCGGCGTTGGCGGCCTTGAGCAGGATCGAGATCGTGTCGTGGACGGCGGTGCCCGGTCCGCCTGCAATCTTTTTGCCGTCGAGGTCGATCGGCTTACGGATGCCGGCGTCCTTGCGCGTGATCACGGCAAGGGGCGATGCGTCGAAGCTCATGTAGACGGCGAGCAGGGGAGAAGCCGGATTCGCGGCGTTGAAGCGGATCATCGAGGGCAGGTCGACCCAGCCGAATTGATACACGCCCCCGGCGACAGAGACCGCGACATTGGTGGCGCCCTTTCCGGCATCGATTGCGTCCACGGTCACCCCTTGCTGCTTGAAGTATCCCTTGTCTTGCGCGACGAAGAACGGTGCGTGGGTGCCCTGAATGACCCAATCCATCATGATCTTGACATTCTTCGTTTCAGCGCCGGCGGCCACAACAGATAGGACGGAAAAGATCAACGATAACGAACACACTCTGCAAACCACTCGGAGGTTGAACGATTTCTGCCTGTTGCCGTCAAAACGGGCCGCGGTCATTGGTTATCTCCATCCCAGCCGAGCACGCATCGCGTTGCCGGAAGGAAGAACGTATTGAAGCTTGGCAAGCCCGTCAACGAACGCCTCGATTTCTCGCCATCCTCACCGCATCTCACGACAACTCGAAGCACATTCGATGGCGCCTTTGCGTAGGCAAGTGGTACCATTCCGGGCAACGAGCTGGGCAAAACTCAGTACATCAGGAGACCCCAATGGATGTTTCGCACGCCAGAGATGCTAGGGCCGGCAAGACCCATCTGCTGCGATCGGGCCCGGACACCGTCCATTGGGGGTATCTTGATGGCGCGCTTAATCCTGCTCTGACCATCGATGCAGGCGACCGCGTCGTCATCGAATGCGTGTCGGGGAATCCGGAGTGGATGCCCGCAAGTTCGACGGGTTTCGACATATTGCCCGAGCTTCGCAACATCCATCAACAAATCAAACGCGGTTCCGGAAATCACATCTTCACCGGCCCGGTTTTCGTGCGCGGCGCGGCAGTCGGCGATGTGCTGGAGATTCGTATCTGCGACATCGAGCTGCGCCAGAATTGGGGATACAATCTCTTCCGCGCCTATGGCGGAACGCTGCCCGACGAATTTCCATACTATCGCCTCATCTATCTCGAGCTTGACCGCGAGCGCAATGTAGCGATCCTGCCATCGGGCCTGACAGTACCGATGCGCCCGTTCTTCGGGCAGCTCGCCGTGGCCCCGCCGAAGCGGTTCGGTCGGCAGAACAGCAAGGAGCCGCGCGAATTCGGCGGAAATATCGATTGCAAGGAGCTCACGGCCGGAAGCACCGTTTACCTGCCAGTGCTTAATGAGGGCGGGCTTTTCTCTACCGGTGATGGCCACGCCGCCCAAGGCGACGGCGAGGTGAATGGCACCGCGATCGAGACGGCACTTACGGGAACGTTCGAATTCCACGTGCGAAAGGATCTGGGCTGGAAACTACCGCGCGCGCAAACGGCGACCCATCTCATTACTTTCGGCCTAGACGCCGATCTCGACGACGCCGCGCGACAGGCTTTGCACGAAATGCTGGATTGGATCGTCACGCTGACTGGGATTTCGAGGGATGAAGCCTATTCGTTGAGCAGCTTCGCCGTCGACCTGCATGTCACGCAAACCGTCAACAATGTCAAAGGTGTGCATGCCATGATCGATCGCAGCGTCCTCCGCTTGGCATGAGTCTTGGATTTGCACACGCAGGCAGCCCGTGCGCATGCAAGTGACCAATCCCATGTGCTCCACGGTACCAATCCGGTTTACCGGACCCAAGGACGGAGGTTGGCGATGAAATTCGTCGACCTCGACCGCGTCTCCTTGCGTTATGGCGAAGACGCCGACGGCACACTCGCCTTGCATGGGGCGACGCTGCGCGTTGCTACCGGCGAATTCGTCGCCGTGGTCGGGCCGTCCGGTTGCGGCAAGTCCACGCTTATGAAGGTGGTCACCGGGTTATGGCCGCCCACAGCCGGCGCGGTCGTTGTGAGCGGGCGGGAAGTAACCGGCCCGCTGAGCATCGCCGGGATGGCCTTCCAGAATCCCACCCTGCTGCCGTGGCGCACGACCCTGGCCAACGTCATGCTACCGCTGGAGATCGTGCAACCGCATTGCTCCAGGCTGAGACGCGAATGGGCGGCGTACCTGGCGAAAGCGCGCGATCTCCTCGCGCTCGTCGGCCTGAAGGGTTTCGAAGACCATTTTCCCTGGCAGCTTTCCGGTGGCATGCAACAGCGCGCCTCGCTCTGTCGCGCCCTGATCCACGACCCCTCGCTTCTCATGCTCGATGAGCCGTTCGCCTCGCTCGACATGTTCACACGAGAGGAATTATGGCTAGCGCTGCAGGATCTGTGGCTTGCTCGCAAGCCCACCGTCATCCTTGTCACGCACGACCTGCGCGAGGCAGTCTTCCTGGCGGATCGCGTCCTGGTGATGAGTGCGAGACCAGGCCGCATCATCGCGGAGCGTGAGGTCACTTTGCCGAGGCCGCGCAATCTCGACGGTACATATGAACCCTACTCGGTCGCGCTGGTCCACGAGCTGCGTGAACACATCAGCGCAGCCCGATCGACGGCAGCCTGAGTCGAGACGCCCCGCGTGGTCACGACCGATATGCTCGACGATACGCCACCGGTCCGGCCCCGCAAGCCATACCTGCTGCGGCGCAAGGCGCTACGCCACATCCTTCCCTGGATGGTGATCATCGGAATTTTTGTGATCTGGGAAATCGTGGTGCGGGCATTCGAAATCGAGCAATTCGTCCTGCCGGCGCCATCGGCGATATTTGCGTCCGGCTGGGAGTGGCGCGAGCCGATCCTTGTCAATGCGTGGCAGACGTTCATGACCACCGTGATCGGATTTTTGCTCGCGGTCCTCGTGGGGTTGCTGGCGGGAATTGCGGTCGGTTCATCGAGCTTGATGTACGACAGCCTCTACCCGGCGCTGATTGGATTCAACTCCATCCCAAAAGTGGCAGTGGTTCCGATTTTGGTGATCTGGTTCGGTGTGGGCACCATCCCCGCCATTATTACCGCCTTTCTGATCGCGTTCTTTCCGATCCTGGTGAACGTGGCAGTCGGCATCGCGACCGTCGAGCCCGAACTGCAGGACGTGCTGCGAGCCTTGGGTGCGAGCCGGTGGCAAGTGATCAGGAAAGTCGGGCTGCCGCGGTCGATGCCCTATTTCTTCGCGTCCTTGAAGGTGGCAATTACCTTCGCGTTCGTCGGCACGATTGTTGCGGAGACGGTCGCAGCCAATAAGGGGATTGGCAACCTGATGCTGGTCGCGTCATCGCGCTTCGAAGTGCCGCTTGCGTTTGCGGGTCTCCTGGTGACCAGTGTGATGGGCATCGCAATGTATCTCGTGTGCGCCGCGGCAGAGCGGCGGATGACCGGCTGGGCCATGCGCGGGGCGGATGCGCCGCAAGCGGCGCAAGGGTGAGGGGCACCCTCGCCACTCGTCAATTCATAGTCATCAGGTACTAACGGCGGGTGTGGTGGACGTGATTGAGCGTAAGCTCGGATGAACCTTTTGCGCGTTAGACCCAGCCGAGGCGCGCCAGGATCGCGCGTCCCATGACCCAGTCCTTGTCCTTCTCCGAGAGAAAGCTGAGCTCCTCGGTGAAATGGGTGATGCGCTGCCGGTAGGTGGACTTGCTGAAGGCATTGGTGAGGTCGGTTCCCCAATAGCAGCGTTGCGGGCCGAAGGCCTCGAAACAGCGCTTCAGCGGCTCGGTCATGTCGCGCCACGGATAGTCCTCGAGCGAATACGTGGGCGCCGAGGAGAGCTTGACCGATACATTTGGATATTTGGCGAGGGCCACCACCTCGTCGACCGCGTTCTTGATCGCGCGGGCCTTGGCGATTTCAACTGTCAGATTCATGTGATCGATGATGAGCGGCAGTTGTGGGTGACGCTCCGCGATTGCCGCGAACTTCGGGGTGTTGCCGGGCGCCAAAAACATGACGGGCAGACCGGCTTTCTCGGCCGCCGGCCAGAACCAGTCCGCGCTCCCGCTCTCCAATAACGCGCTCTGCGCGCGATGAAACGTGAGTCGGACGCCCAACATCCCGGCCTGCTGCTTCCATTTTGGAAGGAGTGCCGCCGACTCCGGCTTCTCCAGCGGAATGCGGCCCATCACCGCGAAACGGTGCGGATACCGCTTGGCGGCTTCGAGGCCATAATCGTTGCGGTCGCCCGGCCAGGACGGCGGCACGATGACCACGCGATCGACGCCCGCCTCATCCATCAAAGGCACGAGCTTTTCGATGGTGAAGGGCTCGGGGAGCTGTGCGACGCGGCCGGGGACCCAGCGCCAGTCCGGCGTTTCCGCCTTCCACAGATGCACCTGCGAATCGACGATCATTTGCAGCCCCTCCCGTTAACCGCCATTGGCGTGATTGCGACAGCGGGTCTCCCTGCCGGGTCGCCGCTCGGCAGGTGGCGCTGCAGCGTCAGCCCTTGGTGGCGCCGGCAGTCAAACCCGCGATGTAGTAGTCCATCAGGAAGGCGTAGATGACCAGCGGAGGCGCGGCCGCGACCAACGCACCGGCCATCAACATGCCCCACTTGTAAACGTCGGCTTTGATCAGGCTGGTCACTGTGCCAACGGTCAGCACCTGCTGGTCGGCGCTGAACAGGAAGGCAATCGGATAGACGAATGCCGCCCACGAAACTGTAAACGCAAAGATGGTCGCGGCGATGATCCCCGGCAGCGCCACCGGAATGAATATCTTGAGCAGCATCTGAATATGCCCTGCGCCGTCGATCAATGCCGCCTCGTCGAGCTCCTTCGGGATCGACTGGAAATATCCGATCATGATCCAGGTGCAGAAGGGGACCGTCAGCGTTGGATAGACCAACACCATGCTCCAATAGGAGTTGAGAAGACCGAGTCCGCGGACGATTTGGAACAAGGGAATGAAGAGCAGCGTGTCCGGGATAAGATACGTCAGGAAAATGCCGGTGGCGAGAATTCCTGATCCCCAGAATCGCATCCGGGAAAGCGAGAACGCGGCAAGGATGCTGACCACCATTGTGATTGCGACGACGCACAATGTGACGATGACGGTATTCTTGAAATAGATCAGGAAATCGCTTTCCTTGAAGAGCAGCCGGTATTGTTCAAGGGTAATGCCGTTAGCGATGATCCAGGGATTGGTCGCGAGATGCGCGACCTCGGCATCAGATTTCAACGATGTTACGATCATGTAATAAGGCGGAGTGAGAAAGAAAATCGCAAACAGGATTAGGAAAAAATATGACGTAACAAGCGCCCATCGCCGGTTGCGCATGAGGCTTGCCCGGCGAGCGCGTGGGTACTCGGCAGCAATGGCAGTCATCCGATCTCTCTTGCCCGTTTGCGCACACCGCGCAAAATGAAGACTGCGGAAACAGCAAGGATCGGGAACATGAACAGCGATACCGCGGCGCCCAGCGGAAGGTCGCCGGAACGGATGCCGAGCAGGAAGGCATAAGTTGCGAACACGTGTGTCATGTTGCGCGGTCCGCCTGCCGTCATGATTTGCACGATGTCGAAATTGGCAAAGGTCACGATCAGGGAAAACAGCACTGTAATGGCGATGATGTTGCGCATCATCGGCAATGTGATGTGCACAAATCGCTGCCACGCATTCGCGCCGTCGATCTCCGCCGCCTCATAGAGCTGCTCCGGAACGGATTTGAGCGCCGCGAGATACATGATCAAGAAGAATGGCGCGCCGTACCATACGTTTACAAGGATGACGGAAAAACGCGCCCAGTAGGGATCGCTCAACCACGGAATCTCAGCCCCGCCGAACCCCTTGATGATCCAGTTGAACGCGCTGTGGGTCGGATCGAACAGCCACCACCAGCCAAGCGTCGACAAAGCGAGCGGAATGACCCATGGAACGAGCAGCATGCCGCGCCACTTGCGCTGACCTTTGCTCGGCAAATTGTTGACGAGGTGGGCTGTGACGAGACCGATCAACGCCTTGAAAAACACGGCACTCAGGGCAAAGATCGCCGATTGCTCGATCACCATCCAAAAGGTGTCACGGCTAAGCAGATATGAGAAATTGCCCAGACCGACGAATCTGGTTTGCGCCTTGTTCAGCATTGCGAGATAGATCGAGTACAAGGCCGGGTAGATGATTAGCCCGCCCACGATCACGAGCAGCGGAAGGCACATTAGAAAGCCGATCGTGCTGCGCCGGCGCACGAACCGCCGCAGGCCGGCATGGGAACGGATCGCTGGCTTAGCTAGCTGCCCCGGGTATTGCCGGGCAATATCGACCATGACGTTTCCGCTCCTGGCAGAGCGCTTTGGGCGTAATCGCCGGGCAGATCCGGCGGTGACCACTGCTCAACTCGGCGCCCTGCTCCATTGATCCTGGACTAAAGTCGGCGTGCCGATCACCTAGCTGCCGTCAGGACCGTAGCAAGCCTTCCAGCTCGCCGCGCGCCCATTTTACGACTTTGTCGATCGGCTCGTTCCCCTGACAAACCTTTGCGACCATGATCGTGTGAATCGACTGATTATAAATCTGTGCCGCAACATCCGGGCGCGCCGGGTATCCGGTGATGCTCGGTTGCTCGTCACCGCGCGGGGGATAGTTGTAAACCGTGCCGGGGGGCGGTTCGACCTTTTGCCAAGTGTCAAAGTCGTAGTAGCTCTTGAACGACGGCAGATCGTATCCAGAGGACGCCGCCACGAGTTGCCGGGACTGTTCTTTCTCGGAGAGGAATTGCAACAGGTCCTTGGCGGCCTGTTTGTTCTGCGAGAACGACCAAATGCCGTAGAAGAACGGCAATTGACCGACGAACCGGCCCGTCGGGCCGCGCGGCATATCGTGAGTCCAGCACTGGGCTGCCACCTGCGGATTGTCGCGCTTGGCGACTGCCCAGGCGCTCGGCGGATTCATGATCCCGGCGCCTTTGCCGGAGATGAGCCAACGGTTATTGCCGGCATCATCCCAGGCATAGACTTCCGGCGGATTGAACGGCATCAGCTTCTTGAAATATTCGAGAGCCGTACGCGTCTCGTTGGAATCGATTTTGATGTTGTCCTTCTCGTCCACCATGACCGAGCCGAAGGCGCGGAACATGGCGCCGGTCGAATCGATTGCGTCGCTGGTCTGGCCCATGGGCAGACCGACCGGGAAGCCGGCCTTGAACAACTGCTCGGCGCTCTTGAGATAGAGATCCCAATTCCAGCTATCGACCAGCTTGGGATCGCGATTGTCATTCGCAGGGAATATCGCCGTCAGATCGATGCCGCAATGCTGCTTGTACAGGTCCATGCGCGAGCAGCACGGTTTGACCTGGCTGCCTACCGTGGTCGGTATGCCGAACCACTTGCCCTCGTGGGTGGCCAGATATTCCGATACCGGACTGATCGGCCCGGCCTTAGCGATGAGCGTCTTGATGACGTCGTCGACCGGTTCGAGCACGTTGCGGTGAACTTGGACCTGCCAGGCGCGATGCGACATGATGTCGTGGCCGGCGCGGGCCTGCGCCTCCGCGCTCGCGGTCAAGAGATCCTTGTCGCCCTGGGACGTAATGTAGTCGATCGTTACCTCGACCTTATTCTTTTCCCCCCACTCATTGCACAACTTAGTCAGTGTCGTGTTGGCCCCGGGGACCCAATGATCCCAAACCCCGAGTGTGAGTTTGCCGGCGGCGTATGAATGGCGAAGGTATGGTGCGGAGACAACCGAGGCAGCGGCAAAGGCCGTGGTCTTCAGCAGGTTTCGCCGAGAGAGACTTGAACGGGGCATGGCATCCTCCCTGTAACCCGACCTAATCGGCCAGGATTGTTCTGTGTTGAACGAAGATTACATGATCGGCGTTCCTCGGCCTAGCCGCCTGCCGACCGGCGCGGGATTTTCCCGTCCCGCTGGCGGCTTGCCGAATCCGTCGCCTCTGGGAGTCGGCCACGACGAACGAACCGCGGTCGGAATTGCTGCAGCCGTTCTGGGCAACGAAATTCTGATTTCGTGGTTCCCGTCGGAAAAGACTGCGCGCCGCCCAACGACAGCAACGAAGAGCGCCGAGCGACGCTGCCCGGATTGCGTTTGGTCCGGGTTCAGCGCGGTCCAGGTCCGGTTAGGACCGGGATCGTATCGATCTGTGCTCCCACGGTGTCGGTATGGGTGCTGACTATCCGAACGTGATCACGCTCCTGATGACCTTGCCCTCTCGCAGCGCCGAAAACCCCGCATTGACCCCATCGAGGGGTATCCGCTGGGTGATCAGGTCGTCCAGCATCAGGCGTCCTTCCAGATAAGCTCGCGCCAGCATAGGGAAATCACGCGCGGGCCGGGCCTCGCCATAGCTCGACCGCCGGATCCGCTTCTCCTGCATGAGCGCGCCCCAACGGAAATTGACCTCGTGGTTGACGTCGATCTTGCCGAGCCAGACGACCTCTCCACCCGGGCGCACCGCTTCCACCGACGCGCGAAAGGCCGTGGCGTTGCCGGCGGCCTCGATCACGACGTCGGCACCGCGGCCGGCGGTTTCCTGTCTGGCAGCCGCCGCCACGTCCTCCCGGTTCGCATGCACCCCGTGGGTTGCGCCCATGCGCTGCGCTAGTGCGAGCTTCCCCTCATCGATGTCGACGGCGATGATCTTCGCGGCGCCGGCGAGGCGCGAGCCCTGCACCGCCGAGAGACCGACCGCGCCGCAGCCGATGACCATAACGGTATCGGCGTGGCCGATATGGGCGACATTGAGCACGGCGCCGACACCGGTCATCACGCTGCAGCCGATCAGGCAGGCGCGGTCGAACGGGATGTCCGCGGGAACCGCGATCGCCTGCTGCTCCTGAACGATGCAATATTCGCCGAAGGCGCCGAGGAACATCAGGTGCTTGAGCTCTTCGCCGTTCGCGCGCCGCGCCTTGCAGGTACCGTCGAACTGGACCGCCCGGGGACCCTTGGCGAGATATTCCTCGCACAGAATGGGAAGCCCGCGGTCGCAACAATAGCAATGGCCGCAATGCGGGTTCCACGACAGGACCACGTGGTCGCCGGTCTTCAGGTGGCGCACGGCGGGCCCCACGTCCTCGATCACGCCCGCGGCTTCGTGGCCGAGCACAATCGGCATCGGATAGCGCAGCGACCCGTCGATGACTTCCAGATCCGTATGACAAAGCCCGGCGGCGCGCACGCGCACCAGCACGTCCAACGGCGCGATTGACGCCGCGGCGATCGTCTCGATCTCCAGCGGGGTGTGTGCCTGGTGCAGCACGGCCGCCCGGTAGCGTAGGGTCATGGGTGGGGAAGGGGGATCAGCTACTTCGCCTTTTTGATGTCGCCCTTTTTCACACCGGCTTCCGGAAAGACCCACATGGCCGCCACCATGAAAATGGCGGTGACGATGACGAACCCCGACAGCCCCGGCCGGATCGGTGATCCGCTCCAGAACGCCAGTACTCCTGCCACGATCAGCGTGACGGCGGAGACCACCGCTTTGACGTCGTTCGGCATGGCAATCGCCTGGTTTCGGCCGTCAGTTGGCACCCACCGGCACCGCCGCCGCCTCGTCAGGACGGCGCGGGGCGCCACGCAGGTTCTTCTTCAAGAACCGCGTGTCGTAGCCGTTGAGCAGGTGGCCCATGAGGCCGCGGTCGAGATCGGAGGTCCCGAACAGCCAGTCGGCGATCGGGAAGGTTAGATTCATATTCACCTCCATCATCAGCCGACCGTTGTGATGCGCGGTATGATGCCGCCGCAGCGTGTTGACGAATGGGCAGTTGCGCACGAACCAGTTCTCGTCGACGTGGCAGCAAAAGTGCATGAACTCGTAGATCAAATACATGCCCGTGGTCACGCACATGAACAGCCAGCCGACATTTGGCGAAAACAACAGCCCCAGGATCACCGCGAGCGACAGCGACATGAGGATGAATACGACCAGCGCATAGGGCGGGAATACGGTGACGCGCCAATCCTTGTGGTCGCGGAAGCGCATTTCCTCGTCCGTGAAGAATTGATGGTGATTGAGCGTGTGTCGCTCATAGACGGCGCGCAAGCCTTTGATGTTCACCGGCCGGTGCATGACAAATTTGTGCACGCCCCACTCGAACAGGTTGGTGAACAGGAAGGTGATCGGGATGGTGAGCCACTCGAGCGCGGTCACGTCGTGGATGTGCTCGATGTAGATGTAAAATGCGGCTGCCCCCATCGCGTAAATGATCGCGATGTGAAAGTAGCCGTCGTACCATCCCATGATGCGGGAACGGTACTCCCGCCGGAAATCGATTTGGCGCTGGCTGATCACGGTCCGTCCTCCTTGCCGCCGACATGCGGCGGGGAACTCGGCCTGGCTGATATATCACACATCTATCACACCGCCGGGCCCTGTTTCAATCGGAGCTGTCGCCTGCGGCGAGAGCGCGGTTGCCGCCACGACCCGCGCGACGACTATTTCATTCCTGGATTGCTGCGGACGAATGCATCGATCTCTTCGCCCGTCAGTTTCCAATCGTTATCAAGATTGGCGATTACCGTTTTCATGAACGGCTCCGAGAGTCCTATGGCGTGCTCCTTATTGGCCAGCCGGTCGAACAGAATGGCGAGGGCGAGTTGCTGCGGGCTGTCGCCCTCGTAGGTCCACTCGAAGCCGAATTTGGTGAAGCGCTTAACCTCGTAGTGCTCGTCGAGCCTCTTGCCGTCCACCGTGACGACGAGGCCGTCGATGGTGCGGCTGTCGGCTGCCCTTGTAGATGCTCATGGTTCACACGGATACGGTTGCGCGGGTAAAGCTTTCCACATAATGCATCAGCTTGTCGCTTGCGCGTCCCGCCGCATCGGCATCGCCTTTGGCGATCGCGCGCGCCTGATTGGCGTGCAGCCGCGCACATAGCGGCAAGTCGGCCGCCTCGCGGTAGTGCATGTACCAAAACCGCCGCGAGAGCCCCTGCAGGAGCCGCATCGAGCGCGCGGCGTAATCGTTGTGGGCCGCCTCGATCACCAATGCGTTCAGCTCGCGATCGAGCCGCATGAAGGAGAGGTCGTCGTTGTGCTTTGCCGCTTGGTCCATGCCGCGGGCGATGCCTTGGAAACCCGCGCGTTGCATCGCGGTTGCCCGCTCCGCGCCGGTGCGGCTCAACAGCCGTTCGAGCTCGCGCCGTACCTCCAACAGCAGCAGCTGGTTGCGCGGATTGATGTCGGAAACCAGAATGCCCTTGCGCGGCGCTGCAGCGCCTCACGGATAGGAGTGCGCCCGAACTTGGTGGCGGCGGAAAGCGAGTGCTCCGACAGAATACTCCCCGGCTTGAGCCGCAACGTAACGATCCCCTCTTCGAGCACCCGGTAGGCTTGCTCGGTCAGGCTCTCCGCCCGTCCGCCATTCGGCTTACCCCCCTGTTGGGGCAGCGCCAGCCTCTGCAACGCAGCCTGCCTACCCCTTGCTGTGCGATAGACCGGCATTCGCCTGCCTTCCAGATCGACGACTGATATATGTGTTGTATATTAGAGACAGCGTTCGGGTGCGGGTCAAGGGACGAAGCGAGCGACACAGCGATGCCGCACCACGTCGTGCTTGCACTCGTACTGTTCATTGCGGTGCTGCTGTCGACTGCCCTGACCGCGCTTGCTGCAAGCGGCCATTTTCCGCTCGAGCATCGGGCAATATCGCTGCGCTCAGGAGTAGGCCGCGCCATCTTGTTCGGGGCCTGCGTCGTTTCTGCGCTCTCGCTCGCCGTCGGCATTGCGATGGCTTGGGTCATCCTGCCCTGGCCTGCCGCGGTGATCGGGGCCGGCGCGGCGGTGTTGGCGGCGCCGCTGCTGCTGCGGCCGCTCCCCGATGCATTTGTCAATGGACGCGCCGCTCTCGTAGCGTTCGCCAGCGCATCAGCGTTGCTCGCTCTCGGTCTCGTTTCGCTGCGTTAGCGTCGAACCCCGCTCTTTCGATTCACTCCGAGTAGACCGGCCGGTACGCGCGGGCGCGGATCAGCGCGCGGACGTCATCCGGCCTCGGTACTCGGGCCAGCCCCTGATCGAAAATGTACGCGGCGATGCGCTCGGCGACATGCAGCGACGCAGTAAGGATATGATTCTGCGGCGGGTAGATCAGGCCGGTCGAGAGGTTCTCCTCGGTGACCTGCTCGGCGACGGCTTGCGCTGCGACGATGAACATTTCCTCGGTCACCCGTTTCGCTTGGGTGGCGAACACCGCCATCCCCATGGCCGGGAAGATGTA
>VAZM01000057.1 GCA_005883135.1 Alphaproteobacteria bacterium
TGATTTCGTTTTGGAGCGTGGTCTTCGCATTGGCATAAGTGGGGCGATGGATGGTCATCGGCGGTCTCCTGCCTGGCTATTTCGAGGGGTTCGCCAGTAAACCGAGCTTCTTGATCAGCTCAAAGTAGAGCTTGTCATTTTCGGCAAAGAACGCCTTGAACTGCGCCGTGTCGAGATAGCGCACGCCGAGCAGCAGATCGCGCATCCGGCTTTGAAACTCGGGATTGGTGGCAACTTTGCCAACGGCCGCGTTGATGCGCGCGACCACGGCGGCAGGCGTGCCTGCGGGTGCGAACACGCCGTGCCAGGACGAAATCGAGAGATCGACTCCGCCCTCCTTCATGGTCGGTATGTCGGAATATTCGGGAAGGCGGTGCTCGGCGGCGACGCCGAGAACGCGCACCTTCTTGGCTTCCCGCATGGTCTTGAGCGGCGCGAGGATATCGAAATCGGCATCGATGTGGCCGCCGGCAAGCGCGACGGTGCGCTCACCGCCGCCGCGGAAGGGCACGTTGGTCACGTCGATCGCAGCCTTTTCGGCAAAGGCCGCGGCAAAGATCTGGGCCGAACTGCCGGCGTCGATGCCGACCCGCACCTTGCCGGGATTTTCCTTGGCGTATGTCACGTACTCCGGCAGCGTGCGCCAGCCGCGCGCTTCGGGCACGGCGATGACCGCCGGATCCATGTTGATCAGCGCGATCAGTTCATAGTCCTTGACGTCGGTCGGCGTCGGCACGGTGTACTGCGCGGTGAGAAAGCCGGTCGAGAAGAGGCCGAGCGTGTAGCCGTCGGGGGCCGCGCCTGCCACCTCCTTGGCGCCGAGCACGCCGCTCGCGCCGGGCTTGTTGATGACGACGACCGGCTGGCCCAGTTCCGTCTTCAGGAATTGCGCGAGCGTGCGTCCGCAAAGATCGGTGCGACCGCCGGGCGGATAGGGCGCGATGATGGTGATCGATTTGGTCGGGTACCCCTGCGCCTGGGCGCCCCAGGACGGCAACAGCAGAGCGAGGAGGACGAGCCCGCCGATGATGGCCGGCACGTTGTTGGACGGCTGATCGGCGGCCTTTCCCGCGCGTTGGCGATAGAGCGCAGCCATCCCGCGAACCAGACGCGCGAAAACGATGAACGTAAAAACGGTCATGAGAACCCCCGAGACCGGAGTTTTCCAAAACACCAGGAAATCGCCGCGCGACATGATGAGTGACTGTCGCAGCGCCGTCTCCATGATCGGGCCGAGAACGAAGGCGAGCACCAACGGCGCGTGCGGGTAGCCGTATTTCGTCATCAAGTAGCCGAGGACGCCGAACAGCGTCATGGTGACGATGTCCATGGGATTGTTGTTCACGCCATAGGCCCCGGCAACACAGGCCAGCACGATGACCGATACGAGGATGTTGTTGGGAATGAGCGTGATCTTCGCCAGCAGCCCGATCATCGGCAGCATGGTGAAAATCAAAATACAGTTCCCGATGAACATGCTGGTCACGATGGCCCAGAAGATCTGGGGCTGCTGCATCATCAACGTGGGTCCCGGCGTGACCCCGTGCAGCATGAAGGCGCCGAGGATCAGCGCCATGACGACGTTGTCCGGCAAGCCCAGGGTGAGCAGCGGGATGAAGCCGCTGCATGTCGCGGCATTGGCCGCCGACTCGGGTGCCGCCACTCCGGCGATCGCGCCGTTGCCGAATTTCTCCGGCTGCTTGGCCCAACGCTTGGCCACCGCATAGGCCACATAGGACGAGATTGTCGCCCCGCCGCCGGGCAGCAGGCCGACAAAACATCCGACCAGCGTCCCCTGCGGGTCGGTAAGACGGCCAGCAAGCCGCGGGGCACATGCACCGGTTTCGGCGGCGCGCCGGTGGCGCGTGCCTCGATCAGGTGAAAAACTTCGGAAATACCGAACAGCCCCATGACCATCGGCACGAGATCGATGCCCGACTGCAGGTTTAACGTGCCGAACGTGAAGCGCGCCGAGCTGCGGACTGGATCAAGCCCGACCGTGCCGAGCAGCAACCCGAACAGCGTGATCGCGACGGCTTTCCACATGGAATCGGTCGCGAGATAGCTGACCAATGTCAGGCCAAGCAGCGTCAGTGCAAAATACTCGGGCGGCCCGAAATCAAGGGCGAATTCGGCGAGCGTCGGCGCGACCAGGCCGAGCCCCAGAAGGCCGACCATGCCGGCAATGAAGGCGCTGAAGATCGACATGCCAAGCGCAGCCCCGGCACGGCCCTGCTTGGTCAATTCGTGGCCGTCGATGGCGACCATGACGGACGCTGCTTCACCCGGAACGCGCAGAAGGATCGAGGTGATCGAGCCGCCGTACATGGACCCGTACCAAATCCCCGCGAGCATGATCACGGCGGTGGTGGTGTCGAGGAAATACGTTATCGGCAGGAGCAGCGCGATCGTCGCGGCAGAACCGAGGCCGGGCAAAATGCCGATGATGACGCCGAGCGCCACGCCGGCGAAGCCAAAAAATAAATTGATCGGATGCAGCGAAACGGAAAAGCCCAGCGCCAGGTTGGAAATCAACTCCATGAAGCGCAGCCTCCTAGGCACCCGCATCGACGGCCTTGTTGATCCGCAGGGCGTTCTGCTGCGCCGCGGCCGCTCGTTAATGTGTATTCAGAATACATCTCTGGCCCGGAAGTCAACCCGCGAAGAGCCGCGGCGGCGCATGCCCGGCTGCGCCGCTCTCGTCACACAGCGATGTTGTCGATCAGCCGCGTTTTGCCGATGCGCGCGGCGACTAGCAGCCGGATTGGGCCCTCCTTCAGCGAGCCGATAGGCGCGAGCGTCTCGGCATGGCGCGCCTCGAGATAGTCGAGCGCGAACCCGCTGCGCTCGATGGCGGCAGCGCCCTCGTCGAGCACGCGGGCGAGAAGTTCTCCGCGCGCGATCCTCCCGGCGCAATCGGTCAGCACCCGGTAAAGCGTCGGCGCGGCCGCGCGCTCGTCCGGCGAGAGGTAGCTGTTGCGCGAGGATAAGGCGAGGCCGTCGCGCTCACGCACGGTCGCGACTGGCACGATCTTCACCGGCAGATCGAGGTCCTTCGCCATCCGCGTCACGACCTTGAGCTGCTGGTAGTCCTTGTCGCCGAACATCGCGAAATCGGGCGCGCATTGGATCAGTAGCTTTGCCACGACCGTCGCTACGCCGGAAAAGAAATGCGGGCGAAACTTATCCTCGAGCCCCGCGGTTGCGGGCCCCTGCGGTACGATGCGCGTGGCAAAGCCGCGGGGATACATCAGCGCCGCGGTAGGCGCCCACGCCAGGTCGACTTTCATGTCCGCGAGTGCATCGAGATCGGCCTTGAGGCTGCGCGGATAGCTGGCCAAATCCTCATGCGGCGTAAACTGCGCGGGATTGACGAAAATGGAGACGATGAGCCGCCGCGCGCGCCGTCTGCCGGCGCGCACCAGTGCGAGATGGCCTTCGTGCAGCGCGCCCATGGTTGGCACGAGCGCGATGCGCTCGCCGCGCCCGCGCCAGCGAATGACGGCGCGGCGCAGTGCCGACACCGTGCGCACGACTCGAATGGCCATGGGAACAGAGTTCGCTCGATTGAAAGGCGGCAGACAAAGTAGCAAAGCCACGCCTGAGAGGCCACGTGACCGGCGCGCAAGCTGTTGCCGCACCGCGCCCGACGCCGACGGGCATTGCGCCGGAAGCCGGTTATGGCCACCTTAACGGGTGTCCCGATTCCGAAGTTCGCATCATTGTGCCGCAGCCTCGTTTGCGAACTTCGGAATCGAAGGACACCAGCAACTTATTGATCTAGTGTGGCTTTGGTTCAGAAGTCGCATTTCGGACTCGCTGCAAGAATGATGCGGACTTTCGAACCGCCACACTAGTTTGAAGTGCCTGCTGCCATGGCCAATGATCGTCAAGACCGGCCATCGACCCATCGCGCCCGCGCGCCGGCGGCGCCGGCGACGCGTGCGGAGATCGATGCTTTCCTTGCCCGGGTGAAGGAGCTCGCTCCCGCGACCGAAGCCGGCCGGCGAGGGCGTCTCATCTTCGCACTCGACGCCACCATGAGCCGCCAACCCCTGTGGGATCCGGCCTGTCGGCTGCAGGCCGACATGTTCCGTGAAGCGGCGGCAATCGGCGGGCTCGACGTGCAACTGGTCTACTATCGTGGTCTCGGCGAATGCCGCGCCTCGCGCTGGGTGTCGCAGGCCGAGCGGCTCGCGGCGCTGATGGAACGCATCGATTGCCGCGGCGGCCACACGCAAATCGGCAAGGTCATCGCGCATGCCAAGCGCGAAACCCAAGCCACGAAGGTGCAGGCGCTGGTCTTCGTCGGCGACGCCATGGAAGAGAAGCTCGATGATCTCTGTCATGCCGCCGGCGAACTCGGACTGCTTGGCGTACCGGCGTTCATGTTCCAGGAGGGCTTCGATCCGATCACCGAGCAGGCCTTTCGCGAAATCGCCCGCCTCACGTGCGGCGCTTACTGTCGTTTCGATCCCGGCGCGGCGCATCAACTCGCCGAGCTGTTGCGGGCGGCGGCTGCGTATGCCGCCGGCGGCATGCGCGCGCTCGCCGATCTCTCGGCGCGGCGGCAGATGGGCGCGATCAAGCTGCTCGAGCAGATGAGATCGTAATGGCCACGATCCTGTTCGGCCTCGTGGTGCTGGCGCTGGTGCTGTGGGCGCTCAATGCCTTCGCCAAGGTCAATCCGCAAACGGCCGCCGTGGTGCTGAAGACCGGAGGGGGGCTGGGCGCGCTCGCCGTCGCCGGCGTGCTCGGGGTGCGCGGACGGCTCGATATCGCGATCCCGCTCGGCCTCACCGGCCTCGGTCTGCTTGGATGGCTACCGTGGAGCATCCCGGGGATTGCCGCGCGCACGCAGAAGCGCGCAGGCCAGATGTCGCGCGTGCGCTCGGCTTTCGTCGAGATGGAACTCGATCACGACACCGGCGCGATGCGCGGGCGCGTTCTCGCCGGACGGCATGAAGGCGCCAGGCTCGACGCGCTCGACATCGCAACGCTCACCGGCTTTCTCGCCGAGATCGATGAGGAAAGCCGCGCGCTATTGATGGCGTATCTGGACCGCCGGGAGCCCCGCTGGCGTGAACACGCGCAGGCTGACGCGGCAACGAGCACGCACGGGCTGGGGTGGAGCGGCGGCAAAATGACCGAGGAGGAGGCGTATCAGATCCTTGGCGTGCAGCCGGGGGCGCGCGCGGAGGATATCGGGCGCGCCCACCGCGCGCTGATGAAGAAACTGCATCCCGACCAAGGGGGGTCGACGTATCTCGCGGCCCGCGTCAATGAAGCCAAGGAGGTCCTTTTGCGCCGCCATCGCTAAACTTCGTTACCCGCGACATCTGGCGGCTCCTGGGCGACACGACTGCCTTCCTTCGATCGACGTCAGTTCTTGACGGTCACGCATTCGACGTCGTTTTTCTTGAGATATTTGCAAGCCGCTTCCGCTTGCTCCTTGTCGAGTCCGGCAAAGCGAGCGCGGTAGAAGGTGGTGCCACCCTTATCGACCGTTTCGGTGAAGGGCTCCGCGCCGGTCAGCATTTTCGACGCTTTGGTTTGGACGTTGGAGAGACGCTGCTTGGCGGCTTGCTCGGCGGGGAAGGCGCCGACCTGGATGATCCAGCCCGGATGGTGCTGCGGCTTTGTCACGACGGCGGCGGGTTTGGCAGCCGGCACGGGCGCGGCGGGCTTTGCCGCCATGGCGGTCTTTGCGGTCGATGCGGCTGGCGCAGCGATCGCCGGCGCAACTGAGGCTGCCGCCGGTTCGGCTTTGGCCGCGACTGCCGGCGCGCGTGCCGGCGTGGCATCCGGCTTGGGCGCAGCTGCGGGTTCCGGGTCGGCTTTCATCGCCATCGCCGGCGCTATCGGCTCCGGCTTTGCTGCGGCTGCGCCGGAGGCTGGCGGTTCGGCTTTCGTCGCTGCGGCCGGCGCCGGCGCGGGTTCCGGCTCTGCGGCCGCAACGGGTGCGGCGGCTGCAGGCGGTGCGGCCTCGGCAGGCGCCGCCGCGGACGCGGACAGGACGGCCGGGATGGGCTGAGCCTCATGCGCGGGGGAGGTGACCTGTACCGGGACGAGCGAAGCGGTCTTGGTCACGGCTCTGACCGTCAGCGTCTTCACCAGAACCGGCTGGATCGGTTCGGTCGAGCCGATGATGACGTGCGTTTGCGTCAGCGTCGCCGTTGCCTCCGATTGCGTCGCCTCCGTGGCCGGGGCAGCCGCATGGATGCGCGCAGGGAAGCTGACGGCGCTCGCCACCGCAAACCGCGGCCCGAGCTTCGCCTCGCCTTTGGGCTCAGCTTTCACGTCGACCTTGTTTGCAACCTTCGGCTCGGCTTTGGCCACGGCCATCGGCGCGGGCCGGGGCTCGCTCTTGGTCACGACCATGGGCTCGGGCTTCGCCTCGGCCTTCGCCACCACCGCCGTCTCCGAATTGCGAGCCGGGTGGTCTGCCTCGGCGACCATCGGCGCCGTGCGCTTGATCGACGCCAGCGTGATCTTCTCGGTGATGAGGTCGCGCATACGCGCGTCGCGGCTCGCACCGCTGCTGCCGCCGATGACCACGGCCACGAGATAACGTCCGCCGCGGTGCACGGAGGTCACCAGATTGAATCCCGACGCGCTGATATATCCGGTCTTGATGCCGTCGACGCCGTCCACCTTCCCGAGCAGATGGTTGTGGTTGGAAATCGACTGGCCGCGGAAGGTGAACGAGCGGATGGAGAAATATTTGTAGTAGCGCGGGAAGCGCTCCTGGATGGCGCGCCCGAGAATGGCTTGATCGCGCGCGGTCGTGACCTGGTCGTCGTTGGGAAGGCCGGAGGCGTTCTTGTACACCGTGCCCTTCATTCCTAGCGCCTGCGCCTTGCGCGTCATCAGATGGGCGAAGTCGCTCTCGCTGCCGGCGATCGCCTCTGCCACCACGACGGCGGCATCGTTCGCCGACCGCGTGACCATGCCCTTGATTGCCTCTTCGGCCGCGAGGGTGCTTCCCGGTTTGAGCCCGAGCTTGGTCGGCGACTGTCCCGCTGCCTCGGCGGACACTTTGAGCGCGCTGTCGAGCTTGAGCTTGCCGCCCTCGAGCTGCTCGAACAGCAGATAGAGCGTCATGATTTTGGTCAGCGATGCCGGGTGCCGGCTCGCGTCCGGATTGGTGGCGTGCAGCACGGTTCCGGAATTGGCATCAATGACGATATCCGCGTAAGGCGCGGCGTAGCTTGGACCGTTTGACAGCGTGAGAACAGCAGCGACAAAACCGAACAAACCCCAACGAAGCCCGTCACGGGCTCCGGTCCGGATCCGCAGCATGGTATTTCCCCCGTCCTCGTTCCCCTTCGCGCTCCGTTCGGAGCGCTGACACCCCTGTCGTGCCGAGGTAAAGCGATTGGACGAGTCAAAAAGGGCGGTTTTCTGAAGTTTTTCCGACCTTTTTGGCCTCCTCCTGCTTCTGATTTTCCAACCAGACGGCGGATGGCCTGCCGCCTGGGCGGCACCCGAAAACCATACGAGAGGCCGATTGCGAAACGGTTAAGCCCCGGATGGTACTACCATATTGCACTGCAGCAAGACCCTTGACTTTTTTGTGCAGTGCAATATATTCGGTCTAATCCGGCTGACCGGCTGGAGACACCGGAACGTCACACGCAATCGGCGAGGCTGCCGGAAAGGTTAGACATGGTTAGGATCGACGACGTGCAGAAGTTGGGTAAGGACAACATGGATGCGACGCTGAGGTCCTTCGGCGCGTTTTCCAAGAGCCTGCAGGCGATCACGGTCGAGATCGCGGACTACTCGAAGAAGGTGTTCGAGCAGAGCACCGCCGCGACCGAGAAACTCCTCGGTGCGAAATCCTTCGACAAGGCGGTCGAGGTGCAGAGCGACTATGCCAAGAGCGCCTACGAGACGTTTGTGGCGGAGGCGACGAAGCTCGGCGAACTCTATGCCGCCCTTGCGAAGGAGGCCTACAAGCCGTTCGAGACTCACTTTGGCAAGGCCCCGTTAGTGAAGTGAAGTAACGCATCGCCACGGCGCAGGATGAGTGAGCCCGGCTGCCCGAGCCGGGCTTTATTTTTTGCGCCGGGCTGTGGCGCGTCGATGTCAAAGCTATGCGCGGCCGGCGATCCTGCTCAGGGGCTGACGCTGACCTGAGCGACGCACAACGAAACGCAAATCCAGGCGCTAAAGTTGCCTCGGCCGAGTACGCAGAGCCGTTTTTCGTCTCGATGCTGCCTGCTGCCGCTGAATTCGTGGCAAACGCCGCCCCTCGAGCCGGGCCGCCGATACTTGACCCACGCGGCTCCCGCGCTCCGGATCACGGGCGCGTAACAGTTGAAATGTCGCGCCAGAAATTCAGAGATTTCCCGAAAAACCGCCCCGAATTGTCCGCAATTAAGTCCGTCGATTGCAGCGACATGGTCCGGTCGGCACGGGATTTGCAAAAACGATGCGAATGAAATGCGTCACAATTGCCGACGATTCGAGGACATGCACGATCTGGAACCGGGCCCGCGCCGTCCTTATTATGACCCAGCGATCCTTCCATTTCCGCGGCTCGAGCGCCACATGTCCCGATCCGAAATACCCATGAACTCATCGGCGACCGAAATGACCGCAAGCGCCGCAAACCGGCTGGGCCCCCCGCGGCTGGCGGGCGAGGACAACCACAAACGGCGTGGAACGGGAGCGCCCGGCACCGCGGTCATCACCAAGGCCAAGCCACAGACCAAGCGGCCGAGCCTCTACCGCGTGCTGCTGTTGAACGACGACTACACGCCGATGGAGTTCGTGGTCCACGTGCTCGAACGCTTCTTCAACAAGGATCACGGGGCCGCACACCGAATCATGATGCATGTGCACCAGCACGGCATCGGCGAGTGCGGGATTTACACCTACGAGGTGGCCGAGACCAAGGTGACGCAGGTCATGGATTTTGCCCGTAAACACCAGCATCCTCTGCAATGCGTCATGGAAAAGAAGTAACGACGATGGAAAAGCAGGAACGCCGGGGCTATATAACGCGTTATCACGAGAGCTGACATGCCGACGTTTTCGCGCAATCTCGAGCAGTCCTTGCACCGCGCTCTGGCGCTGGCCAACGAGCGCCATCACGAATACGCCACGCTCGAACATCTTCTGCTGGCCCTGATCGACGACCAGGACGCCGCCGCGGTCATGCGCGCCTGCAATGTCGACCTCGACAAGCTGCGGCGCAGCCTGACCGCCTATCTCGAAAGCGAGCTGGAAAATCTGGTCAGCGACGGCAACGAGGATTCCAAGCCCACCGCCGGATTCCAGCGGGTGATCCAGCGTGCCGTCATCCACGTGCAGTCGTCGGGACGCGAGGAGGTGACCGGTGCCAACGTGCTGGTCGCGATCTTCGCCGAGCGCGAGAGTCATGCCGCTTATTTCCTGCAGGAGCAGGACATGACGCGCTACGACGCCGTCAATTACATCAGCCATGGCATCGCCAAGCGGCCCGGCATGTCGGAGGCGCGGCCGGTGCGCGGCGCCGACGAGGACACCGATGCCAAGACCGGCGATGAGACGAAAAAGAAGGGTGACGCGCTCGAAGCGTATTGCATCAATCTCAACAAGAAGGCGCGCGAGGGCAGGATCGATCCGCTGATCGGGCGCGACTCCGAGATCAACCGCACCATCCAGGTGCTGTGCCGCCGGCAGAAGAACAACCCGTTGTTCGTCGGCGATGCCGGCGTCGGCAAGACCGCGATCGCCGAGGGCCTCGCCCGTCGCATCGTGCACGGCGAGGTGCCGGACGTGCTCAGAAACGCGACGGTGTTCGCGCTCGACATGGGCACGCTGCTCGCCGGCACGCGCTATCGCGGCGATTTCGAGGAGCGGCTCAAGCAAGTGATAAAGGAGCTCGAGGCCTATCCCGGCGCGATCATGTTCATCGACGAGATCCACACCGTGATCGGTGCCGGCGCGACTTCGGGCGGGGCGATGGATGCCTCGAACCTGCTCAAACCGGCGCTCGCCTCCGGCACGCTACGCTGCATAGGCTCGACCACCTACAAGGAGTATCGGCAGTATTTCGAGAAGGACCGTGCGCTCGTGCGCCGGTTCCAGAAGATCGACGTGAACGAACCGACGGTTCCCGACACGATCGAAATCCTCAAAGGCCTCAAGCCCTATTTCGAGGACTATCACAAGCTCAAGTACACGTCCGAGGCGATCAAGGCGGCGGTCGAATTGTCCGCGCGGTACATCCACGACCGCAAGCTTCCGGACAAGGCGATCGACGTGATCGACGAGTCCGGCGCGGCGCAGATGCTGTTGCCGGAGAGCCGGCGCAAGAAGACGATCGGCATCAAGGAAATCGAAACCACGATCGCCACCATGGCGCGGATTCCGCCGAAGACCGTGTCGAAGGACGACGCGGTGGTGCTGCAGCATCTCGACCAGACGCTCAAGCAGGTCGTTTACGGCCAGGACAAGGCGATCGGCGCGCTCTCGGCGTCGATCAAGCTCGCACGCGCGGGTCTGCGCGAGCCGGAAAAGCCGATCGGCTGCTACCTGTTCTCGGGCCCGACCGGCGTCGGCAAGACCGAGGTGGCAAAGCAGCTTTCCGTCGCGCTTGGGGTGGAGATGATCCGCTTCGACATGTCGGAATACATGGAGCGCCACACCGTCTCGCGGCTGATCGGTGCACCGCCCGGCTATGTCGGTTTCGATCAGGGCGGCCTGCTTACCGACGGCGTCGACCAGCATCCGCACTGCGTTCTGCTGCTCGACGAGATCGAGAAGGCGCATCCGGATCTGTTCAACGTGCTGCTGCAGATCATGGATCACGGCAAGCTCACCGATCACAACGGCAAGCAAGTCGATTTCCGCAACGTCATCCTGATCATGACCACCAACGCCGGCGCGTCCGATCTCGCGCGGCAGGCGTACGGCTTTACCCGCATCAAGCGCGAAGGCGACGACCTCGAGGCGATCAATCGGCTGTTTGCGCCGGAATTCCGCAACCGGCTCGACGCCATCATCACGTTTGCGCATCTCACGCCCGAGATCATCGCCAAGGTGGTGGAGAAGTTCGTGCTGCAGCTCGAGGCGCAGCTCGGCGATCGTGACGTGACCATCGAGCTTTCGGAAGAGGCCACCAACTGGCTGATCAAGCACGGCTATGACGAGCAGATGGGGGCGCGGCCGATGGCGCGCCTCATTCAGGAGAGCATCAAGAAGCCGCTCGCCGACGAAGTGCTGTTCGGCAAGCTCAAGGCGGGGGGCCATGTGCGCGTCGTCATGACGAAAGACGAGTCCGGGGTCGAGAAGCTCGGCTTCGAGTATCTCGACGGACCGGTCACACCCAAGCCCGAGAAAATCCCCGAGGCGAAGCGCAAGCGCCGCAGCCCGCGCCGCAAGCCGCCGGGCCCGAAAGGCGGCGGCCCGTCGCCGCGCGGCTCGGTGCCGAAGGTGCCGTTGGTCAAGGTTTGATCGCGATTGCGGGGCGACTAGCGCAAGGTCGGGCTCTCACTTCAGCGCCGCGGAAAGCTGCTTGGCCTGATCGGCGAGCACGTCCGGCGCCTCCTTCACGCTCGCCGGTGGCTTGAGCGCGACGCCGGCTTTGCGCGGGATGACGTGGACGTGCAGGTGAAACACCACCTGGCCTCCCGCGCTTTCGTTGAACTGCTGGATCGTCACCCCGTCGGCGCCGAACACCTCCACGCTGGCTTTGGCGATCTTCTGCGCCACTTTCATCACATACGCGAGATCGTCGGGAGAGACGTCGAGGATGTTGCGGGCGGCCGCCTTCGGCAGGACCAGCGCGTGACCGCTCGCGCGCGGCATGATGTCCAGGAAGGCGAACGCCTTGTCGTCCTCGTAGATCTTGTGGCAGGGCAGCTCGCCGCGCAAGATCTTGGCAAAGATATTGGTGGGATCGTAGACCGGCATGATTTTCTCTCCCATCTTAGGCGCACGTCATTCCTTGCGGAACGGCGCCGCCTCCGCGAGTTCCTCTTCCGCCGCCGCCACATAGGCGCGCTCGCGCCTGAGGAAATCCTCGATCGCACGCCGCAGCGCCGGGTCGAGGATGTAATGCGCGGAATAGGTCGTCGTCGGCATGTAGCCGCGTGAGATCTTGTGCTCCCCCTGGGCTCCGGCCTCGACGCGGGCAAGCTTGTGCTCGATGGCGTATTGGATGGCCTGATAATAGCAGAGCTCGAAATGCAGGAACGGGTGGTGCTCGATCGCGCCCCAGTGCCGGCCGAACAGCGTGTCGGAGCCGATGAAATTGATGGCGCCGGCGATCCAGCGGCCATTGCGCTTGGCCATCACCAGGAGGATGCGCTCGCGCATCTTTGCGCCGACGAGCGAATAGAACTCTCGCGTCAGATAGGGACGGCCCCATTTGCGCGAGCCGGTTTCCATGTAGAAAGCAAAGAATGCGTCCCACACGCTTTCGGTGAGGTCGGAGCCGGTCAACCAATGCACGTCGATGCCCGGCGCGAGCGCGTCGGCACGCTCGCGCCGGATGGTCTTTCGCTTGCGCGAGGCTAGCGCCGCGAGGAACTCGTCGAAGTCGGCATAGCCGGCGTTCTCCCAATGGAACTGCTGGTGGGTACGCTTGAGGAAGCCGCGTGCGCCCAAGATTTCCCATTCCGGCGCGGTCGGGAAGGTGACGTGGACGGAGGAGGCGCCGGAGCGCCGGCAGATATCGATGAGCGCATCGGCGAGATGCGCGCGCACGGCCTGGGCGTGCGGGCCCGCCCGCGCGAGCAGACGCCGCCCAGTGGCGGGCGTGAACGGCACCGAGACCTGCAGCTTGGGATAGTAACTGCCTCCCGCGCGCTCGTAGGCCTCCGCCCAGCCATGATCGAAGACGTATTCGCCGCGCGAATGCGATTTCACGTAGCACGGCACGGCGCCCAGGAGTTCGCCGCGGGCGTCCTCGGCAATGAGGTGCATGGGCTGCCAGCCGGTGCGCGCGCGGACCGATTGCGACAGCTCCAGCGCGGAGAGGAAGTCATGTGAAATGAAGGGATTGTATTGGTCTGTTAAATTCGCTTCTTGCTGGTCGAGGGGCCGCGCGCAGGGCCCGCCGCGGCCGCCATTGCCGCGCACCGGCGAGGGCGGATTGGCGCACGCGTCCCAGGCCTCAGCCGCCACCTCGCCGATGGAATTCGCCACGCGCAGGGTCAGTTCGATCATGGCCTTGGTCATGCAAGTTTACGGCCGAAATCCTTCAAAAATCATCTGGTCGGCATAACGCGCGGCGCGTTGCCGCTCATCCGCGCTGCGCACCGTCCAGGCGAGGAGCGGCATGGCAAGCAAATTGTGCGTGAGCGTCGGGAGCAGTGCGGGCAGGTCGCGCACGGAATAGGCAAGGAATTGCGGGCGCGATGCGAGCGTCGGCGCGAGCGCAGCAATGGCCTGCTTGGGCGCGGCGAAGACGTCGCGCCAAGTGTGAGTACGCACCGCCATCCCGCGCGCGAGCCGCGGCGCGATATTGCGCAGGTCTGCGACTTGGCGCGGCTCGAACGACATCACCGCGGCGTTCCCGCCGTAGCCGGACAGCACATCGGCGGCGCGGGCGGCAAGCCGCCGGTCGCCCGCGCGCGCGCTTTTCAACTCGATGAGCATCGCCGCTCGGCCGGCCACGAAGTCGCACAATTCACCAAGCGTGATCATGCGGTCCGCGGTTCCCTTGAACTCGACGCGCTTGAGCTCGGCGGCTGTCATTGCATCCAGTCGGCCGGCTCCTTCGGTGAGCCGGCCCAGCGCGTCGTCGTGGTGCACCATCGCCTCGCCATCGCCGCTGATCTGCAGATCGCATTCGATCCCATAATCTCCGGCGATGGCGGCGGCGAATGCCGACATCGTGTTCTCGACGATGCCCTTTGCATCATCGTGTAGACCCCGATGCGCCAACGGCCGTGCGATCAGCCAATCCAGATCGGCCATTCGCGGCAGCGTCAGGCGATCTCGAAGATGCCTTCCACCTCGACCGCGGCGTCGCCCGGCAGCACCGCCACACCGACAGTCGTGCGGGCGTGCCGTCCCTTGTCGCCGAACACCGCGACCATGAGATCGGAGGCGCCGTTCATCACCTTCGGACCATCGAGAAACGCCGGATCGGAATTGATGAAGCCGCCCAGGCGCGTCACCTGCTTGACCTTGTCGAGATCGCCGAGCGCGGCCTTGACCTGCGCCAGGACGTTGATCGCGCAGGCACGTGCCGCTTTTTGGCCGTCCTCGAGTGATACGCCGTTGCCAAGCTTGCCTTTGGCGACCACTTTGCCCGCCGCATCGAGGCAGATCTGACCGGAAACGAACAGCAGCGAGCCGACGCGCACGAACGGGATGTAATTGGCGACGGGGCTTGCCGGTGTGGGAAGCGTAATTCCGAGCTCGGCGAGCTTTTTGTCGACCGTTCCGGCCATAACGTCCTCCTGCTGTGCTGGATCGAATGCCTTGTCTTCGCCGATCGGGCGTAAGCATGCAAGCGGCCCATGTCCGCGTTCGGGCATTGCATGGTTGCAGGAGGCGAACAGCGTCCCTATGTTGCGGCGCATGCCGGCGGGGCGGAGCAGATGGCGATGACGATCTTCGGCAGGCCGATACTCTGCGCTGTCCTGGCGACGGCGGCCGTGACCTTTCCGACTCCGGCGGGCGAGCTCGCCTCCCATCGCGCGATCTACGAGCTCAAGCTCGCGCAGACGCGCGGCAATTCGCCGGCGGCCGCCGCGCGCGGGCGCATTCTCTACGATTTTTCCGGCAACGCCTGCGACGGCTACGCGCTGCATTTCCGTCAGGTGTCGGAACTCGACAATGGGGAGGGCAAAGTCACGCTCAGCGACCTTCGCTCGACCACCTGGGAGGATGGCGCAGCGAAGAAGTTCATCTTCAAATCGCAGAACTATCTCAACGAGACGCTGGTCGATACCGTCGACGGAGAGGCAGAACGCGAGCCCGACAAGGTCGCAGTCAGCCTGACGGAGCCCGCCGCCAAGAAGTTCGACCTCGAGGCGGCTATGGTATTTCCCACCGATCACATGCGGCGCATCATCGAGGCCGCACGCGAGGACAAGAATATTCTCGAGCTTCCCGTCTACGATGGATCGGAGAAGGGCGAGAAAGTCTACAACACGCTGACCGTGATAGGCCCCGCGATCGCCCCGAACGAGCGCGTGCCGACCGATGCCGCGGCGGGCGAGCCGGCGCTGGCCACGCTCAAACGATGGCCGGTGACGGTGAGCTATTTCGACAAGACGGCGCGGGATGACCAACTGCCGGTCTATTCGATCAGGTTCGAGGTCTACGAGAACGGCGTCTCGCGGGCGCTGATGCTCGATTACAACGACTTCGCCATCAGCGGCGAGCTCACCTCGCTCGAGCTGCGCAACAGCGCGCCGTGCCGATGATTGCCGCGCGCGGCCGTGCCGATGATTGCCGCACGCGAACGACGGCGCATGCCGCGCGCCGCCGTCGGATGCCTATCCGTGTAGACGCTCTTGCTTACCGCAGGCCTGAGAGCGCCCGGTCGTAGTAGGACAGGTCGACGTATCTCTCCGGCGCGGGCGCCTTGCCGCCCCACTGTCCCTCGATCTCCGCGCGCAACTTGAGCACATTCGCAAAGCCCGCCATGTCGAATTTCGCATCCTTGGCCATGCCTTCGGCGGGATCCGTCGCCACTGCGTAGGCCAACGCCGCGACCTGCGGCGCAAGCTTGAGGCGCTCGGAGAGCAACGCAATCGCCTCCGCCTTGTTGGCAGGATCGAGCGCCCACCGGCGGCCTTCCACATAGGCGCTGATATAGCGCACGAGCGCGTCGTTGTTCGCTTTCGCCCACTCGCGCATGACGAAGGCGCCATCCGATTGATAGGCGCCGATCGCTTTCGTCGCAGTGCCCATGTCTTTCAACCCGGCCTCGCTGGCGCGGAAGGTATAGGGCGGATTGAGCACGGCGGCTGCCGCGTTGGCCTTGTCCTTCCTTGGTCATGACCTCGAGCCGCGCCGTCGTGCCGCCGACCGGCTTGACGGCGTAGTCGCCCTTGTTGAGACCGGCGTCCTTGAGCGCCTTGTAGAGGAGCAGTGCAAAGGCGGTGTTCGGGGCATCCACCACGACCGTTTTGCCGCGCAGATCGGCGTACGCATTGATTTCCGGCTGGACGAAGATGTGGTTGAAGCCGTTGTCGCCGCCGGTCACGATCGCGACGTCGGCCTTGGCAAGCTCGACCATCGCCACCGCGTTGTCGACCGCCGCGTGCGCGATCTGATGGTCGCCTTTGGCGAGGCCGTTGCGCAGCACGTCGGAGTTCGGCGTGTTCAGGACCTCGACCGCTAGACCATGTTTCGCGAACAGGTTTTTGTGCTCGGCGGCGAAGATCGAAAAGTTGGACAGGCCGGGGAAGACCATGACCTTCAAATGGGTCTGCGCCGGCGCCGAACTCATGGTGCCAAGCATTGCGGCACCGGCCAGGATCCTCCGGGGTTTGTCGTTGATTGTTGCGAAGTCTAACATCAGCCGCGGCGAGTTCGTCCAGGACTTCGCCTTAGTCATCCTGCTCCGCCTCGAGCGCAAGCCCTTTGACCACGGCTTCGTCGCCGAAGCGCTCGCGCAGGCGATCCATCGCCTGCTCGGCCCCGGCGCTGCGGCGATCGATGAGATCAGCGAAATCCGCGCCGTCCGCCTCGCACAGGCTGGAGAGCCCGATGCCGATGAGCCGAAACATCGTGCCGTCGATCTCGCGCGCGAGCAGATCGCGCCCGACGGCGAAGATCCGCGACGCGAGCTGGGTCGGGTGACCGAGCGACTGCGCCCGCGTACGGATGCGGAAATCGGCGCTCTTGAGCTTGAGCGTCACGGTCGAGCCGGCGAGCGCGTTCGCCTTGAGCCGGGCGGAGACTTTCTCGGCGAGGCGCCACAGCCGCAGCTCCAGCGGACGGAACTCGGCGATGTCGCGATCGAACGTGGTCTCTGCGGAAATGCTTTTGGCCTCGCGCTCGGCGCGCACCGGGCGATCGTCGAGCCCGCGCGCGAGGCGAAAGAGCCGCGCGCCTTCAGCGCCGTAGCGGCGCCGCAGCTCGCTCTCGCCGGCGCGCTGCAGATCGCCGATGGTGCGCAGCCCGTCGCGGGCGAGCCGCTGCTGCGCGATGCGGCCGACGCCGAAGATCAGCGCCACCGGCTTGGGCGCGAGGAACGCGGCAGCTTCGCCGCCGCCGAGCACGGCAAAGCCGCGCGGCTTGTCGAGATCGGAGGCGATCTTGGCCAGGAATTTGTTCGACGCGAGCCCGATCGACACGGTGATGCCCAGCGCGCGTTCGACCTCGCCGGCGAAGCCGGCGAGCGCCTTGGCGGGCGACATTCCATGCAGCCGCGCGGTGCCGGAGAGATCCATGAACGCCTCATCGATCGACACGGGCTCGACCAGCGGGGTGAGCTTGAACATGAGCTCGCGCACTTGCCGTCCGACCCGCGCGTATTTCTCCATGTCCGGCCGCACGACGGTGGCGTGCGGGCACAGCCGCCGCGCCTCGAACATCGGCATGGCCGATCGCACCCCGAACGTGCGCGTGACGTAGCAGGCGGTAAGCACGACGCCGCGCTGGCCTCCACCCACGATCACGGGCTTGTCGGCGAGCGTGGGATCGTCGCGCTTCTCGATGGTGGCGTAGAAGGCATCGCAATCGACGTGGGCGATGGCCAGCGTGTCGACCTCGGCGTGGCGCAGCAGGCGCGGCGAGCCGCAACCCGAGCAGCGGGCGGCTTGCTCCGGCGCGTCACGCCGGCAATCGCGGCAGAAGCCGAGCATGGTTCTCCCGCCTGTCGCGTCCGCGCTCGGCGCGGCCGCCGGAATCGGGTCACGGCGTCTGGCGCTCCCAACGCCGTCCGGCGATCGTATCACGCGCCTCCATCACCGCGCCGGGGGGAATCGTGTTTTCCGCCGCAAATGCAATGAGCAGCAGCTCGTCGGCGGCAAGATAATCGAGCACTCCGAGGAGAAACTGCGGTTCGCGGGCGGCGGCACGGATGGACTCCGGGCCTATTCCGCTCATCGCGAGAAAGCGGCCCAGCCGTTCGGGCTCGCCGGCGATGAAAGCGAGCGCGGCGACGGCGAGCGCTTCGGCCGCGGCCTGCCGGTCCGGACGGTTTGCAGATCGGCGTTGCTTGCTCATGGCGACCTCCCAAAACGCCGAGTCTCCCCTTTGGCGGCAAGTAAACGATCCAAACCCGTCATGCGCGGGCTTGACCCGCGCATCCATCTCCTTTGCAAGAGAGTCTTACGAAGATGGATAGATTGCCGGGTCAAGCCCGGCAATGACATCTCTAACTTGGCGGCGCGACGTCGAGGAAAGCGCGCTCGCAGGCCGCGATCAAGCGGCTGGGCCGCTGGCCGAGGCCAAACAAGTCCCTCGACGCATGGGCGGCATCTCGGCTAGGGGAGGGCGTCGATTTTAGGGAGGCGACTATGCGCCAAGGCCGTTTCTCCATCGCCGGGCTGAGCATTCTCTTCGCCTTGGGCTTGGCGCTGTGGGAAGTGTATTTCTTTTGGTTTGTAGGATCATTCCCATGGCTGGAGGCCGGGCTCACGCCGGAGCGGCTTGGCTTCAACATGGCGTGGCTCGTCGCGATCTATCTGACGTTTCAACTCATCTCCATCCCCTTCGCCTTGCCCTCGGCGAGCGGGCGCTTCATCGGCGTCCTTGACGGCATGGCGTCGTTGGTGCCGCTCGCCGTCGTGCTGGTCGCCGTTTTTGGCAAGCCGCACTTGATCGGCAGCGGCGCGCGCTGGGAGGCGGCCTTCCTGCTCATCTTCATCACCTTGGTGGACCTCTTCGGCGGATACACATTCAACATCGCGCTCAGCCGTCGCACCATGGATGTCGCGCCGGCTGCGCCTGCGTGAATACGCTTGGCGGCAACATTTGCGTTTCCGTAACGTCTCGGCACTAGTGTCCCGATTCCGAAGTTCGCATCACTGTGCCGCAGCCTCGTTTGCGAACTTCGGAATCGAAGGACACTAGCAACTTATTGAGCTAGTGTGGCTTTGGTTCAGAAGTCCGCATTTCGGACTCGCTGCAAGAATGATGCGGACTTCTGAACCGCCACACTAGTACGCGCTATGGCTGACCTGAGTCGCTGCCCTCGGAACGCAAACGTGTCGGCGCAGTCCGATACCGCAACGGGAGAGGGTGAGGAGCCTGTCGCCCGCAGGTAAGTCCGGCGGTGGCGATTCGGCTGCCGGCAAACGTTCCGTCTCGGAAGCTCGGCAATGTCGAAGACCGTGATGATCGTGGAGGACAACGAGCTCAACATGAAGCTCTTCCACGATCTGTTGGAGGCGCACGGCTACGACACGGTGGCGACGCGCAACGGCATCGAGGCGCTCGATCTTGCCCGCAAGCATCGTCCCGATTTGATCCTGATGGACATTCAGCTGCCAGAGGTCTCGGGGCTGGAAGTGACGAAATGGCTCAAGGAGGATCCCGAGCTCAAGGCCATTCCGGTGGTCGCGGTGACGGCCTTCGCGATGAAGGGGGACGAAGAGCGCATCCGCGAGGGCGGGTGCGAGGCCTACCTGTCGAAGCCGATCTCAGTCGCCAAGTTCATCGAAACCATCCGCCGCTTCCTTGGTTCGGCGTGACTATCTGCCAAGTCAGGCATTGATTGGTTTGCCGAGGCCGGCCCCCGCTCTCGGATCAGTCGAGGGGCTCGGCAGGGGGGTGACTGGCCCAGCGGCCCACTCCCGCGGCCGTTTAGCTTGACCAAATTCTCTGCCTTATCCACAACCTAATTTGTTGATTTCCGAGGTGGTTGCGCTACCGTGCGGCATACGATGAGAGGATGCTTCTGGCCCGGTGAGGACCCGGGCTACGGGGCTATCCGGCATCGCCTATCGCATTGATAACCCTGCGGAATGCTCAGGTCCGCCGCATCTCCTGGGTCCGTGGGGTTCGGCCGGTTCGGGGGCGGTAAGAGTGGCCTCCTCATGACGCCGCTCCCGACCGGCCACCTTTGTTTGCGGGCGGGCGCCTAATTCACAGCCGAATTGAGCAAAAACGCGAGTGCGGCCGCCCGCGCGCCCGTGCGCCACGCCGGGGGTCACTTGATCTTGGATTCGCGGAACTCGACGTGCTTCTTGGCGACCGGGTCGTACTTCTTCTTCACCAGCTTGTCGGTCATGGTGCGCGAATTCTTACGCGTGACGTAATAGAAGCCGGTGTCGGCGCTGGAGACCAGCTTGACTTTGATGGTGACGGCTTTCGCCATGGTAAGCCTCGATCGCGTTGCGTCGCGGGCACGTATATAGGGATTCCCACGCAAGCGAAAGCCGCTTCTCGGCCCGGGTGTGCCTCGCTGCGCTCCGCGGCGGACGAGAAAGGTCGGGAGGCGAACGCATGGGCCGAACGCATGGGCATTGCGGCATCCGCATCTATCGCAGAGTGCCGGTGCCGACGCAGCTCGACGAGTGGGAGGCGAACTCGCCGGCGAACTTGCCGATGAGCGCGACGGCAAGCCGCAGCTCCGCGCCGGCGGAAGTCAGCGCCGAGTTCTTCGCAGGCGTGGCCCGGTTGACGACGAAGCTCGCGCCGAGAAGCGTCTGGAAGAGGGCGGCGAGCGTCGGGTCGCTCACCCAGTCGTGCGCCCAGGCGACGCGTGCGCGCGTGGTCAGCGCCGCCTCGGGGTTGAGCGGGGGTCGCGGGGAGCAATATCGATGTGGCCCGTTATCCGTCGTCAGTTTGCAAGAATGTGACAAGATCGAACCAATCGCGAGTCGAGGAGCCGCGACATGTCCATTGAATTTCGAAAGATCGTCGACATCAGCCTGGAGCTCGATCCGAAGAACTTCGCGATGCGCACCCCCGCGGGGTTCAAGAAGGACATGCAGTTCGAGATGGAGGTGATCAAAGAGCACGACGCGCCGGGCGGCGCCGGCCAGATCGTGCGCGGCGTGCACATGCGCCTGCATGCCGGCAGCCACGTGGACGCGCCCGAACACAACGTGCGCGGCGGCACGCAAATCCATCAGCTGCCGCTCGAGCTGTTCATCGGCGCCGCCGTCGTTGCCGACCTGCGCGATAAGCTGCCGGGCCAGGCGATCACCGCGAAGGACCTGGAGCAGCGGCTCGACAATCGCATCAGGACAGGCGACCGCCTGCTGCTGCGCACCGACCACAACAACGCCTACGACGGCGGCTCCGAGACATGGATGAAAGAGTCGCCCTATCTCACCATCGGAGCGACGATGTGGTGCATCGAGAAGGGCGTGGTGATCGTCGGCTATGATTTCTATCATGGCAACGACGAGCCCGGCGCGCCGCGCGTGTTCCACAATTCCCGCACGCTGAGCGAGCGCGGCGTCGTCACCATGCCGTATCTGAAGAACCTCGATCAGATCGACAAGGACCGCTTCACGCTGGTGGCCTTTCCGCTCAAGCTGATCGGCGCCGAGGCCTCGCCGATCCGCGCGGTGGCGCTGCTATGAACGCGCGTCGTGCTGGGAGTTTCACGCGGCGCATAACCGTCGCGATCGCCGTGGCGGCCTGTCTCACCGTGCCGGTGCGCGGCGAAGAGCCTTATCCGTCGCGGTTGATCACGATCGTGGCGCCGATCACCGGGGGCACGGCAATCGACATCCTGGCGCGGCTCTACGCCGACAAGCTCGCCAAGCGTTTCGGCCAGCAGGTGGTGGTCGCCAACCGGGCCGGCGCCGGCGGACTGATCGGTGCCCAGGCGGTAGCGAGCTCCGCCCCCGACGGTTACACGCTGCTGTTCGCCAACTCCGGGCACGCCATTCTCGGCACGCTGAACAAGAACTTGCCGTTCGATCCGGTGGCCGATTTCGCCGGCGTATCGCTCGTGGGCGAAGCGCCCGCCGTTGTGGTCGTGCCACCGTCGCTCGGCGTGTCGAGCCTGCAGGAATTCGTGGCGCTCGCGAAATCAAAGCCCGGCGAGATCAACTACGGCTCGGCGGGCATCGGCACTTCGACCCATCTCGCCGGCGCTTATTTCGCGCTGAAGGCGGGCATCGACCTCGTGCACGTGCCGTATACGGTGAGCGCGACCATCATCGCCGACCTGTTGGGCGGCCGCATCCAGGCGTCGTTCGTGCCTATGGCGTTCGTGCTGCCGCTCCTGCAGGACGGCCGGCTCAAGGCGCTGGCGGTCGGGGCTAAGGACCCGATCAACGAGCCGATCGCAATCGCGACTGCGCTGTCGCAAGGCATCGATTACGAATATGCCACTTGGTATGGCGTGCTGGCGCCGGGCAAGACGGCGAAGGAGGTGCTCAAAACGCTCAGCCAAGCCATCGCGGACGCCGGCAAAGACCCGGAGCTGCAAGCGAAACTCCGCGTCCAAGGGATCGAACCGCGCGACATCCGCGTCGAGGCGTTCGACGCCCATATCCGCAACGACATGGCGCGCATCGCGCCGCTGCTGAAATCCATCGCGGAGAACCGCTGAAGGCGCAAGCCGGCCCGTGCTTTGGACCCGCTAAAGCTTGATGTTCGCCGCTCGGATCACCTTGCTCCATTTCGCGTTTTCGGCCGCGATGAACGCTGCGAACTCCGCCGGCGAACCGGCAAACACGGTTTCACCCCAATCGGCAATGGTCTCATTGATTTTGGCGTCGGCGAGGCCGGCATTGATCGTCGCGTTGAGCGTCCTGACGATCGCGGCGGGCGTGTCCTTCGGGGCGACCACTCCCAACCAGCCGAGCGCTTCATAGCCCGATACGAATTCGCCGACGGTCGGAACATCCGGCAGCGCTGGCGTCCGTGTTGCGCCGGTGACTGCAAGTGCGCGCAATCTCCCCGCCTTGATGTGTTCCATCGCATCCGCGATGGTGGCGAAGTAGACCTGCACCTGGCGGCCGAGGACGTCGGTGAGAGCCTGTGCCCCACCCCGATAGGGCACATGCAACATGCGTGCTCCGGTCGCGCTCCTGAACAGTTCCCAGAACACGTGAGGCGTGGACCCGAGGCCCGAGGACGCCACCGTGATGACATCGGGATTGGCTTTCGCCGCGGCGATCAACTCGGGGACCGAGTGCACCGAAAATTCGGGATGCACGACCAGCACGTTCATTGCCAGTGTCAGGCTGGCGACGGGCGTCGTGTCGTGCATGAAACTGAACTTGAGGTCGTTATAAAGAATCTCGTTGCGCAATTCGGTCGAGCCGCAGACGCTGAGCGTGTAGCCGTCCGGTGCCGTCCGAATGACCGATTCAAGCGCGATGTTGCCGGCAGCTCCCGGCCGGTTCTCGACGATGAACGAGCGGCCGAATTGCTTGGAGAGCCATTCGGCAATCAGCCGAGCGTGGATGTCGTTCGTGCCGCCGGCCGGAAAACCAACAACCACGCGCACCGGCCGGGACGGATAGGCTTGCGCCCGCGCGGTGCGCGGCACCGCCGCTAGTGCCGCAGCGCCCGCGGCGAGACGGAGAAATTGCCGTCGGTGGGAAACTTTCATACTGTCCTCGCGCCGCGATTATGTCATTGCTGCGGATGGAATAAACATGACTGTGCTGGGGTTTTCATCCGGCCGCCGGCCTTCATCGATCGGCGCCAACTCGGGAGGATCCGCAATGGACCAGATGACACGGCGCGCTTTCGCGGGAGCGGGATTTGCGCTGCTGCTTGCCGCATCCGCAAGCTTTGCCCAGCAGCAGGCCTCCACGGTTCGGGTGCGCGGCACCATCGAAGCGGTGGATGGATCGATGCTGACGGTCAAGTCGCGGGACGGCCAAACAACCTATCATGTGAAAGTCGCAGATAACGTCGCGATCCGCGGCATCGTCAAGGCTTCGCTCGCCGACATCAAGCAGAACTCGTTCATCGGCGTCACCGGCATGCCGCAGGCCGACGGCAGCCAGAAGGCCGTCGAAATCCACATTTTCCCGGAAAACTTGCGCGGCACCGGGGAGGGGCACCGCCCGTGGGACCTTTCGCCGAACAGCACCATGACCAATGCCACGGTTGCGCAGATGGTCAAAGGCGTGGAGGGCGACGAGATCGCGCTGAAATACAAGGACGGAGAGAAGAAGATCGTGGTGGTACCGAGCACGGCGATCGTGACCTACGTCCCCGGCGAAAAGAGCGAGCTCAAGCCCGGCGCCAAAATCTTCATCGCCGCTGCGAACAAGAAGGAAGACGGCACGCTGGAAGCGGCCACCATCTCGGTCGGCCGCGACGGGATCGCGCCGCCCATGTGAGGTGCGTGCGAACGCGGGCGCCCGCTCGCACGTTTCGCGGGACGGGTCGCGTCACAACATGTCGCGCCGGAAGCTGCCGCGCGGCATGGTGTAGAAGGGCACCGGCAGGTCGGGCGCGAATCCGTCGGCGATGCGCGCGTCGAGCTCCTCCAGCATCACGCCGGTCACCGCCGGCATGTCGAGCTCCTTGGCCTCGCCGAGCGGCATCCAGACGAGCTCGACCAGCTCGGCATCGGGGCCGGTGACGCCCTCGATGCGATGCGCGATGGCGCTCGCGTCCATGGTGAAGAAGCGCGCGTCGAACCGGCGCGGGCGTCCCGGCGGCGTGATGGCGCGGCCGATGAAGTGCAACACGCCGAGATCAGGCAGGATGTTCGCCGCGGCAAACTCCGCCCACGGCCCGCGCGGCACCTTCGCCGCTTCCCCGCGCACGCCGAGCAAGAGCCCCGTTTCCTCGAACGTCTCGCGGATGGCGGCGAGCGCGAACGCGCGCGCTTTGGCCGCGCTCGGGCGCTTGAGCCGCTTCATCAGGTGCGCTTGGACGTGCGGATCGAGCTCGCGCGCCGCCGGCATGCGCCGATCGGCCGGATCGACGCGGCCGCCGGGAAAGACGAATTTTCCCGGCATGAATTTGTGGCCGTGATGGCGCTTTTGGGCACGCGCCCGGATCGGTCCACGAGGATCAGGGTTGCCGCATTCTTCGGCCGCACATAGGAAGAGGTGAGATCGCGCTCGACCTCGTTCATCCGCTGAACGAAGTGGGCGATGCGCTCGATGCGCTCGGCGCGCACGTCGCTCATTTTCTCCTCGTCCGCCCGCCTTGCGCGCGGTTTGTGGATCGGGTGCGAGCCGGGTGCTCGCGCCGCATGGGTCGCCGGCCGGCGTTATAACGGCCCGCGCGGCACCTTCGCCGCTTCCCCGCGCACGCCGAGCAAGAGCCCCGTTTCCTCGAACGTCTCGCGGATGGCGGCGAGCGCGAACGCGCGCGCTTTGGCCGCGCCCGGGCGCTTGAGCCGCTTCATCAGGTGCGCTTGGACGTGCGGATCGAGCTCGCGCGCCGCCGGCATGCGCCGATCGGCCGGATCGACGCGGCCGCCGGGAAAGACGAATTTTCCCGGCA
>VAZM01000058.1:0-368 GCA_005883135.1 Alphaproteobacteria bacterium
AAGGCGTGGTGGGCGAGGTCGAAGGCGGTCGCCACATCCTGCTCCACCAGCAGGATGGTGATGCCGGCCCGGTTGATTTCGCGCAGCGCCTCGCTCATGCGCTCGACAGCCTGCGGGGCGAGGCCAAGCGACAGCTCGTCGATCATCAGCAGTTTCGGTTTCGACATGATGCCGCGACCGAGCGCGCACATCTGCTGCTCCCCACCCGAGAGCGTGGTGGCGTCCTGCAATTTTCGCTCGCGTAGCACCGGGAACACGCCGAACACGAAATCGAGGTCGCGGGCAATCTCGACGCGGTCGCGGCGCAAATGGGCGCCGAGCAGCAGGTTGTCGCGTACGCTCAGGCCGCGGAACAGCCTACGCCCCTC
>VAZM01000058.1:441-928 GCA_005883135.1 Alphaproteobacteria bacterium
TCGTGCGCAACAGCGTGGTCTTGCCCGCCCCGTTGGAGCCGACGATGCAGGCGATCTCGCCCTCGCTCACATCGAGATCGATGCTCCACAAAACGGTCACGTCGCCGTACCCGGATTGCAGTTCGCGAATGCTCAGCAGCGGTTCAGCCATGGCCGGTCCTGCCGTGTCGCTCTGCAAATCTGCTCCCGAGATAGGCCTCTATCACCCGCTGGTCGCGCGCCACTGCGTCGGGCGTGCCCTGGCTGATGAGCGCGCCATGGTGCAGCACGAGGATGCGGTGGGAGAGGGAGAACACCACCTTCATCAGATGCTCGATGATCAAGATGGTCACGCCTTGCGCCGAGATGCGGCGGATCAGGTCGAGCGCCGAGTCGATTTCGCCGGAATTGAGCCCGGCATTCACCTCGTCGAGCAGCAGGACGCGCGGATTCATCGCGATGCTCTTGGCAAGCTCGAGGCGCTTGCGATCCGGCAACGTCAGGGCGC
>VAZM01000058.1:1018-6685 GCA_005883135.1 Alphaproteobacteria bacterium
CCGGCCGCGACGTTTTCGAGCACCGTCATCTCGGGAAAGGGCTGCACGATCTGGAACGTGCGCGCGATGCCGCGCTGGGACGCCTGGTGCGGCTTCTGGCGGGTCACGTCGCGGCCGCAAAAGCGCACCACGCCGGAGCTCGGGCGCAGCACGCCGGTCATGAGATTGATGAGCGTCGTCTTGCCGGCGCCGTTGGGGCCGATCAGGCCGACGATCTCGCCGGGTGAGAGCTGCATCGTCACGCCGTCCACGGCGCGCACGCCGCCGAAGGATCGCGAAATCCCCTCCACTTCGAGGATCGCCGTCATGGCAACGCCTTGCGGCGCAAGAAGCTCAAGCGGCGAAACATGTCACGATACGGCACCGCCAGCAGCCCACCCGGCAGACAGAACACAAGGACAACGATGACCAGACCCAGCACGCCGCTGTGAATCTGCAGAAAGTTCGACCAGATGCGCTCCTCCAGGATCTGGAAGGCCAGCACCCCGATCAGCGGACCAAACAATGTGCCGGCTCCGCCGAGCAGCACCATGACGGGCACCTTGATGGTGAGCAGGATCTGGAAGGACTCGGCCGGATCGATGTAGGACACCCACGAGGCGTAAATCGCGCCGCCTGCGCCCACGAAAGTGGCCGAGAGCGCGAAGGCGATGATCTTCAGCCGGTCCACGTCGATGCCCAGCATGCTGGCGGCGCTCTCGTTCTGCCGGATGCAGCGCAGGCCGAAGCCGAGGCTCGAGCGGTCGACCCAGATGGCCGCCGCGAATGTGAAGAGGGCGAGCGCCAGCATCGAATAGAAGAATACGCGGCTCGCAAATTCCGGACCACCCGGCAGGATCGGCACGTTAAGACCGGATCCGCCGCCGGTCAGTCCATGCCAGCTCGACGCACCGAGCCTGAGGATCTCGACGATCGCCAACGATCCTACCGCAAAATAATGGCCGCGCAGGCGCAGGATGACGAAGCCGAGGGCCGCCGCGAAGATCGCCGTCAAGACGCCCGCAAACAGCCAAGCGCCCGGCATCGCCAGGCCGCGCGTCTGCGCGATAGCGCCCGCATAGGCGCCGAAGCCGAAGAATGCCGCGGTCGCAAAAGAGGGATAGCGCGCATACCCGCCGATGAAGTTCCACGACAGCGCCATGGTGATGAACAAACAGGTGCTGGTGGCGAAGCGTACGAGATAATTGCCGCCGATCCACGGCGCGAGCGCGAACGCAATGACGCCCAATCCGACGAGGATGAACCCGATCCGGTCGCGCGCGGGCATGCGGTCCATCATTCATATCCCGCGCGGCCGACGAGGCCGGCGGGGCGTACCAGCAGCACGAGCAGCAGCATTGCAAAAGCGATGATGGTGGCGTTCTGCGGCCCGAGCCACACGCCGAACACGCTTTCGATGAGGCCGAGCGCGAGCCCGCCCGCGAGCGCGCCCGACACCGTGCCGAGCCCGCCGAGCACGCACACCACGAAGGACTTTCCCAGCAGCGTCTCGGCGAGACCCGGCGAGAACGGAAACACCACGGCGATCAGGCACCCGGCCGCGCCCGCCATCAGGGCACCGATCCCGAACGTCACGGCGTAGACATCGCGCGGCCGGATGCCCATCAGGATCGCGGCGTCACGGTCCATGCGCACCGCCACGATGGCGCGGCCCAGGCGCGAGCCGCGCAGCAGACCGTAGAGCAGGGCGGTGAGCGCGAGCGCGAGCAACATGGCGGCGAGGCGGTCGACCGGCAGGACCACGTCGGCGATCTCGATGCGGCCGAGATCGAGCGCGATGCGGCGCGGCGTGGCCGTGAAGCACAGGACCAGAGCATTGTAGAGCAGCAGATCAAGGCCGAAGGTGAGCACCAGCGTTACCAGCACCGGCTCGGTCATCACGTGATTGAGCACGTGGCGCTGCAGCAGATAGCCGAAGGCGAGCAGGAGCGTCGCTACCAGGGGCAGACTCAGGAACGGATGCAGGCCGAGCGCCGTGAACGCCAGATAAGCCAAGTACGCACCGAGGACGATCAGCGATCCGTGCAGCAGGTTGATGACGTTGAGTACGCCCCAGACCAGGCTGAATCCGACCGCAACGCAGGCATAGAGCCCGCCCAGCACCACGCCATTGAGAATGACCTGCAGGTCGATCATGGGCCGGCGGCGGGCAAGGCCTTCGTCGGTCGCGCGCGTGAAGCGAAGTCCGAGGCGCGCAAGGAGGGAAGCACAATACGAGACCGCCGCGCCAGCCGCCTGCGCCGATCCCGGATTTCACTACCCCCCATCCGGCTACTGCCGCCACTCGGGCACCGACTTCACGATGCCTTGAGCTTTGCGGCCTGCGGCATGTCCGGATCGCGATAGCGCGACCAGCTCTGGCGCAGGAATTCCATGCACACCGGGTCGAGATCGGTCTTGGGCGTCGGCTCAGGATCCCAGTGCCCGTATTTGTCGGCGCCGCGCACGAGAGTCGCGGTGCGCCGGCCGATGGTCGAGCGCACATGGGCCGGCATGTAGAAGAACGAGATGCCGACACGGCGGCGGTCGGACGGATTGGGCATCGAGCCGTGGATCGTGCGCTCGTGATGCATCGAGAACTGGCCGGCCTTGACCGGCATGTAGACGGCCTTGCCGTCGTCGATATCGCGGATGGTCTGCCCGCGTCCGAGCATGTTCTGCGGATCGTAGGTCTCATCGTGAACGGCGTCGGCGCCCAGATGCGAGCCGGGAATCACCCGCATGCAGCCGTTTTCGGTATCGGCATCGGTCAGCCCGACCCAGCATGTCACCTCTTGCTGCGGATCGAGGCCGTAGTAGGCGGCGTCCTGATGCCACGACACGAATCGGACGTCGCGCGCTTTCTTGGAGAACATCGAGGTGCCGAACAGCAGGATGTCGGGCCCGATCAGCGACTCGACCGCATCGAGGATGTTCTTGTTGCGCGCCAGCCCGACGATCCAAGGTGCCGCCACGTGCGCCTTGATCTTGAGCTGCTTCTGCGCCTCCTCGCCGAGGATCGCGTCGTAGCTGTCGAGCTTTGCCACGTAGCTCGCCGCCTCCGCGGCCGGAATGGCGTCGAACGGAAACGCATAGCCTTCGCGACGGAAATGCTCGACTTGCGCCTGGGTCAGGCTCCCGGCCATCGGCTCCTCCCTTGATGTGCGCGCGATCCTCTCAGTTCAAACGCATAGCGGTGGTGCTCAGTTCGTTGGGATAGATCAGTACCGGCTTGCCTTCCTGGATCTGAATGAGCGGCAGCGCGCGCGAACTATTCATGCCGTCCTCACGGAATTTGACCGGCCCGAAGAAGGTCATGGTGTCGAGCTCGGTGAGCGCCTTGCGCACCGCTGCCCGGTCGAGCGAGCCGGCTTTCTCGATCGCCTTCTGCAGCACGACGAGGGCGGCCGCCGAGGAGGCATGAACATAGTCCGGCTCGGTGCCGCCGGTCGCGTTCACGACCGCGTCGTAGAACCCCTTGGTGGACCCGAACACGTCATCGCTCTTGAACGGCGTCGCCCAATGCCACCAAGTCGCGCTGGTCACGTTTTCGGAGAGCGGCCCAAGCGCGTCGATGAACTCCTTGTAAACCGGCCCGGTGATCATGGTGACGATCGGCGCCTTGAGCCCGAGATCGGCCATCTGCTTGCGCGCCAAGATCAGGTCCTGTGAGTAGCCGGTGATGAACACCCAATCGGGCTTCACTTGGCGCATCGCGGTCAGCGCCGCCGAATGGTCGACCGTGCCGATCGGGTAGTAGCCGGAATACACCACCTTGAGGCCGCTCTTCTCCGCCGCTGTCTTCATCAGGTCGGCCATCAGCTTGGGAAATACGTCCTCGCGGCCAAGGATGGCGATGCTCGCCACGTCGGGCTTGGTCGCCTTGAATTTGGTGAGCATCGCATCAGTGAGGCCGCTCGATGGCGCGAGCGTGCCGAACAGGTTCTTGAAGCCCTGATCATGCACCGCCTCGGACGACGCACACGCGATGATCGGGATGCCGTAGCGTTCNNNCGTCACCTTGGTGTGGCCAGAGCCGTACGGCGCGGTCATGAAGTTGACCTTGTCGTCATTGATGAGCTTCTCGGCGAGTTCGCCGGCGCGCTTGCCGTCGGACTGGTAATCATAGGTGACGAGCTCGACCGGATAGGTCACGCCGCCGACTTTGATGCCACCGGCCTTCTTGATGCGCTCGAGCCAGAGATCGAAGCCGAGCTTCTGCTTGTTGCCCGAATCCGCAAGCGCGCCGGTGAGCGCGAGCGGCGCCCCGATCTTGATGACGTCGGCCGCGAACGCGCCGGATGCAATCAGCGCGGTTGCCAGAAAACCTGCAAGCCATGAGACTCGAGAGTGCCGGCTGCCGAGCAATCGCATGCGCAAACTCCCTTGGACATGTCGAACAGTCAGGACGGTCATCAGAGAAATCGCGGGAAGCCTAGTCCGCGCCCAACGCGCCGTCCAGCGCTCGGACCGACTGTCTGCTTTGATCCTCGCAGCTTACTCAACACATACGGAAACGGTCCCCTCGAGACAGCACACCCGCGCGCGCCGCGTTCTTGCGGGAGGCGCCGACGAGATGAGCGAAGGAGACGGCGCGAGTTCGTCTTGGTCATCGGCGCGGCTGCGGCATCGCTTGTCGCGGCGGACGTGCAGCAAGGCGAAGCTCTACCCATCCGGGCGCTCACGCTGACGAGGCTGACCCGAACGCGCTGCGCCAGGAGCTCCGATCGGCCCGGCCGGCACTTTTTTCCCGGCGGGTTCGCCAAATGTTCCCTCACCGGCAAGGGAACCATCTTCCGCTCTCCTCGTTGTGGCGAGGTACGGGAGCACTACCCTATGACCAAAACCGACCAGTATCGCGCCAAGGCAGAGGAATGCCGCCTCATGGCGGCGAAGGTCACGACGGCGATCGACCAGGCAGCGTGGTTGGGGCTTGCCACAGATTGGTTGGGGCTGATTCCAGACCCTGCGCGGACCGCCTCGGAGCGCTTCGACGCGATGGAGCGGCATCGCGGAACGCACCAACAGACATCTTCCCTCGAGCATTAGCCGCCGTCCGCCCTCGCTGACCATTATCAATGCCGAGGAAGGTTGCGGAGAACGGCGCGCGAGCGGCTCTTGCTCCACCTCTGCCGTGCGGGCCCTCGACTCCAACGATTCGTTGCCGCATCCTCGCGCGCTTAGGTCTCATTGGCGTTCAGCGAAGGCGAGACCGGAGCGTCGCGTGGACCGTGCGACCTACTGCAGCCCGAACACCTGGCGCGCTTTCGATTTCGAGTTAGGCCTCGAATATCGCAAGACCGCAGACGATGACTTGTTCTTGCGAGCAACTGAGCAGCTCTGGCGCCATCCCCGACTCACTGGTCCATGGCCCAGCCGCGAGGAATATGAAAATTCAATCCGCATTACGCCGGAGATGCTGCCGCGCGACAGCACGCTTGCGCTCTATGGACTACTCGAACTCCCGGACGGCCGAAAAGCCGCTTGCTCCGCTTGGGTCGTTCGTCCGAACGACGGCTCGGACTCGCTCTCCCTCTGCGTACCCGGCGGGATGCTCGAGCAATTATTTCCAGTCGCCTACAATCCGATGTCGGTGAAAAGGAATCCGTGGCTCAGGGAGGTCGAAACCCTGCTCGCCGACATCGCCGCGTGGGTGCATGGCGCGGCACCGTTCGAGTTGGCAGTCCT